>NZ_JBYIRL010000026.1:0-130418 GCF_057708125.1 Actinacidiphila sp. bgisy145
TCCTTCGGTCCGACCGTTTCCGGTTTTTCCCTCCGGGCTTTCCCTTCGTGTTCACTACCGTACCCCATTCCCGGACCGATTCATAATCGGCTTCCCCGAATTGGATTTTGGCGCACCAAAAGCCAACCCGATGATCGGGAGGACGTAGGTAGTGGGTGGCCGCTCGTCCCGCGGAGCCTTGTGTGAACCAGGCCCGCCGTTTCAGCGACTCGGACTACGTTACGCAGGCGCGGCGGCCGAGTCAAGCTCGGCCGCCGCCCAAACGTGGATTTCCGGCCGTGTCAGGCCAGTTCGACCGCCCCGAGGTTGCGCTTGCCCCGGCGCAGGACCAGCCAGCGGCCGTGGATCAGGTCGCTCCGGGCAGGTACCGCGTCCTCCCCCACGACCTTGGCGTTGTTCAGGTAGGCGCCGCCCTCCTTGATGGTGCGGCGGGCGGCGGACTTGCTCGGGGCCAGCTCGACCAGCGCCAACAGGTCGGCGACCGGCGCCAGTTCGCTCACCTTGGCGTGCGGCAGCTCGCTCAGGGCCGCGGCGAGGGTGCCCTCGTCGAGGTCCGCCAGCTCACCCTGGCCGAAAAGTGCCTTGGAAGCGGCGATGACGGCCGCGCACTGCTCGGCGCCGTGCACCAGCTCGGTCAGCTCCTCGGCCAGCGCCCGCTGTGCCGCCCGGGCCTGCGGCCGCTCGGCGCTCGCCTGCTCCAGTTCCTCGATCTGCGCGCGGGAGCGGAAGCTGAAGGTGCGCAGGTAGCGGGAGATGTCGCGGTCGTCAGCGTTCAGCCAGAACTGGTAGAAGGCGTAGGGCGTGGTCAGTTCGGGGTCGAGCCAGACGGCCCCGCCCTCGGTCTTGCCGAACTTGGTTCCGTCGGCCTTGGTGAGCAGCACCTGGGTGAGGGCGTGCGCGGGGCCGTGCGGTGCGTTGCCCTCGACCCGGCGGATCAGGTCGAGGCCGGCGGTGATGTTGCCCCACTGGTCGCTGCCGCCGATCTGGAGCGTGCAGCCGTACGTCCGGTACAGCTCCAGGTAGTCCAGCGACTGGAGGATGACGTAGCTGAACTCGGTGTAGCTCATGCCCTCGCCGTCGAGGCGGGTCTTCACCGTCTCGCGGGCGAGCATCTGGTTGACGCTGAAGTGCTTGCCGTAGTCGCGCAGCAGCGCCAGGGCGGAGATGCCCTCGGTCCACTCGTAGTTATTGGCCATCACCGCCTGGGTGGGGCCGGCGGTGTCGAAGTCGAGGAACGCGGCGAGCTGGCCGCGGAGCGCGGCGACCCACTGCTGGACGGTCTCCACGTCGTTGAGTACCCGCTCGGCGCTGGGCTTCGGGTCGCCGATCAGTCCGGTGGCGCCCCCCACGAGGGCGATCGGCCGGTGGCCGGCGAGCTGGAAGCGGCGCAGGGTCAGGATCTGGGTGAGGTGGCCGACGTGCAGGCTGCGCGCGGTGGGGTCGAAGCCGCAATACAGGGTGAGGGGACCGTCCGCGAGCGCCTTGCGCAGGGCTTCCTCGTCGGTGGTCTGGGCGAGTACGCCCCGCCACCGCAGCTCGTCGACGATGTCCGTCACGGTGTCCGTGTCTCCTTGGGTCTGCGGCCTGCTCGGTCCGGCACCGGCCTGCCCGGGCGCCGGGGCGCCTGGTGGGCCTGCCGCCAGGGTGCCTGGCTTCCTGGTACCAGCGTGCCTGAGGTCTGGGTGTGGCGGCGATTCGATTATCCGCGCTTGCGCGGGGTGTGCGGGCGGTAGGGGCTGACGGTGGGGTCGCCGTCGATCCAGTAGCGCCAGGGGTGTGCGGCGCCGTCGCCGCCGACCCCGGTGCGGGGGCCGCTGCGGACGGCGTCGGGGGCGGGCGGGGTGCCGGTCAGGACGCGGAAGGGACCGCCGTCGGCGGCGCAGGCGTCGGCGCCGTTGAGGCCGCGGTCGACGCCGAGTGCGGTGGCGAGCCGGGCCGGGCCCTGGGCGAGGTCGGCGTCCTTGCGGGAGGTGGGGCGGCGGGGGCGGGCGAGGTCGGTGCCGGCGGTGATCCGGCCGGCGCGCAGCAGCACCCCGCTGGCGGTGCCGGGCGGGCCGCAGACCAGGTTCAGGCAGTGCCACATGCCGTAGGTGAAGTAGACGTAGGTGTGGCCGGGCGGGCCGAACATCACGGCGTTGCGCTCGGTGCGGCCGCGGTAGGCGTGGGAGCCGGGGTCGTTGGGGCCGTCGTACGCCTCGACCTCGGTGAGCCGCAGTTCGATCGGGCCGTCGTCGGTGCTGCGCACCAGGGTGCGGCCGAGCAGGTCGGGAGCGATCTCCAGGACGGGCCGGTCGAAGAAGGCGCGCTCCAGCGGGGTCCGGGTCGATGGCGTGCTCACGAGGCAGGAGCGTAGTCGACGGCGGGTGGGTGCCGCGGGGATCGGTCGGGCAGGCCATAGGCTCGGACCAGTCCGTTCCCAACAGGAGGTGTCGAGGTGACCGAGCAAGCGCGACGGCCGCTCCCCCATGACTTCCACCCGCCGGTGCCGGCGTTCACGGTGGTCAGTGACGATGTGGCGCCGGGTGCGGCGCTCAAGGACGACCAGGTGTTCGCGGCCGGCAACCGTTCGCCGCACCTGCGGTGGGAGGGTTTCCCGGCGGAGACGAAGAGCTTCGCGGTGTCCTGCTACGACCCGGACGCGCCGACCGGCAGCGGCTTCTGGCACTGGTCGGTGTTCGACATCCCGGTGTCGGTGACGGAGCTGCCCGCGGGTGCGGGGTCGGGGGACTTCGCCGGGCTGCCCGCGGGCGCGGTGCAGGTGCGCAACGACTACGGGACCCGGGACTTCGGCGGTGCCGCGCCGCCGCCCGGGGACGGCCCGCACCGCTATGTGTTCACGGTGTACGCGGTGGACACGGAGAAGCTGGGTCCTGACGCGGACGCGACGCCGGCGGTGGTGGGCTTCAACCTCCGCTTCCACGCGCTGGCGCGGGCGCAGCTGATCGGTGTCCACGAGGTGCCGGCCGACGCCGGCTGAGACCGCCCCGCCTGCTCTCCCGGGGCCGGTGGCCCCTGTACGCGGCCGGAAACTCCGTTGTCCGGTACGGCGCCGGGGGTCACAGTGGTGCCACCTGAAGGACCCCGGGAGGTGGGCGGACATGCGTGAGACGCTGGTGCTGAATGCGAGTTTCGAGCCGCTGTCGACGGTGTCGCTGCGGCGTGCGGTCGTGCTGGTGATGCAGGACAAGGCCGTTGTCGAGCAGGCCCATCCCGGTCTTCGGGTGCGCGCGGCGCGGGTGGACGTGCCGATGCCGCAGGTGATCAGGCTGTGCCGGTATGTGCGGGTGCCGTTCCGACAACGGGCGCCGTGGTCGCGGCGCGGTGTGCTGGTACGCGACCGGCACCGCTGCGCGTACTGCGGGCGGCGGGCGACGACCGTGGACCATGTGCAGCCGCGGTCGCGCGGGGGCGGCGACACCTGGCTGAACACGGTGGCGGCGTGCAGCGAGGACAACCAGCGCAAGGCGGACCGTACGCCGGAGCAGGCGGGGATGCGGCTGCTGGTGCGGCCGTTCGAGCCGACACCGGCCGACGCGCTGCTGCTGGCGCTGGGGGCGCGGGACCGTACGGACCTGCCGGAGTGGCTGGCGCTGCCGGCGTGAGGCGGCCCGGGCGCGGCCCGGCGCGGGCTACTTCAGCAGGAGCTGGACGATCGCCGCGATGCCGACGGCGACGATGAGGCCGCGCAGTGCCATCGGCGGGAGGCGGCGTCCGACCCGGGCGCCGATCAGCCCGCCGATGGTGGCGCCGGCGGCGATGAGGGCGACCGCGGCCCAGTCCATGTGGGCGATGACGACGAAGAAGAGCGCGGCGATGCCGTTGACCATCGCGGCGAGCACGTTCTTCAGTCCGTTGATCCGCTGGAGCGACTCGTCGAGGAGCACCCCCATCAGGGACATGTAGATGACCCCCTGCGCGGCTCCGAAGTACCCGCCGTAGATGCTGGCGAGGAAGAGTCCGAGCAGGAGGACGGGTCCGCCGTGCACGGGGGCGGCGGACCCGCTGCGCTGCCGGCTGGCCTGGAGGGCGCGGGTCAGCCGCGGTTGCAGGACCACCAGCACCAGGGCGAGCGCGATGAGGACCGGCACGATCGCGTGGAACGCGCCGGACGGCAGGTTGACCAATAGGACGGCGCCGATCGCGCCGCCGACCAGGCAGACGGCGCCCAGGCGCAGCAACCGGCCGCGCTGGCCGGCCAGTTCGCCGCGGTAGCCGATGGCGCCGGCCACCGAGCCGGGCACCAGGCCGAGGGTGTTGGAGACGTTCGCGGTGACGGGCGGCAGGCCGACGGCCAGCAGGACGGGGAAGGTGATCAGGGTGCCGGAGCCGACGATGGTGTTGATGGTGCCCGCGCCGATTCCGGCGGCGAGCACGGCGACGGCTTCCGCCGGTGACATGGGTCCTCCGTGATCGGTGCGCGTCCTGTGCGCCGTGGCGGCCGGGGGTTCCGGGGGGGGTGCCGGACGGCGGTCGGGGGCGCGGCGATCATGCCACACCGGTGCGCCCGGGCCGGGACGGCCCCCGGAGTACGGGCTCCGGGGGCTTCCGGGGGTGTGCTCCCGGGTCAGTCCTTGTCGAAGGGCGGGGCTTCGCGGCGCGGTGCGGGTGCGGCCGCGGGGCGGGTGGCGGGGGGCGCGGCGGCCGCGCTGCCCGGGGCGGGCGCGGGAGCGCCGCCGTTGCCCGCGCCGTTGCCGCCGCCTCCGTTGCCGGTGACGCCGGGGATGTTGACGATGCCGCCGAGGCCCTTGAGCGCGTCGTTGAGTTCGCTGGGGATGATCCAGAGCTTGTTGGCGTCGCCCTCGGCGATCTTCGGCAGCATCTGGAGGTACTGGTAGGCGAGCAGCTTCTGGTCCGGGTCGCCGGCGTGGATGGACTCGAAGACGGTGCGGATCGCCTGGGCCTCGCCCTCGGCGCGCAGCGCGGCGGAGCGCGCGTCGCCTTCGGCGCGCAGGATCGAGGACTGCTTCTCGCCCTCCGCGGTGAGGATCTGGGACTGCCGGATGCCCTCGGCGGTGAGGATCGCGGCGCGCTTGTCACGGTCGGCGCGCATCTGCTTCTCCATCGAGTCCTGGATGGAGGTGGGCGGCTCGATCGCCTTGAGCTCGACGCGGTTGACGCGGATGCCCCACTTGCCGGTGGCCTCGTCGAGGACGCCGCGCAGCGCCGCGTTGATCTCCTCGCGGGAGGTGAGGGTCCGCTCCAGGTCCATGCCGCCGATGATGTTGCGGAGCGTGGTGACGGTGAGCTGCTCGATCGCCTGGATGTAGCTGGCGACTTCGTAGGTGGCGGCCCGGGCGTCGGTGACCTGGTAGTAGATGACGGTGTCGATGTTGACCACCAGGTTGTCCTGGGTGATCACCGGCTGCGGGGGGAAGGGCACGACCTGCTCGCGCAGGTCGATCCGGTTGCGGATGGTGTCGATGAACGGGACGACGATGTTCAGCCCGGCACTGAGGGTGCGGGTGTAGCGGCCGAAGCGCTCGACGATGGCGGCGCTGGCCTGCGGGATGACCTGGACCGTCCTGATCAGCGCGATGAAGACGAGCACCACCAGGATGATGAGGACGATGATGATGGGCTGCATGGTCACTCCGGCGCCGGGTTGAGTGCGGATGGAGCACGTACTACAACAACATGATCAATTGTCGCAGACGGTAGGCGTGCCGTGCGCGGGGTTCCTTGAATTCCCGGCGCCGGGCGGCCCGTTGGCTGCGGTGGGCGTGGCGACTACATCTACATCACGACGGCCGTCGCGCCGTCGATCTCGACCACGTCCACGTGCTGGCCGGGGTCGAAGACGCGGTCGTGTTCCAGGGCGCGGGCCGACCAGATCTCACCGGCGAGCTTGATCCGTCCGCCCGTGCCGTCGTCGACCCGTTCGAGCACCAGGGCCCGTTTGCCCTTGAGCGCGTCCACCCCGCTGCGCTGGCCGGCGCTCTGCCGGTTCCGGTAGGCGATCGGCCGGACGAAGACCAGCAGCGCCACGGAGACCACGACGAAGACGATGACTTGGGCGACGATGCCGCCGCCCATGCCTGCCGTGACCGCTCCGCCGACCGCGCCGACCGCGAACATGCCGAACTCGGGCATCGCCGTGATCACCAGCGGGATGCCCAGCCCCACTGCGGCCACCAACCACCACACCCATGCGTCCACGGGGTCAATCGTAGGCGTACTCGGGGCAGTTGCGGCAGTGCGCGATCCGGACGGCGGTGCCGCGGGCTACTTCAGCGGCAGTCCGGCGGCGGTCCAGCGGTCGCCGCGGCGCTCGACGACGAGCGGCAGTCCGAAGCAGTGCGAGAGGTTGCGCGAGCTCAGCTCGGTGTCGATGGGGCCGGCGGCGATCACCCGTCCCTGACGGATCATCAGCACGTGGGTGAAGCCGGGCGCGATCTCCTCGACGTGGTGGGTCACCATGATCATGGAGGGCGCGATCGGGTCGCGGGCGAGCCGGCCGAGCCGGCGGACCAGGTCCTCGCGGCCGCCGAGGTCGAGGCCGGCCGCGGGTTCGTCGAGCAGCAGCAGTTCGGGGTCGGACATCATCGCGCGGGCGATGAGGGTGCGCTTGCGCTCGCCCTCGGAGAGGGTGCCGAACTTCCGGTCGAGGAACTCGGTCATGCCGAGCCGGTCGAGGAAGGCGCGGGCGCGGTCCTCGTCGACCTGTTCGTACCCCTCGTTCCAGGTGGCGGTCATGCCGTAGGCGGCGGTGAGGACCGTCTCCAGGACGGTCTGGCGGCGCGGCATCTTCTCGGCCATCGCGGCCCCGGCCATCCCGATCCGGGGGCGCAGCTCGAAGACGTCGACGTTGCCGAGCTTCTCGCCGAGGATCTGCACGGTGCCGGTGCTCGGGTAGAGGTAGCTGGAGGCGACGTTCAACAGGGTGGTCTTGCCCGCGCCGTTGGGGCCGAGGATGACCCAGCGCTCCCCTTCGGCCACCGACCAGGAGACCCCTTCGACCAGAGCCCGTCCGTCGCGGACCACGGATACGTCCACCAGCTCCAGTACATCGCTCATGAGCGCGTTGTCTCCCCTTGCATCTCGGCAGTCTCGGCAGGTCGGTGTGCCGGGATCGGCACGGGCCGGAAGGAACAACCCCCGGGGAAAACTTACGCCACCGCGCGGCCGGTCCAGTCCATAGGCTGGGGGCATGCTTGATGAACCTCGTTCAGGGCGGCTGACGGCGTGGGGAAATGCCCTGCTTGCCGGACTTGCCGCCCCTGATGACGTCGCCCAGCGGATCTCGGCCGAGGACGCGGTGCACCGTGTCGCCGGGCTGCCGGGCGAGCCGGCGCCGGTCGGGCTGACCCTGGCGCTGGGCCGGCTCCGCGCCCTGGGCGCCACCGGGCTGCGGCTCGCGCTGCCGGTGGCCGGGCACCCGCTCGGGCTGACCGGGCCCCCGGAGTTCAACGCCCGCGCGATGGCCGCCGGTGAGGCGGTGCTCACCGTGGGCGCGGTCGCGCTCGGCCTGGTGCCCGAGGTCCACGAGGCCGGGCCGGTCGGCGACCTGCACGTGGACGTGGAGTGGCAGTGCCTGCCGGTGCGGGACGCGCCACCGGCCGACGTGCCCTCGCTCGGCGAGGCGGAACGCGAGCTGGCGGAGGCGCTGCGCGACGCCACGGACGCGCTCGCCCAGCTCGACGTCGCCGGCGCGGGGCCCGCCGCCCAGGCGGCGCTGGAGGCGTACCGGGCCCGGGCCGAGCGCGGGCGCGAGGTGCTCGCGCCCGGCTACCCGCCGCGCGCGGTGCGGGTGCTGGAGCTGGCGCAGCGGGTGGCGGCGCTGGTGTCGATAGCGTCCGACGGGCACGGCGGCGCGGTGAGCGCCTCGCAGATCGCCGCCCGTGCGGAGTTGCTGCGCCCGGTGGAGCGGACCGCCCGGCGCGCGCAGGTCGCGGCGTACAACGCGTACGTGGAGGAGACCGAGCGCCGCAGGCCCTGAGGGGCGGGGGTCGCGGGACAGCGCGCGGGCCCCGCGGGCGGCGTACGGTGACGTCGGCCGCGGGGCCCGTGCGGGTTGCCGTCCGGAGGGGGTCAGACGGCAGGCGGGGTCACGTGTTGGCGCCGGTGTTGCCGAAGGCCGGGTTGAGCAGGCCGATCACGTTGACGGTGTTCCCGACCACGTTGACCGGGACGTGCACCGGGACCTGCACGAGGTTGCCGGAGACGACGCCCGGGGACTTCACGGCGGCACCCTGCGCGCCCGAGTCGGCCGAGGCCGCACCGGCACCGGCGGCGAGGAGCCCGCCCGCCACGAGGGTGAGGGTCGCGGCCTTCTTCAGGTTCTTCACTTCGAACTTCCTCCTTGCGAGACATGCCGCGGCCATCCGCCGCGGCACGCCATGGAGAACGGTCCGCCGCCGCTGGGGATGCGCACTCCGGAGGACATACACCCGACAGTATGAATCTCACTCCGCCAAGCGCGGGTGCACGGGCGTGGCGCACCGGCGCCCGCGGGGGCGTGCCGCGTGCCCGCGCACGCCAGGTCAGGCGCCTGCTCGCACGGCAGATCAGTTGCCGACGCCGTTGCGGACCGCCCACAGCGCGGCCTGGGTGCGGTCGGCGAGGTCAAGCTTCATGAGGATGTTCGACACATGGGTCTTGACGGTCTTCTCCGAGAGCACCAGGGCGCGGGCGATCTCCCGGTTGGAGCGGCCGTCCGCGATCAGGCCCAGCACCTCGCGCTCGCGCTCGGTCAGCGTGCTGCCGCGGCCGGTGCCGCCGGCCGGCTGGTCCGGGGCGAGCAGCGCGCCGGCCACCTCCGCCTGGAGCAGGACGTGCCCGGCGTGCACCGAGCGGATGGCGTCGGCGAGCGCGACCGGGTCGACGTCCTTGTAGACGTATCCGGCGGCGCCGGCCCGCAGCGCAGGGACCACGGTGCGCTTCTCGGTGAAGCTGGTCACGATCAGCACCCGGGCGGGGCTGTCCGCCTCGTGCAGCAGCCGCAGCGCCTCGATGCCGTCGGTGCCGGGCATCTTGACGTCCATCAGGATCACGTCGGGGCGCAGCTCCAGCGCGCGGGCCACGCCCTCGTCGCCGTCGGCGGCCTCGCCGACCACCTCGATGTCGCCCTGGACCTCCAGGAACGTCCGCAGGCCGCGGCGCACCACCTGGTGGTCGTCCACGAGCAGCACCCGGATCACCTTGTCAGCCACCTGGCACCTCCATCTCGACGACGGTGCCCCGGCCGGGCTCCGACTGCACGCTCAGCGAGCCGCCGACGCCGTCGGCGCGGTCCCGCATGGAGACCAGCCCCAGGTGGCGGCCGGCCCGGCGGACGGCGGTGGGGTCGAAGCCGCGGCCGTCGTCGCGCACGCGCAGGGTGGCGCCCCCGCCGCCGTGCCCTTCGAGGGTGACGGCGACGCTCCGCGGGTGGGCGTGGCGCAGCGCGTTGTGGGTGGCCTCCTGGGCGACGCGCAGCAGGGCCTCTTCCTGCGGTGCGGGCAGGGCGCGCATCCGGTCGGCGTGGAAGGTCACGCGGGCGGCGTGCACCCGGTCCAGGACGTCGGCCTGGGTGCGCAGGGTGGCCACGAGGCCGTCGTCGTCCAGGGCGGCCGGGCGCAGCTCGACGACGACGGCGCGCAGCTCGTCGGCGGCCTCGGCGGCGAGCGCGGCGACCTGCCGCAGCTCCTCCTTGGCGCGGGCGGGGTCGGTGTCGACGAGGGCGGCGGACGCCTGGGCGGTCAGCCGCAGTGAGAACAGCTTCTGGGAGACCGCGTCGTGCAGTTCGTGGGCGATGCGGGCGCGCTCCCCGGCGAGGGTCAGCTCGCGGCTGCGCTCGTGCAGGCGGGCGTTGGTCAGGGCGATCGCGGCGTGGTCGGCGAGGATGCGCAGGAGGTCCTCGTCGTCCTGGGTGAAGCCCGCGGGGGCGGCCGGGCAGTTCTTGGCGGGCGGTACGTCCCTGGCGGGTGGTGTGTCCCTGGCGGGCGGCGCGTTCTTGTTCGCCAGGAAGATCGCGCCGAGGATCTCGTCGCCGTCGGCCACCGGCATGCCGATGAAGTCCTTCATGACGGGGTGGGCGCGCGGCCAGCCGGCGAAGCTCTCGAAGTCGCGGACGTCGGCGAGGCGCTGCGGGGTGGCCTCGCGGAGCATGGCGGCGAGCACGCCGTGCTGCCGGGGCAGCGGGCCGATCGCCTTCCACTGCTCGTCGCTGACGCCGTCGACCACGAACTGGGCGAACCCGCCGTGGTCGTCGGGCACCCCGAGCGCCGCGTACTGGGCGTCGAGCAGCTCGCGGGCGGAGCCCACGATGGTCTGGAGGACCTCGCGCACCTCCAGCCGCCGGTTCATCGCCACGATCGCGGCGCTGACCGCTTCGATGCCGCCTCGCGGCGCCCGTCCGGACATGTCTCCACGGTACTCGGCGCAGGTGACACCCCGTATGCGCCGCCGGACGTACGGTCCTGGTCCGCTCGTCCTAGGGCCCGGCGTAGGGCGAAGGGCCCGCGGGGGTTGCGGCGGGCGCCCGAGGCCCGGGGCGGGGCGGCGTTCCTACGGTGGGGGCAACGGGTCCGGCGACCGCGCCGGGCCGTGGCGGAAGGCGGGGACCATGCCGGTGGCGATCATCACGGGCGCGTCGCGGGGGCTGGGCCGCGCGCTGGCCGAGGGGCTGGCCGGCCGCGGCTGGGATCTGGTGCTGGACGGCCGCGACGCGGACGCGTTGCGCGCCTCCGCCCAGGACCTCATAACGGACAAAAGTCACGATGCCCTATATATAGGGGACAAAGGTACGGCGGGTGCGGGCCGGGTGCGGGCGGTGCCCGGCGACGTGACGCACCCGGCGCACCGCGCCGAGCTGCTCGCGGCCGCCCGGGAGCTGGGCGGCGGCGCGGGCCCGGACCTGCTGGTCAACAACGCCAGCGCCCTGGGCGCCGAACCCCTGCTGCCGCTGGCCGAACTCCCCGAGGACGGGCTGCGGGCGGCCCTGGAGACGAATGTGCTCGCGCCCTTCGCCCTGATCAGGGCGGCCCTGCCGGGGCTGCGGGCGGCCGGCGGCGCGGTGCTGAACATCAGCTCGGACGCGGCCGTGGCCGCCTACCCCGCCTGGGGCGGCTACGGGGCGAGCAAGGCCGCGCTCGACCACCTGTCGGCGGTGCTGGCGGCGGAGGAGCCGGCGGTCCGGGTGTGGTGGGTCGACCCGGGCGACCTGCGGACCGCGCTGTACGCGGCCGCGGTGCCGGACGACCCCGGCTTCGCGCAGCGCCCGCTGCCGGAAGAGGTCGCGCCCGCGCTGTTGCGGCTGCTCGACGGTCCGGCGCCCGGCGGCCGCTATGTCGCCGCCGAGCTGGCGGGTCCGCAGACGCCGGCCGGACCGGACCCCCTGGCCTCGCCGGCCGCTCCCGCCGAGCCGGGGCGGGCACGATGAGCGCGGCGGCGCCGGCGGCCCCGGTCACCTGCCCGACCTGCGACGACGAGGCGGACCGGCTGGACGCCGGGAGGCTGGCCGACCTGCGGCTGCCGCCGGAGCTGTCGGCGGCGGCGCCCGCGCCCCGCCGCGACGCGGTACGGCTGCTGGTCGGGCGGCAGGGCAGCGGCGAGGTCTCCCGCCACGGCTTCCGCGAGCTGCCCGGACTGCTGCGGGCCGGGGACGTACTGGTCGTCAACACCTCGCAGACTCTGCCCGCAGCGCTGGACGGCTGGATCGACGGCGGCGGCGCACCGGTCGTGGTGCACTTCTCCACCCGGCGTGACGACGGCCGCTGGGTGGTCGAGCTGCGCTCCCCCGACGGGCGCGGCACGACCGTACGCCGGCCGGGCGGACCGGCCGGCGCCCAGGTGCGGCTGGAAGGCGGCGGCCGGCTGGTGCTGGAGCACCCGCTGGACCCGGCGGCCGACCGGCTGTGGGTGGCATCGGTGCGGGTGCCCGACCTGGTGCGGCACCTGCGGCGGCACGGGCGGCCGATCCGCTACGGGTACACCGCCCGCGACCAGCCGCTGTCGGCCCACCAGACGGTCTTCGGCACGCCGTCGGCCGACGGGCGGGGCTCGGCCGAGATGCCGAGCGCGGGCCGGCCGTTCACCGCGCCCCTGGTCACGGCGCTGGTCAGCCGGGGGGTGCAGATCGCGCCGATCGAACTGCACACGGGGGTGGCGTCCGCCGAGGCGCACGAACCGCCGTACCCCGAGCCGTACACGGTGCCGGCCGGCACCGCGTGGCAGGTGAACGCGGCCCGGGCGGCCGGCGGGCGGGTGGTGGCGGTGGGCACCACCGCGGTGCGCGCGCTGGAGTCGGCGGCCGACGGGCGCGGCCGGGTGCGGGCGGCGCACGGCTGGACGGACCTGGTGATCACCCCGGAGCGCGGGGTGCGCGCGGTGGACGGCCTGCTGACCGGGCTGCACGAGCCGCAGGCGTCGCACCTGCTGATGCTGCGGGCCCTGTCGGGCGACGGCCTGCTGGCCCGGGTCTACGCGGAAGCGCTGCGCGGCCGTTTCCGCTGGCACGAGTTCGGAGACGTCAACCTGCTGCTCCCATAAGGGCCTTCGGGCCCCGAATAAGCGTCACATAAAGCGCCTCCTCCGTCACCATCCGCGACGCAGGGGGCGCGCCCCTGTGACCTCACCGATAGGGCCTGCGTCACATACTAAGCCGCTTAGTGGAATTCACCGCGGCAAACGCGCGGACATATCACGGAAACTGCCTCGGGCACTTCGGCCGCGGCTACGAGCCACGCTCGTAGCCAGGCTCATTGACCCCCGATTTCCGACCCTCTAACAATTCTCGGGTCCCAATCGGAAGAGGTAATCCCGCATGCAGCTCCCCACGATCCCGAAGATCGGCCGACTGTCCAGGAAGCACAAGATCACGGCGGCCGGTGTCGCCGCCGCCGCGGCCGTTGCGCTGACAGTCACCGGTCTCGAGGCGACCGCTGGTGGGTCGGCTGTCGCCGACGGCGACCCGACTGGGTTCTCCGTGTCCACCGGCGACCAGGTCAAGGGCATCAGCCCCGAGTCCGGCATGGCCTCCCAGAAGGCCATCAAGGACCAGAGCGACGCTCAGCAGAAGGCCGCCGCGGCAGCGGCGAAGAAGAAGGCGGCCGCTGAGGCCGCGGCGAAGAAGAAGGCCGCCGACGCGGCGGCCGCGAAGAAGAAGGCGGCGGCGCTGGCGGCCGAGCGCGCCAAGGAAGCGGCCAACCGCTCCACCCAGCGCACCACCGTCAAGAAGACCGCGCCGGTGACGAAGAAGTCCACCACGGCCACCAGGTCGACCGGCACGTCGACGGCCACGTCGACCGCCAAGTCGACCACCGTCTCGAAGACGATCACCGCGACGCCCGTCGCCGTGACCTACCCGAACAACCTGGACGGCTGGATTCGCCAGGCCCGCGCCGTCCTGGCCGCGCACAACATTCCGGTCCCGACCTACAACGGCATTTACCGCAACATCATCCGGGAATCGTCCGGAAACCCGAACGCGATCAACCTGTGGGACTCGAACGCCGCCAAGGGCATTCCGTCCAAGGGCCTGCTCCAGACGATCGACCCCACGTTCAACGCGTACCACGTCTCCGGTACTTCGTGGAACGTCTACAACCCGGTCGCGAACATCGCCGCCGCGTGCAACTACGCGTACCACGTGTACGGCGGCATGGACAACGTGAACTCGGCGTACTGACCGGCGTATCCGCTGAATGCGGGAAAACGCGAGGGCGGTGGGACCTGTGCGTCCCACCGCCCTCGCGCGCGACCTGGCCGGCCCGGCGCCGGCTACTTCCGCATGACCTCGGGTTCGTGCCGGCGCAGCAGCCGGGCGACGACGACGCCGCACAGCACGGACATCACCACCAGCACCAGGACGTCCAGCGTCCAGGCACCCGCGGTGTGCTGCCACAGCGCGTCGTGCGTCTTGCGGGTCGGGTCCCACGGCAGCAGCGTGTTGAGGCTCGCCGTGGCACCGGTGCCGGCCACCGCCCAGCGGGCCGGCATCAGCCAGGCCAACTCCTCCACCCCGGGCTTGCCGTAGAGCTGGAAGAGCACCCCGGTGAAGACGATCTGCACGATCGCGAACATCACCAGCAGCGGCATGGTCTTCTCCGCCGTCTTCACCAGCGCCGAGATGATCAGGCCGACCATCATCGAGGCGAAGCCGAAGACGATGATGACCACGGTCATCTCCACGCCCGGGTGGCTGTGCAGGACGACGCCCTCGGTGGGCATCTTGCGCGGCGCGAAGCCGATGCCGCAGATGATCGCGCCCTGGAGCGCCGTGATCAGGCCGAGCACGATGACCTTCGACATCAGGTACGCCGACCGGGACAGCCCGACCGCCCGTTCCCGTTCGTAGATCACCCGCTCCTTGATCAGCTCGCGGACGGAGTTCGCCGAGCCGGCGAAGCAGGCGCCGACCGCGAGGATCATCAGGATGGTGCCCGCGTCCTTGTTCTGGAGGAACGGCGGCTTGCCGAAGCCGAGTCCGTAGTCGGCGGGGATCAGGATGCTGACCACGCCGAGCACCGCGGGCAGGATCACCATCAGCCCGATGAAGCCCCGGTCGGAGAGGATCACCGACAGGTAGCGCCGTATCAGGGTGCCCAGTTGGGAGCCCCACGCCTGCGGCTTGGGCGGCCTGGCCGCCTGGTACGGGATGTAGTGCGCGGCCTGCGGGGCTGCCTGGTCGAGGTGGGCGGCATACGTCTGGTAGTGCTGCGAACCGCGCCAGCGGCCCGACCAGTCGTAGTCGCGGTAGTTCTCGAACGCGGAGAAGACGTCGGCCCAGTTGTCGTAGCCGAAGAACGTCAGCGCCTCGTCCGGCGGGCCGAAGTACGCCACCGCGCCGCCCGGCGCCATCACCAGCAGCTTGTCGCACAGCGCCAGTTCGGCCACCGAGTGGGTGACGACCAGGACCGTGCGGCCGTCGTCGGCCAGGCCGCGCAGCAGCTTCATCACGTCGCGGTCCATGCCCGGGTCGAGACCGGAGGTCGGCTCGTCCAGGAAGATCAGCGACGGCTTGGTCAGCAGCTCCAGGGCGACCGAGACGCGCTTGCGCTGGCCCCCGGAGAGCGAGGTGACCTTCTTGTCCGCGTGGATGTCGAGCTTCAGCTCGCGCAGCACCTCGTCGATCCGCGCCTCGCGCTCCGCGGTCGCGGTGTCGCCGGGGAAGCGGAGCTTGGCGGCGTACCGCAGCGCGGTCCTGACCTGGAGCTCCTTGTGCAGGATGTCGTCCTGCGGGACCAGGCCGATGCGCTGGCGCAACTCGGCGAACTGCTTGTACAGGTTGCGGTTGTCGTACAGCACCTCGCCCTGGTCGGCGGGGCGGTAGCCGGTCAGCGCGCGCAGCAGCGTCGACTTGCCGGAGCCGGACGGGCCGATGACGCCGATCAGCGACTTCTCCGGCACCCCGAAGGAGACGTCCTTCAGGATCGTCTTCGTGGTCTTGCCGTGCGGCACCGTGACCGACAGCCGGCGCGCGGAGAAGGACACGTCGCCGGTGTCGACGAACTCCTCCAGCCGGTCGCCGACCAGCCGGAAGGTGGAGTGGCCGACGCCCACGATGTCGTTGGGGCCCAGCAGGTGGCGCTGGACCGGCTGGCCGTTGACATAGGTGCCGTTGTGGCTGCCGAGGTCGACGATCTCGTAGCGGCCGTCGGGGTGCGCGCGGAACTCCGCGTGGTAGCGGGAGACCTGGAGGTCGGAGACGACCAGTTCGTTCTCCAGCGCACGGCCGATCTTCATCACCCGGCCCAGCGCGAGCTGGTGGAAGGTGGTGGGGCTGCGCATCCCGGCGCCCGGTGCGCCCTGCGGCGGCTGCGGCGCCCCGGCCTGCGGCGGCACCCCCGGCTGGGGCTGGGCGCCCCAAGCCTGCTGCGGCGGGGCGGCCTGCTGCGGCGGCGCCGCGTGCTGCTGCGGTACCCCGTGCTGGGGCGGCGCGCCCCATCCCCCGGCGCCCGGCTGCCCCTGCTGCGGTGCGGCCTGCGGCGGCGCCGCGTACATCTGCGGCTGCTGCGGCGGGGGTTGGTACGGCGGCTGCGGCTGCGGGTGCGCCTGCGGCGGGGCCTGCTGGTAGGCGGCGGCCGGCTGGGGCGCCTGGTACGGCGCCTGCGCCGGCGCGGACGGCGCCGCCCCGGCCGCCCCGGCCGCGGCGGCCGCCGCGGCCGCCACACCCGCCGCCGCGCCCGCGCCGGCTCCCGCCGGAGCGGTGAAGTTCAGCCGGGGCCCGTCGGTCGCGTTGCCGAGGTTGACCACCGCCCCCGGGCCGAGGTCGGTGTGCTGGACCCGTTGGCCCTGTACGAAGGTGCCGTTGGTGCTGCCCTGGTCCTCCAGCAGCCAGCCGCGCTCCCCGCGGCGGATCGTGGCGTGCCGCCAGGAGACTCGCGCGTCGTCGAGCACGAGGTCGCCCTGCGGGTCCCGGCCGAGGCTGTAGGACCGGGACGGGTCCAGCGGCCAGGTCTGTCCGTTGAGTTCAAGTACGAGTTCAGGCACCCCATGCCCCATTTGTTGTCCCCCGAAGTCCCCCATGGAGGGGCAGTCTAGGGATTACGAACATCGGGAGGAAATATTTCCGGCTCGGCCCGGTTGCCGAGGGCCCCCTCCACGCCCCACGACGCACGTCGCGCACCCCCGGTTCCGTGCCGCGGCACCCCGGGTTCGCCGCGGGTTCGCCGCGGGGGCACCAGTAGTACCACCCCGGCGCACCAGGCAGGGCAGCCCGCGCACCGCGGGTTTTGTGCGGGTGTCCGCCAGCCGGGACAGCCCGCGCCCCGCGGGCGGTCGGCCGATACGGTGGGAGCACCATGAACGACGCCCCGCAGACCCCACCGGCTGCCGCCGCGGACGAGACCGTCCCCATGATCCCCGCGGCCGACGCGCCGACCCTCCTGGTCAAGATCTTCGGCAGGGACCGGCCCGGGCTCACCGCCGGTCTCTTCGAGACGCTGGCCGGCTACGACGTGGCCGTGGTGGACATCGAGCAGGTGGTCACCCGCGGCCGGATCGTGCTGTGCGCGCTGGTCACCGCCCCGGCCGGCCGAGGCGCGGAGAGCGAGCTGCGGGTCACCGTGCACGGCTGGGCCGAGTCGATGAAGATGCAGGCCGAGATCATCTCCGGGATCGGCGACAACAGTCCGCGCGGCGCGGGCCGCTCCCACGTCACGGTGCTCGGGCGGCCGCTGGCACCGGAGTCCATCGCGGCCATAGCGGCCCTGATCACCGGCACCGGCGGCAACATCGACCGGATCTTCCGGCTGGCGAAGTACCCGGTGACCGCGGTGGAGTTCGCGGTGTCGGGTGCCGAGCACACCGCGCTGCGCTCGGCCCTGGCGCTGGAGTCGGCCGCGCGCGGGGTGGACGTGGCGGTGGTGCCCTCCGGGCTCCAGCGCCGGGCGCAGCGGCTGGTGGTGATGGACGTGGACTCCACCGTCATCCAGGACGAGGTGATCGAGCTGTTCGCCGCGCACGCCGGGTGCGAGGCGCAGGTCGCCGAGGTGACGGCGGCCGCGATGCGCGGCGAGCTGGACTTCGAGCAGTCGCTGCACGCGCGGGTGGCGCTGCTGGCGGGGCTGGACGCGTCGGTGGTGGACAAGGTCCGCGCCGAGGTGCGGCTGACGCCCGGCGCCCGCACCCTGGTGCGCACCCTGAAGCGGCTGGGCTACCAGGTGGGGGTGGTCTCCGGCGGCTTCACCCAGGTGACCGACGACCTCAAGGAGCGGCTGGGGCTGGACTTCGCCGCCGCGAACACCCTGGAGATCGTCGAGGGGCGGCTGACCGGCAAGGTGACCGGGCCGATAGTGGACCGGGCGGGCAAGGCGCGGCTGCTGCGGTCCTTCGCCGCGCTGGCCGGGGTGCCGCTGAGCCAGACGGTGGCGATCGGCGACGGCGCCAACGACCTGGACATGCTCAACACCGCGGGCCTGGGCGTGGCGTTCAACGCCAAGCCGCTGGTCCGGGAGGCGGCCGACGCGGCGGTGACGGTGCCGTTCCTGGACGCCGTGCTCTACCTGCTGGGGATCACCCGCGAGGAGATCGAGGCGGCCGACGCGCTGGACGGCACGGCCACGGACTGACCCGCCCGCCGGCCGTACCGCGCCGCCGCCTCTACGGCCGGCCCCGGGTCCTCACTCCTCGTGCGGCGCCCAGAAGGCGGTGAGGCGGGCCACGCCGTGCTCGGCGGACTTCCAGGGCCCGGTGAAGGTCAGGACGGCGAAGGCCGCGGTGGGGAAGCCGGCGCGGTGCATCCGGGCGCGGGCGTCGCCGTCCGAGGTGCCGGCCAGTGCCTCGGCGAGGGCGTGCATTCCCGGGTTGTGGCCGATCAGCAGGAGCGAGCCGACGCTGTCGGGGGTCTCGCCGACCAGGGCCAGCAGGTCGCCGAGGGAGGCGTCGTAGAGCCGCTCCTCGTAGACGGTCCTGGGCCGGTGCGTCATCTCGTGCGCGACGAGTTTCCAGGTCTCGCGGGTGCGGGTGGCCGTCGAGCACAGGGCGAGGTCGGGGGCGATGCCGTCGTCGGTGAAGCGGCGGCCGGCCGCGGGCGCGTCCAGGCGGCCGCGGTCGGCCAGCGGGCGCTCGTGGTCGGGCACGGCCGGCCAGTCGGCCTTGGCATGCCTGAGCAGGACGATGGTGCGGGTCGAATCGGCGCTCATGCCCTTCAGCTTTCCAGAATTCGGGCCGTCAGGCGCGGGCTGGACCACCTGGCCCGGACCGGGGTTTCGCGCCGGCGCACGACCGGGGGCGTACGCGGGCTCGGAAGCAGGTCGGAACAGGTCACCACAGGTGGTGCAGCAGGGCGGTGAAGGCCGTGGTGAAGCGTGCGAGCAGGTCGCTGCCTGCGGCGCCGGAGGAGGCGTGCGCGGCGCCGCCGCTGAGCAGGGCCAGCAGCACGGCGAACGCCACCACGGGCAGCGCCACCGCCCACCAGGGCACCCTGGTCTGGGCGGCGGGCTCCCGCCCGGGGCCGCGGCCGGCGCCGGGCCGGACCGCGGACCGGGGCTGCCGCTCGTACAGGTGCGGGGACTGCGTGGTCACGTGGGCCGCCTCCGTGCTGGACCGTCGAACTGCCGGGTCGCTCTTCCCGGTGCGGTTCGACGCTACGGCGGCGCGGTGGCGCGGCCCATCCGGTCGTCCACCCACTTGACCCTGAGCCTGACCCCCTAGGGGAGGTGGGGTTGTCCCCACCCTGGGGTCAGGGTCGCGGGGTCAGTGGTCCGCGCCCGCGCGGACCACTGGGGAGGACGGACCGGGGGGGGCGGGTGGGCTAGCCCATGCGGGCGGCGATGGTGGCGACCACCGCGACGATCGCGGGGACGCCCATCATGAGGCCGAAGATGATCAGCAGGCGGCGTTGCGGCTGCGGCGGATTCGGTTCGAGTACCGGCATGGCGTCCAGTCTGGCACCGCGTCCCGGGCGCGGTGCGGCGGGGTCACAGTTCGTCCTCGACGTGTCGGTTCCGCCCGGCCAGCACCCCGCACAGCACCTGGGGCACCACCAGGACGAGCATGAGCGCCATCGGCAGGCCCCAGCCGCCGGTCGCCTGGTTGAGGGTGCCGACCAGGATCGGCCCGGGGATGGCGAGCAGGTAGCCGCTGCTCTGCGCGAACGCCGACAGCCGTACGACGCCCGGTCCGCTGCGGGCACGCATCCCGATCATCGTCAGCACCAGCGGGAAGGCGCAGTTGGCGACGCCGAGCAGCGCCGCCCACACCCAGGGCGCCGCGGCGGGCGCGGCCCACAGCCCGGCGAACCCGGCGATCTGGAAGGTGGCGAGCACCACCACGATCGGGGCCTGCGAGCGCATGCGGGCGGCGAGCAGCGGCAGCACGAACGACAGCGGCACGCCCAGCGCCATGGTGACGGCGAGCAGCAGGCCCGCCTTGTCCGCGGACAGCCCGGCGTCCCGGAAGATCTGCGGCATCCAGCCCATGGTGACGTAGGCGGCGGCGCCCTGGAGGCCGAAGTAGCCGGCGAGCACCCGGGCGGTGCGGCTGCGGCCGATCCGGCCGTGCTCGCCGGCGGCGGGGGCGGGCGTGGACGCGGACCCGGCGGCGGGGGCGGGCGCCGTTACGGGGGTGGCGGCCGCGCCGCGTACGGCCCGGGGGCGCGGCGGCTGCTGCCCGGACCGGTCCCGGACCAGCGGCAGCCAGGGCAGGATCGCGAGCGCGGCGAGCGCGGCCCACATGCCCAGGCCCAGCCGCCAACTGCCGCCCATCGCGTCGGTGAGCGGCACCGTGACGGCCGCGGCGACCGAGGTGCCCAGGGACAGGGCCATCGAGTAGACGCCGGTGACGGTGCCGACCCGGTCGGGGAAGTAGCGCTTGACGATGACCGGCATCAGCACGTTGGAGACCGCGATCCCGGCCAGCGCCAGCGCGCTGGTGGCCAGGAAGACCGGCGTGCCGCCGGCGAGGGGGCGCAGCAGCAGGCCGGCGGTGATGGCGGCCATCCCGGCGCAGACCACCGCGCCGGGGCCGTAGCGCCGGGCCAGCCGGGGCGCGGCGAAGCCGAACAGCGCGAAGCACGCGGCGGGTACCGAGGTGAGCAGCCCGGCCATGGTGCCGCTCATGCCGAGGCCGTCGCGGACCTCCTTCAGCAGCGCGCCGAGGCTGGTGATGGCCGGGCGCAGGTTGAGCGCGGCGAGGATCAGGGCCACGACGACGAGGCGGCGTATCCACCGCGCGGGCAGGGGCTGGCCGGGGTCGGCGCCGGGACCGGCTCGGGGGGCGTCCGCGGGGGCGACGGCACCCGACGGTGCGGCCGCGGCGGGGTCGAGGGCCAGGGATTCGTCATCACGCATGAACCCATCATAGAATGATGGGATGAATCTTGGACCCGTCTCCCGCCCCGCTCCCCTCGCCGACCAGGTCATCGCGCGGCTGCGCGCGGAGATCGCCGCCGGGAACTGGCCGGTCGGATCGCGTATCCCGACCGAGCCGGAGCTGGTGGCGCAGCTGGGGGTGGCCCGCAACACCGTCCGGGAGGCGGTCCGCGCCCTGGCGCACAACGGGCTGCTCGACATCCGGCAGGGCTCGGGCACCTACGTCGTCGCGACCAGCGAACTTGCCGGGGTGATGCACCGCCGCTTCGCCGACGCCGACCCGCTGCACGTCGCCGAGCTGCGCAGCTCCCTGGAGGCGAGCGCGGCAGGGCTGGCCGCCGAGCGCCGCACCGAGGCGGACCTGCGGCGGCTGGACGCGCTGACCGAGCGGCGCGAGCGCGCCTGGGACTCCGGCGGCGCCGAGGACTTCGTCCAGGCCGACGCCACCTGGCACCTGGCGGTGGTGGCCGCCTCGCACAACGACGTCTTCACCGCGCTGTACGCCGACCTCGGCGAGGTGCTGCGCGACTTCCTGCGGGCGGACGTCGGCCCGCAGGTGCGCCCCGAGGACTACGTCGACCACGCGCGGCTGCTGGCCGCGATCCGCGCCGGCGACGCCGCCGCCGCGGCCGCCGAGGCCCGCAACCACGCCTTCTCCTGCCGGTTCGGCGCCTTCCGGGTATGACGACGGCCTCCCTGCCCGCGAGGGCAGGAAGGCCGTCCAGAACCTGTCGGCCGGATCAACCGACCGCGTGCAGGCCGCCGTCCACGTGGATGATCTCGCCGGTGGTCTTGGGGAACCAGTCCGACAGCAGCGCCACGACGCCGCGGCCGGCCGGCTCCGGGTCGGTGAGGTCCCACGCCAGCGGGGAGCGGGTGTCCCACGCGGAGGCCAGGTCGCTGAAGCCGGGGATCGACTTGGCGGCCATCGAGCCGAGCGGGCCGGCCGACACCAGGTTGCAGCGCACGTTCCGCTCGCCGAGGTAGCGGGCGAGGTAGCGGGACGTCGACTCCAGCGCGGCCTTCGCCGGGCCCATCCAGTCGTACTGCTTCCAGGCGAACTGCGCGTCGAAGGTCAGGCCGACCACCGAGCCGCCGCTCACCGCGTCCGGGCCGTCGGCCTCCGTCATCAGCGGCAGCAGCGCCATGGTGAGGGACTTCAGCGAGAACGCCGAGACGTGCATCGCGGTGGACACCGACTCGAAGGGCGTGTCGAGGAAGTTGCCGCCGAGCGCGTCCTGCGGGGCGAAGCCGATGGAGTGCACGATCCCGTCGAGGCCGCCCAGCTCCTTGCGGACGACCTCCTCCAGGCCGGCCAGGTGCTCGGCGTTGGTCACGTCCAGCTCGATGACCTTCGTCGGCTTCGGCAGCTTCTTGGCGACACGGGCAGTCAGGGTGGGCCGGGGGAAGGCGGTGAGGATGATCTCGGCGCCCTGCTCCTGCGCCAGCTTGGCCGCGTGGAACGCGATGGACGACTCCATCAGCACGCCGGTGATCAGGATGCGCTTGCCTTCGAGGATTCCGCTCATGGTGATCAGTGACCCATGCCCAATCCGCCGTCAACCGGGATGACGGCTCCAGTGATGTACGAGGCGTCGTCGGAGGCGAGGAAGCGCACCGTGGCGGCGATCTCCTCCGGTCGCGCGTACCGGCCCAGCGGCACCTGGGAGACGATGCCGGAGCGCTGCTCGTCGGTGAGCGCCCGGGTCATGTCGGTGTCCACGAAGCCGGGCGCGACGACGTTGAAGGTGAGGTTGCGCGAGCCCAGTTCGCGGGCGAGCGAACGGGCGAATCCCACCAGTCCGGCCTTGGACGCGGCGTAGTTGGCCTGTCCGGCGCTGCCCAGCAGGCCCACGACGGACGAGATCAGCACGACCCGGCCCTTCTTCGCCCGCAGCATGCCGCGGTTGGCCCGCTTGACGACGCGGAAGGTGCCGGTGAGGTTGGTGTCCAGAACCGTGGTGAAGTCCTCCTCGGACATCCGCATCAGCAGCTGGTCCCGGGTGATGCCCGCGTTGGCGACCAGCACCTCGACGGTGCCGTGCTTCTCCTCGATCTCCTTGTACGCCTGCTCCACCTGCTCGCTGTCGGTGATGTCGCAGCGCACCGCGAGCGCGCCCGACTCGACCAGCTCCGCCGGCGGTTCACCCGAGCGGTACGTGATGGCGACCTTGTCGCCCGCCTCGACGAAGACCCGCGCGATGGCGAGACCGATGCCCCGGTTTCCTCCGGTGACCAGAACCGAGCGGCTCAACGGATCACTCTTTCCCTGCGTCGATGGGTCGGCTGTCTGCCTGAAAACTACCGGTAGCGCTCGCGTTCCGGGGAATCGGGCCGTACAGCCTGCCCACGAGGACCCTGTGGGGTTCCTACAGTGCCCGGCGGCGCCGGGGCCTGCGGATACGTCCCGCCGGTCAGGCGTCGTGCGGGGTGGCGGCCGCCGACGGGTCGGGCTGGGCGTGCTTCGTGGCGTACTGGTCCACGGTGACGGTCAGCGACTGCGCGATCTGGCGCAGATAGGAGATGAGCCGCTCGGTCTCCTCCTGTTCGCCGCCGGCCGTCCTGCCGTCCTGGGCGCGCAGCTGCTCCAGGACCGCCTCGGCCTGTATCCGCGCGGCCCGCACCATGTTGCGGGCCTGCTCGCGGGCGGCGACCACGGTCTGCTCGGCCGACTGCTGGGCGCGGGCCTGCTGGAGGACCGCGTCCACGGTCGGCACCCCGGTGGGCCCGGCGCCGTCGCCGATGTTGTTCGCTCTGATCCAGTCCCGGTGGCGCTGCATGTCGGTGCGCAGCCGGTCGTTCTCCTGCGCCAGCGCGAGGAGTTCGGCGGCGCAGCGGCGCAACGCGTCGTGCACGGCCTCCTCGTTGTAGCCGCGGCGGGTCAGGGGGGCGCGGGGGAACGTCATCGAGCGCAGCGTCTCGGGCGTCACCCGGCGCTCCTCCGGGCGGTGTGCTCGTGGCTCGTTCACGTGTCTCCGATCACCGAGCGTCTTCGTAGTGCAGCAGGTCCTGGGGGATGCCGCCGGCCGCCAGGTCGCGCACGGTCGCGGTGACCATGGACGGCGAGCCGCAGACGTACACCGAGCGCCCGGGGCAGGTGCCCGAGCGCAGGACCGGGCCGGCCAGGCTGCGGTTCTCGAAGGTGCCGAAGTCCACACCGGTCAGCGGGGTGACGCGGAACCACGGGTGGGCCTCGGCCATCTGCCGCAGCGCGGGCATGTCGTACAGGCCGTGGACGTCGCGGGCCCCGAAGAACAGGTCCACCCGGCGGGCCGGGCCGTACCAGGCGATCTCCTCGACCAGGGCGCGCAGCGGCGCCAGGCCGGTGCCGCCGGCCACCAGCACCAGGTCCCGGCCCTGGGAGCGCCGCAGACCCAGCCGGTCGCCGACCGGGGCGCCCAGCCGCAGCACGTCGCCCTGCCGCAGCGAGTAGACCATGGCGGGACTGACCAGGCCGCCGTCGATGGAGCGCACGTGCAGTTCTATGGTGCCGTCGGCGCGTACGGCGTTGGCCGGGGTGAAGGAGCGCCAGGTGCTCGGCAGCACCGGGGTCTCCACCATCACGGACTGCCCGGCGGCGTAGGCCATCGGCTGGTCCAGGCGCAGGGTGAGGACGGCGAGGTCGAAGCCGCGCTGCTCGCGCCGTACCACTTCGGCGTTCCACCAGGGCGGGTTGACCGCGGCGTCGGTCTCGGCGGCCTGGAACATGGTGCGGGCCACCACGCCGTACGCCTCGGTCCAGCCGCGCTGGAGCTCCGGGGTCCACGCCTCGCCCAGGAAGTAGCCGAGGGTGGCCAGCAGCGCCCGGCCGACCGCGTCGTAGTGCTCGGCCACCACCTGGAACTTGCGGTGGTCGCGGCCCAGTTGCTGGAGGAACGGCACCAGCCGCTCGGGGTCGTCGACATCGGCGACGATCCGGCCCAGGGCCGCGACGAGGCGGTCGCGCTGGAGGCCCATGGAGACCGGGAACATCGGCCGGACCTCCGGCGCGATGAGGAACAGGTAGGAGTAGAAGTACCGCGGTACCTCGTCCCCGGACTTGCCGACCAGGGCGAAGGAGTCCCGCAGCGCCTGGGTGTCGCTCACGGGCGGCCACCGGCGGCTGACATCATCCGAGACCTCCGGACAGTTGGGGGGTGACCGGCGGTCCGCCGCGGCGGACCGCCGACGGCTCCGTCAGCGGGCGACCGCATCGCCGGCCGCGAGCATGGTGTCGGTGATCACGCCGTAGACCCCGGCCCAGGACTCCTCCATGGCGGGCGTCCACGCGTCGCCCGCGAAGTGCTGCAGGGTGGCTATGAGGCTGGCCCCCACCGCCGGGTAGTGCTCGGGCAGCGCGCCGTAGCCCACGTGGCGCCGCCCGAGGTTCTGCAGCATGCCGGTCAGCGTCTCGGGGTTGTCGATGTTGGAGACCAGCGCGCCCAGCGCCGCCCAGAGGCGGTCGCGCTGCTCGTCGATGTGCGGCGCGAACAGCGGGCGCACCTCGGGGTGATGGGTGAACAGGTGGTCGTAGAAATATGCGGTCACCTGCGTGCCGTTCGGCTCGACAACCTTGAAACTGCTGCGGATCAGCGAAGTGTCTACGGTCATGGCGGCCGACTCTAGCGAGGCGCCCGTGAATCGAACAAGTTGGGTCGGGAGTGTGCCGGAACCATCTCAGAAAATCCGCATCTTGATGTCGGATATCTCGACGGACCCTCTCCCCTGACGGACATCGCCCGCAATCAGCCCATCCATGGGTGGATTCCGCGCATATGGGACCGCAGTCCTCTGAACTGCCAGGACACAGGCCGCTTTCCGCCCTTCCTGACGCCGCGGCAGGTGCGCGAGAGGAGTACCGGCGGCCCGAACTTGTGAAGGCGTCCCGGCATGTGGAAGTCTCCGGCCCGAAGCATCCGCGCGGCGCCTGACCGGAAAGCGGCCGGCAAATCCCGGACGGCCGCGGCGGTTTTACGGCATTGCGGATTCCGCGCGCTCTCGTGATGCCCGCGACGTTATTCCGGAACCCGATCATCCGCGCCCGGGTCACGAACATCCGCGGTTTTGCCGCGACACCCCTTCTCACGTGCCGCCGCCGGGAGTTGCGGGCGGGCCGGTCGGCGGCGCGGCCGTGGTGTGGGCGAATCCGGCGCGTGCGGCGGGCGGGGCGTGGTTCACTGCGGGCACGCGAAGGAAGGGAAGTCGTCGTGCCGCATGAGGTGGATGGGTCGTTCGTGGCGTTGCCGTTGCGCGCGCTGGCCGATGCCGCGCTGGCCAGAGCGCGTGCGCTGGGGGCCGAGCACGCGGACTTCCGGCTGGAGCGGGTGCGCAGCGCGGCGTGGCGGCTGCGGGACGCCCGCCCGGCCGGCTCCTCGGACGTCACGGACCTGGGGTACGCCGTCCGCGTGGTGCACGGCGGGGCGTGGGGCTTCGCCGCCGGCGTCGACCTGACGATGGACGGCGCGGCGAAGGTCGCCGCGCAGGCCGTCGCGATGGCGAAGCTGTCGGCGAGGGTGATCGCGGCCGCCGGCTCGCCCGAGCGGGTCGAACTGGCCGCCGAGCCGGTGCACGCGGACCGCACCTGGGTGTCGTCCTATGAGGTCAACCCCTTCGACGTGCCCGACGAGGAGAAGACCGGGCTGCTCGCACAGTGGAGTGCGGGGCTGCTGGCCGCGGACGGCGTCTCCCATGTGGACGCGTCGCTGATGACCGTCCAGGAGAACAAGTTCTACGCCGACACCGCCGGCACCAGCACGATCCAGCAGCGGGTCCGGCTGCATCCGACGCTGACGGCGGTCTCCGTCGACCCGGGCGGCGACTTCGACTCGATGCGCACCCTGGCCCCGCCGGCCGGCCGCGGCTGGGAGTACCTGACCGGCGGCACCTGGGACTGGTCCGGCGAACTGGCGGCGCTGCCGGAGCTGCTGGCCGAGAAGATGCGCGCCCCCTCGGTGCGCGCCGGCCGCTACGACCTGGTGGTCGACCCGTCGAACCTGTGGCTGACCATCCACGAGTCGGTCGGCCACGCCACCGAACTGGACCGCGCGCTCGGCTACGAAGCGGCGTACGCGGGCACCTCCTTCGCCACCTTCGACCAGCTCGGCACCCTGAAGTACGGCTCCGCGCACATGAACGTCACCGGGGACCGCACCGCCGAACACGGCCTGGCCACCGTCGGGTTCGACGACGAGGGGGTGGCCGCCCAGTCCTGGGACCTGGTGCGCGACGGCGTCCTGGTCGGCTACCAGCTCGACCGGCGGATCGCGAAGCTCACCGGCTTCGAGCGGTCCAACGGCTGCGCCTTCGCGGACTCCCCCGGCCATGTCCCGGTGCAGCGCATGGCGAACGTGTCGCTCCAGCCGGCACCCGGCGGCCCGTCCACCGAGGAGCTGATCGGCTCCGTCGACCGCGGGATCTACGTGGTCGGCGACCGCTCCTGGTCCATCGACATGCAGCGCTACAACTTCCAGTTCACCGGGCAGCGCTTCTTCCTGATCGAGCACGGCAGGCTCGCCGGGCAGCTCAAGGACGTCGCCTACCAGGCCACCACCACCGACTTCTGGGGCTCCATGGCCGCGGTCGGCGGCCCGCAGACCTATGTGCTCGGCGGCGCCTTCAACTGCGGCAAGGCCCAGCCGGGCCAGGTCGCGGCGGTCAGCCACGGCTGCCCGTCGGCCCTCTTCGAGGGCGTCAGCATTCTCAACACCACGCAGGAGGCCGGCCGATGAGCGGCAGCGTCAGCAGCGCGGCGACCACGCCGCACGAGATCGTGGAGCGCGCCCTGGAGCTGTCCCGGGCCGACGGCTGCGTGGTGATCGCCGACGAGCAGTCCAGCGCCAACCTGCGCTGGGCGGCCAACTCCCTGACCACCAACGGCGTGACCCGCGGCCGCACCCTCACGGTGATCGCCACGGTCGACGGCGCCGAGGGCACCGCCTCCGGCACGGTCTCGCGCAGCGCGGTGACCGCCGACGAGCTGGAGCCGCTGGTACGGGCCGCGGAGGCGGCGGCGCGGGCGGCGGGGCCCGCGGAGGACGCCCGGCCGCTGGTGCCCGGCCGCGCCCCGTCGGCGGACTTCACCGCGCCGCCCGCGGAGACCTCCTCCGAGGTGTTCGCGGCGTTCGCCCCCGCGCTCGGCGAGGCGTTCGGCGCCGCCGCGGCGGGCGGCCGGGAGCTGTACGGCTTCGCCCACCACTATGTGACGTCCACCTACCTGGGCAGCTCCACCGGGCTGCGGCTGCGGCACGACCAGCCCTCCGGCACCCTCGAGGTGAACGCGAAGTCCCCGGACCGGACCCGTTCGGCGTGGGCCGGCCGCGCCACCCGCGACTTCGGGGATGTCGACCCGCTGGCGCTGGACGCCGAGCTGGCCCGGCGGCTGGCCTGGGCGGAGCGCAAGGTCGAACTGCCCGCGGGGCGCTACGAGACGCTGCTGCCGCCCACCGCGGTCGCGGACCTGTTGATCTACCAGCTCTGGTCGTCCGGGGCCCGCGACGCGGCCGAGGGCCGTACGGTCTTCTCCCGCCCCGGCGGCGGCACCCGGATCGGCGACAAGGTCGCCGCGCTGCCGCTGACGCTGCGCAGCGACCCGGCCGAACCGGGCCTGGAGGCGGCGCCGTTCGTCATCGCGCACGCCTCGGACGACGACTCGTCGGTCTTCGACAACGGGCTGCCGCTCGGCCCGGTGGAGTGGGTGCGCGAGGGCACCCTCAACCAGCTGCTCACCAGCCGGCACACCGCGGAGCTGACCAGGGTGCCGCTGGCGCCGATGGTGGACAACCTGGTGCTGGACGGCGGCGGCACCCGCTCCCTGGAGGAGATGGTGGCCGGCACCGAACGCGGCCTGCTGCTGACCTGCCTGTGGTACATCCGCGAGGTGGACCCGGCGACGCTGCTGCTGACCGGCCTGACCCGGGACGGGGTGTACCTGGTGGAGGGCGGCGAGGTGACCGGCGAGGTGAACAACTTCCGGTTCAACGAGTCGCCGGTCGACCTGCTGGGCCGCGCCACCGAGGCGGGCCGCACCGAGCGCACCCTGCCCCGCGAGTGGGGCGACTACTTCACCCGTGCCGCCACCCCGGCGCTGCGGATTCCCGACTTCAACATGAGTTCGGTCAGCCAGGGCGTCTGAGCGGCCGGGCCGGCGGAACAGGCGCGGGCCGAGGCGACGGCCGGAACAGGGGAGGGACCATGCTCGACGAGAAGCAGACGGTCAAGGTGTCGAAGTTCCTGTCGCTGGTGCTGCGGCACGACCCGCAGGCCGTGGGCGTCACCCTCGACGAGGCCGGCTGGGTGGGGGTCGACGAACTGCTCGCCGCGTGCGCCGCCCACGGCCGCCGCATCTCGCGCGCGGACCTGGACCACGTGGTCGCCACGAACAGCAAGCGCCGGTTCGCCTACTCCCCGGACGGCCGCCGGATACGCGCCAGCCAGGGCCACTCGGTCCCGGTGCAGCTGGGCCTGCCCGCCACCGCTCCCCCGGACGTGCTCTACCACGGCACCGCGACCGCGGCGTGGCCGCTGATCCGGCAGGAGGGCCTGCGGCCGATGTCCCGGCAGGACGTGCACCTGTCCGCGGACCCCGGGACGGCGCTACGGGTGGGCGCCCGGCACGGCCGCCCGGTGGTGCTGGTGGTGGACGCGGCGGGGATGGCGGCCGCCGGGCACGCCTTCCGGGTCAGCGACAACGGGGTGTGGCTCACCGACGCGGTGCCGCCGCGGTGGCTGCGGCAGGCGCCGCAGGGCGGGCCGGGCCGCCGCTGAGCCGGCGGTCACCTCCGCGCCGCGTCGCGGCGGCGCCTGCGCCCGGCCCACAGGGCGTCGCCGATCGCCACCAGCACGATGGCGCCGACGAGTTGCAGCAGGTGCCGGGTCCAGTCGAAGCCGCTGGTGTGGCGGACGCCGAGCCACCGGGACACGCCGTTGCCGAGCGCGCTGCCGCCGATACCGCAGATCACGGTGAGCCACAGCGGCAGGCTCTGCTTGCCGGGGATGATCGCTTTGGCGATCAGACCGAGCACCAGGCCGACGATGATCGCCCACAACCAACCCATGCCGCTCGCCTCCTCCGGCCGGGCCGCGTGCGCCCGGCAGATGTCCCGCCAGTGTCCGCCCGGACGGCCTACGCCGCATGTCGGGCAACGCCCTACCGCGTGCGGCGAAGCAGCGGCACGGCGCGCGGCAGGCCGCCCCGCTCTGCTGTGCGGCGCCCCGGCGGCGTACCGTGGTGCCACCGGTGAGCAGGTGTCGTGACCCGTGATCGGCACGGCCCGGTGCGTGGAGCAGGCGGTGGAGCGGGATGGGGAAGCAGGGCGGTCCTGAGGTCTTCCGGATCACCGGGGCACGGGCCGGGCTCACCGACGACGTACGCGGGCGCCAGCGGCGCTACATCATCTCGATGTCGATCCGCACCGTCTCGGTGGTCCTGACGGTGGTCCTGTGGAACGTCGAACGGCCGCTGGCGTGGGCGACGCTCGTCGTGGGCCTGCTGCTGCCGTACGTGGCCGTGGTCTTCGCCAACGGCGGGCGGGAGAACGCGCCGGACCTGCCGTCGTCCTATGTGCCGCCGCTGTCCCGGCCGGCTCTGGAGCCGTCGGAGGTGGTGCCGGGCGCGGAGGCCGCCCCGGCCCGGCCCGGGGACGCGGGCGGGGACACGGGCGGAGACGCGTTCGGAAAGCAGCCGGACGCGGACTGACCGCGCCCTTTCGAACAGCGACTGGTCCAGACCAATGGCGGCGGGCCGGGAAAGCTCAAGAAAAGCTCAGATCAATCGTCCTGTTCCCCCTCCACGAGCGGCGGAGCGCGTGCCATACTGCGGTACGCGCTCCGTATCCCCCGTCGGAGCGATGGACCGACGCCGGGCGGCTCCCCCCGTGGCTGCCCGGCGTCGCCATGTGCGCGGCCGCCGTGTTCGAAACCGCCGCGTCCGATGCCGCCCGAAACCGCGTCCGAGGCGGCCGGGTCCGCTGCTCCGCGGCCGCCCTGTTTACTGGGTGCCATGAGCGACGAGATGCCGCCGACCTGCTCGGCGAAGGGCTGCCGGGCGGCCGCCGTGTGGGTGCTGGCCTGGAACAACCCGAAACTGCACACCCCGGAGCGGCGCAAGACCTGGCTGGCGTGCGAGGAGCACCGCGAGCACCTGTCCCAGTTCCTCGGGGTGCGCGGCTTCCTCAAGGACGTGGTGGCGCTGACGGAGTGGGAGGCCCGGTCAGCCGCCGATGGCTGACATCGGCCGGTCCGGCTGGAGGAACGCCGGGTCGTCCAGGCCCGAGCCCGCCTTCTTGCCCCACGTCGCCGTCCGCCACCGCTCGGCGATCTCGGCGTCCCCGGCGCCCGAGCGCAGCGCCCCGCGCAGGTCGGACTCCTCGCGGGCGAACAGGCAGGTGCGCACCTGGCCGTCGGCGGTCAGCCGGGTACGGTCGCAGGCACGGCAGAACGGCCGCGTCACCGAGGCGATCACCCCGACCCGGGCCGGGCCGCCGTCCACCAGCCAGCGTTCGGCCGGCGCGTGGCCGCGGGCCGGCTCGCCCTCGGCGGTGAGCGCGAAGCGGGTGCGCAGCGCGGTCAGGATCTCCTCGGCGGTGACCATGCCGGAGCGCTGCCAGCCGTGCTGCGCGTCCAGCGGCATCTGCTCGATGAACCGCAGTTCGTAGCCCTCGGCCAGGGCCCATGCGAGCAGGTCGGGCGCCTCGTCGTCATTGACCCCGCGCATCAGGACGGCGTTGACCTTGACCGGGGTGAGCCCGGCGGCGCGGGCGGCGGCCAGCCCGTCGAGCACGTCGCGGTGCCGGTCCCGGCGGGTCAGGGTGCGGAAGGTGTCGGGGCGCAGGGTGTCCAGCGACACGTTGACCCGGTCCAGGCCCGCGGCGCGCAGCGCGCCGGCGGTGCGGCCCAGCCCGATCCCGTTGGTGGTCAGCGACAGCCGGGGGCGCGGCTCCAGTGCGGCGCAGCGGGCCACGATGCCGGCCAGGCCCGGGCGCAGCAGCGGCTCGCCGCCGGTGAACCGCACGTCGGTGACGCCGAGTTCGGTGACGGCGACCCGGACCAGCCGGACCACCTCGTCGTCGGTGAGCAGGTCGGGACGGGCCAACCAGCGCAGGCCCTCCTCGGGCATGCAGTAGGTGCAGCGCAGGTTGCAGCGGTCGGTGAGCGAGACCCGGAGGTCCGTGGCGACCCGACCGTAGGTGTCGACGAGCACGGCCCCTCCTTCCGTTCCCGCACCGGCGCGGCGGTCCGCCGGTGCTCGCGGCCGGCGCGTACGGCACCGGCCCGCTGCTCACCTCCCACCCTAGGTCCTCCCGGCCCGCGCCTGCCGCGACGGACTGGTGGAACGGCGGCTCGGGGGCCCGCGCGGCACCGTCATCACCCGCGGTCCGGCCATGGGGTGGGAAACGCTGTCGGCGACGGCCCTTATCCTCAATGACCATGCTGGACAACCGGACCGAGCCGCCCACCGCTCCCGGCGGGCCGACCCCGACGCCGACCACCGCCCCGGCGGCGGTCCGCGCGGCGATCCCCGCCCCGGCCCCGCCGCCCTGGCTGCCCGCACCGGCGTCGTGGCCCGCCGGCTACCCCGAGGGCTACGCCGTGGTCGACGTGGAGACCACCGGGCTCAGCCGGAACGACCGGATCGTGTCCGCGGCCGTCTACCGGCTGGACGCCTACGGCACGGTGCAGGACCACTGGTACTCGCCGGTGAACCCGCAGCGCGACCCCGGCCCGGTCTGGATTCACGGTCTGACCGCGGCGGCCCTGGCGAAGGCGCCGCTCTTCGCGGAGATCGCCGACGCCCTCGCGGAGCAGCTGGCCGGGCGGGTCCTGGTGGCGCACAACGCGGTCTTCGACTGGTCCATGCTGGCGCGGGAGTTCGCCCGCGCGCAGACCACCGCACCGGTCGAGCACCGGCTGTGCACCATCGTGCTGGCCAAGGAGCTGGGCCTGCCGCTGGCCAACCACAAGCTGGAGACGCTCGCCGCGCACTACGGGGTCGAGCAGCGCCGGGCGCACCACGCGCTCGACGACGCCCGGGTGCTCGCCGAGACGTTCCGGCCGAGCCTGCACCTGGCGGCCGCCGCCGACCTGCCGCTGCCGCTGCACGCCTGCCGCCCGCTGACGGAGTGGAAGGACGCCGCGGGCGCACCGGCGCGCCCCGGCCAGGAGGAGCGGACCGCGGCGCCGCGCGCCGGCCGCCTGTACGGCTCGGGGTACGGCAACTCCGGCTGGCGCCCGGCCCGCAAGCGGCCGGCCTGCCCGTATCCGAACCCCGGGCGGCTGGCGCCGGACGGGCCGCTGGTCCAGGGCATGCGGGTGGCGTTCTCCGGCGACACCGGCATCGACCGCGAGTTGCTGGAGGACCGGGCCACCGACGCGGGGCTGCACGTCGCGTCGTCCGTGAGCCGCCTGACCAGCCTGCTGGTCACCAACGACCCCGACTCCCCCACCACCAAGGCGGTCCGCGCCCGGCAGGTCGGCACCCCGATCATCGACGAGGCGCGCTTCGCCGAACTGCTCAAGGCCGTCCGGCCCGCCGACGGTGTACACGGCTGACGCCTGGGTGCCGTACACCACCGTACGGGTGAAAGGGGCGGCCCGACCCGCCGCCGCGCCGCGCGGAGCGTTGCCCACCCGGCGGCCGGTCCGCACCCTGAACGGCATGGCCCGTTGCGAGGTTTGCGGAAACGACTACGCGTTGAGCTTCGAGGTGCACGCCCAGGGCGCGGTGCACGTCTTCGACAGCTTCGAGTGCGCGATCCACCGGCTGGCACCGATCTGCGAGCACTGCCGCGTGCAGATCGTCGGCCACGGGGTGGAGGTCGACGGCCGGTTCTACTGCTGCGCGCACTGCGCCAACGCGGAGGGCGCGGTCGGCATCGTCGACCGGGTCGGCACGCCCTCCCCCGCCTGACCGCCGCGCCGCCCGACCGCCCGCCCCACCGCGCCCGCACCTTCCCGGACCCGCGCTCCCCACCCCCGCCGCCGAGTTGTACGGTCAGGGGATTGCACGGCGGACAGCACGGGGGCGGCCGGCGACGGCCCCAAGAAGGCGGCGAGGCGGACACGTGGCAGCACCCATCGAGGACTACGCGATCATCGGCGACCTCCAGACCGCCGCGCTCGTCGGCCGGGACGGCTCGATCGACTGGCTGTGCCTGCCCCGCTTCGACTCCGGTGCCTGCTTCGCCGCCCTGCTCGGCGACCGCGACAACGGCCGCTGGCGGATCGCCCCGGTCAACTCCGGGCACTGTGCCAGCCGCTCCTACCGCGGCGACACCCTGGTGCTCGACACCGTGTGGGAGACGCCCAGCGGCACCGTGCGGGTCACCGACTTCATGCCGCAGCGCGACAAGGCGCCGGACGTGATTCGCGTCGTGGAGGGCATATCCGGCGAGGTCGCCATGCACACCGAGCTGGTGCTGCGCTTCGACTACGGCAACGTGGTGCCCTGGATGCGCCGCGTCGACGGCCACCACGTGGCCACCGCCGGGCCCGACTCCGCGTGGCTGCGCAGCACCCCGAACGTGCCGATGTACGGCAAGGACATGCGCACCCACGCCGACTTCACCGTCAGCGCGGGCGAACGCGTCGGCTTCGTGCTGACCTGGAACGTCTCGCACGCCCGGCACCTGCGCAAGGTCGACCCGTTCGCGGCCCTCGACACCTGCCTGAAGGACTGGGAGTCCTGGTCCGCGCAGTGCCGCTACGAGGGCCCCTGGCGCGACGCGGTCCTGCGCTCCCTGATCACCCTCAAGGCGCTGACCTACGCGCCCAGCGGCGGCATAGCGGCCGCGGCGACCACCTCGCTGCCCGAGGAGATCGGCGGCGTCCGCAACTGGGACTACCGCTACTGCTGGCTGCGCGACGCGGCCCTGACCCTCAACGCCCTCATCGCCGGCGGCTACCTCGACGAGGCCCGCGCCTGGCGCGACTGGCTGCTGCGCGCGGTCGCCGGCGACCCGGCCGACCTCCAGATCATGTACGGCATCGCGGGCGAGCGCCGGCTGCCGGAGTACGAAGTGCCGTGGCTGGCCGGCTACCAGGGCTCGGCCCCGGTCCGGATCGGCAACGCCGCCGCCGGACAGCTCCAACTCGACGTCTACGGCGAGGTGATGGACTCCCTCTTCCTCGCCGGCGAGCAGGGCCTGGCCACCGAGTCGCACGCCTGGAACCTCCAGCGCTCCCTGATGGACTTCCTGGAGTCCAAGTGGCGCGAACCCGACGAGGGCCTGTGGGAGGTCCGCGGCCCGCGCCGGCACTTCGTGCACTCCAAGGTGATGGCCTGGGTCGCGGCCGACCGCGCGGTGCGCACCATGGAGTCCCGCCCCAAGCTGCGCGGCGACGTCGACAAGTGGCGCGCGATGCGCGACCAGGTGCACGCCGAGGTGTGCGCGAAGGGCTATGACGCGGACCGCAACACCTTCACCCAGTCCTACGGCTCCCGCGAACTGGACGCCGCCACGCTGCTGATCCCGCAGGTCGGGTTCCTGCCGCCGGACGACCCGCGGGTGGCCGGCACCGTGGAGGCGGTCCGCGCCGAACTCGACCTCGGCGGCTTCGTCCGCCGCTACAGCCCGGAGGCGGCCGGGGTGGACGGCCTGCCCGGCACCGAAGGCGCCTTCCTGGCCTGCTCGTTCTGGATGGTGGACGCCCTGCACACCACCGGGCGGCCGGACGAGGCGAAGGAGCTGTTCGAGAAGCTGCTGTCGCTGCGCAACGACGTCGGGCTGCTCGCCGAGGAGTGGGACCCGGTCGCGGGCCGCCAGCTGGGCAACTTCCCCCAGGCATTCAGCCACATCGGCCTGGTCAACAGCGCGCTGACGCTCACCGGCCGGGCCGGCGACACCGCCTGACCGCGGGCGGGCGCCGTCAGCTGACCCGCCGGGCCCGGTGGCGCACCGCGCGCAGCCGCGCCTCGGCGGGCAGCTCGTCCAGCCCGGCCGAGCCGCGGGCCCGGGTCAGCACCGAGGTGTCCAGGCCCGCCACGACCTCCCGCGGGTTGGCGTCCGGCTCCAGGCCCAGCACCAGCCGCGCCGAGGGCCGCCCGCGCCGGCCCACCAGCCGCGCCCCGGACCACGCAACCCCGTCGTACGCCTCCGACTCCGCGCGCAGCACGTCCTCCACCGCCCGGCCGCGCAGCTGCGCGCCCTGACCGTCGCCGCTGTCCACCCGGATCTGCCGGACCCGGCGGCTGCGCGCCTGGGCGAACAGCCACCACAGACCGATCAGCAGCAGCACCGCCAGCACCGCGATCACCACCGGCCACCACCAGCCGTCGGAGCGGTAGCGGGTCCGGTCGTGGTCGCTCAGCAGCACGTCCTTCGGGCCGCTCCACGGCCACCAGTGCGGCATCGTGAAGTTCCAGTGCCGCTCCAGGTCCAGGCCGCCGACCAGGACCGACAGCCCCACCACCAGCAGCAGCAGGCCGAGCAGCCCGAGCATGACCCGGTTGAGTGTGGTGCGCATGCGCCCTCTCCTCACGCCTTCTTGTCGGCCCGCCGGACGTGTACGCGCATCGCGAGCTCCCTGGCCAGCCCGAGCTGCGCGACCGCCGTGTCCAGCGCGGCGGACAGGTCGCGCCGTACGTCGTCCAGTTCGCGGAAGTGCGAGGTGGCGCGGGCGGTGACCTTGCGGCGGCCCACCTTCACCCGCGACCAGCGCACCCCGGCGACCTCCATCGCCCGGTCGCGCAGCACCAGTTCGGCCGCGTGCCGGTCCAGCCCGGCCCGTACGCCCTGCGGGCCTCGGCGGGCCATCGGCAGCACCTTGCGCTCGCCGGGGGTCGCCGCGAGCAGCAGCAGCCACAGCCCGAGCGCCGCGGCCACTGCGGCGCCGACGATGATCCAGACGTTGTCCAGGTGGCGGGTGGCCAGCTCGTCCGCCAGCGTCTTGCGCCAGGCCATCGCCTTGCGGTCGGTGCGCACCGCGGCGACGTCGTAGAGGAACAGGCCGGTCAACGCGGTGCAGACGGCCGCCGTCAGGGCCGCGGGGACGCGGCGCCCGGACCAGAAGCGCTTGACGCGCACCGCGCCGGGCTCACCGGCGGCCGGGGCGTACTGGAGCGCGCCGGAGCCCTCGTCCGGGTCGAGGGTGGGCAGCCTGACGGTGGGTTCGGGGCGGCCGTCCGCGCGCTCGCCGTACCCGGCGCCCGGGTCGGCGCCGCTGCCGCCGCCGGCGTCCGCCGGACGCCTCGGGTCCGGGCCGTCGTCGCTCACTGCACCCTCCCGTCGTCCTTGCGGCGGGCGGCGGCCGAGTGCAGGCGCTCGACCTCGACCGCCACCTCCGGTACCGCCATCCCGGTCAGTTCCTCGACCCGGCCGGTGACATGGCGCCGTACGCTCCCGCAGACGGCGCCGATGTCGGTGGGGTAGCCGAGTTCGAGGGCCAGCCGCAGCCGGGCGGTGTCCTTGCGCACCGACACCGTGGCATGCGGGCGCGCGTCGCCGGGCACCAACTCGGCACCCGGCGCGTCGCTCAGCGCCTCACCGGCGGCCTGCGCGGCGATCTTCGCGACCACCCGGTCCGCGATCCGCAGCGCCCCGCGCTCCGCGGGCGGCATCCTGGCGGATTGGGCTCCCGCCATCAGCGCCGCCGGTCGCGGTCGCGGTCACGGTCACGTGTCCGGAAGAACTCGCCCGGTTCGAGGTCGCCGTCCAGGAACTTGCCTGCCACGAACCCGACCACGCCGAGCGCCGCCACCAGCAGGAAGGCCCCGAACCCGCCGAACCATCCGGCGAACCCGAGCGCCATTCCCACCGCCAGGCCGATCACCGCCATACTCATTCCGCGCTCTCCGTCCGCTCAGCCATGACCGCCTCCGCCTGCGTCCGTTCCGGAGCCGGCCCGCTACTGGACCCGCTGCTCGCGCTCGTCGTCATCGTCCTCGTCGGGCAGCTTCACGTCGCCGACCGCGACATTGACCTCGACGACCTCGAGGCCGGTCATCCGCTCCACCGCCGTGATCACGTTCTCCCGCACGGCGCGGGCGACCTCGACGATCGACACGCCGTACTCCACGACGATGTCCAGGTCGAGCGCCGTCTGCACCTCGCCGACCTCGGCCTTGACCCCGCGGGCCACCGACCGGCCGCCGCCGGGCACGCGGTCGCGTACGGCGCCGAACGTGCGGGACAGGCCGGTGCCCATCGCGTGCACGCCCACCACGTCGCGGGCGGCGAGCCCGGCGATCTTCTCGACCACGCCGTCGGCGATCGTCGTACGGCCGCGGGTGGCCGGGTCACCGAGCGCCTTGCGGCCGCCCGACGCGCCCTTGTCCAGCGTCCTTCCCTCGGCCGAGGACGTGCTGTTCGGCTCCGGGCTGCCATGCTGTGCGCTGTCGCTCATCGCGAGTCGTCCCTCCGTCTCGGCTGCTCCGTGCACCACACTAAGTGCGCATGCCCCCGCACGCGTGGGGGATGCGGCGAGTGGGTTGCCACCGGCCTTCCCCCGATCGGGTGGCCGGCCCGTCGAAGCGAGGGGTGGAGGTCATGGACCGGCTGAGCCGAACGGTACGGGAACAGGTCGCGCTGGGGCGGTTGTTGCCGCTCGGCGCGCCCGAGGACGGCGCTTGGATCACCGAGCGGACGGCCGTGGCGGCACTCCGGGCCGTCTGCGCGGCGCTGCCCGGGGTACGGCTCGGCCGGGTGAACATCCTGCCGGTGCCGGACGGCCCGGTCGGCCCCGAGGTGTCCCCGGCCGCCCCGGTGGGCGCGGTGCCGCACCGGCCGCTGCGGATCGAGGCGCGGTTCGAGGCGGCGCTCGGCGAGCCGCTGCCGGTCCTGGCGGAGCGGCTGCGCACCGCGCTGTTCGCTGCCGCGGGCGACAGCGGGCTGGGGCTGCCCGTCCGGGTGGTCGACCTCGCGGTCACCGGGCTGGTCGACGACGCCACCGCCCTGGCCGGTGCCCCCGCGCCCCCCGCGCGGCCCGAACTCGCCGACGACTACGGACCCGCATCCGCGTCCGACGCCCCCGCCCGCCCCGGCACCGCCGCCGCCGTCCAGGCCGCGGTCCTCTCCGTACCGGGGGTCGCCCGGGTGACCCGGCGGCTCGCCGGACACGCCGGTGTCCACGTCCACGACTCCGACGGGGCCCAGGGCTCCGCCCGCTACGTACGGCTCCAACTCGCCGCCGCCCCCTCCTACCGACCCCTCACCGTCGCCCGCGCCGCCTCAGCCGCCGCCACCCAAGCCGCCACCCCGGGCGCCCCCGGCCCCGTCTCCACCGCGGTCCTCATCACCGACCTCGCGTAGCGGGGTCGGCCCGCACCCCCCGGGTGCCCCCGTCCCGCCCGTCCGGGACCTTGCGGCAGGTGGGTGGCTTGTCGCGCCGTTCCCCGCGCCCCTGAGCACGCCCGGGTACCCCGTGGTGCGGGCCCGCCCGGGGGTGCCCCTCTCCGACGGCTCCCGGACCTTGCAGTCGGTGGTGGGCTGGTCGCGCAGTTCCCCGCGCCCCTGGAAACGCTTCGGGTACCCCGTGGTGCGGGCCCGCCCGGGGGTCCCCTGTCCGACAGTTCCCGGACCTGGCGGTAAGTGGATGGCTGGTCGCGCAGTTCCCCGCGCCCCTGGGTAGCTACCTGGTCGTGCCGGAGTGAGCTGACTTGGTGCAGGGGGAGGTCGGCTGTCGGCAGCACCACATCGGCTGGCTCCGGGAGGAGCAGAAGCTTTCCCAGGGGCGCGGGGAACTGCGCGACCAGCCACTTCCCGGCCGCCAGGTCCGGGAACCGCCGGACAGGGCAGATGGTGCGGAGCCCCGCCACGGAAGACCAGAAGCATTCCCAGGGGCGCGGGGAACGGCGCGACAAGCCCACCACCGGCCGCAAGGTCCCGGACGGGCGGGACGGGGGCACCCGGGGGGTCCGGTCAGTCGGAGACGTTCATGAGGTCACGAAGCCTGCGGCCTTGGGCCGCACGCTCGGCGGCGCGCTGGGCACCCTCGTCCTCGACCAGCGCGGAGCGCAGCAACCCCTTTGTCTCGATGACGGCGTCGCGGGGCGCCGAGAGTACTGCGGCGACGAGGTCGGAGACGGTGTCGTCGAGTTCGGGGGCGGGCACGACGACGTTGGCGAGGCCGCTGCGGAGGGCCTCGTCCGCGTGGACGAAGCGTCCGGTCACGCAGATCTCGAGGGCGCGGCCGTAGCCGACGAGTTCGACCAGCGGCTTGGTGCCGGTGAGGTCGGGCACGAGCCCGAGCGAGGTCTCCCGCATGGCGAACTGGACGTCGTCCGCACAGACCCGCAGGTCGCAGGCGAGGGCGAGCTGGAAGCCGGCCCCGATCGCGTGCCCCTGGACAGCGGCGACCGTGATGAGGTCGGTGCGCCGCCACCAGGTGAACGCCTCCTGGTACCCCTCGATGGCCGCGTCGAGCTGCTGCTCGGTGCCGCGCGCGAGGTCGAGGAAGGACGGTTCGCCCTCGAAGCCCTCAGGAGTGAACGCACGCCGGTCGAGCCCGGCGGAGAAGGACACGCCCTCGCCGCGCAGGACCGCGACCCGTACGCTCCCCGGCAGCAGCCGCCCCGCCTCGGCCAGGGCCCGCCACAGGGCGGGTGACTGGACGTTGCGCTTGGCCGGGTTGCAGAGGGTGATGTGTGCGACGGCACCGTCCAGGGTGAGCCGGACTCCGTCGCGTTCGAGCAGGACGTGGGCATCGGGCATCGGGCACCTCCGAGCGGACCGCGAACATGATTACCGAAGAGTAACCACTCGCTCGGCGCGCCGGTCGTACGGGTGCCCGTACACACCCCGGGGCGGACCGTGAACGCCGTCCGGCGCCCGCTCCGCCCCCGCCCGCGGGAATTCCCCGCGGTGATCAGGCCGCGTCGGCCTTCTTGCCGCGTGTCGCACCGCCGCGGCCGCGCAGGACCACGCCCGACTCGCTGAGCATCCGGTGGACGAACCCGTAGGAACGCCCGGTCTCCTCGGCGAGGGCACGAATGCTCGCACCGGAGTCGTACTTCTTCTTCAGGTCTGCCGCGAGCTTCTCGCGCGCGGCGCCGGTCACCCGGCTGCCCTTCTTCAGAGTCTCGGCCACCCGTGCCTCCTCCAGGGAAGTGCGCTATGGACTCTCATGATCACCCCTAACCCGGTTCCTGGCCACCCATTCGACAAGGTCGATCGCCGTACATTCGGCGACCGAATGTGCCGATAGCCCCCGCAGAACCCGGTGTGCGGGCAATTTCCCGGCCGTAATTCCCGTGCCGAGATCTTCCCCCGGGGAATACCGGCAGGTCAGCCCGGTGGGTAAGGAGTTCACCGACGTCATGGCACTGATCGGCGGGCCGGGCGGGCGGCTGGCCGGGGCAGGGCGGCGGTACGAGGCCGACTCATACAGATGAAGGATCAACGATGGGCCGAATGATCGATTCAGCATGATCATCCGGCCCAACGGCGCAGTAGGGGCGCCGCTCCCCCGGCCGTGCGGCACCGCGTCGGAGCGGCGCCGCAGGGCCCCGGGCTCAGGCCAGCGCGACCAGGTCGGCGTACGCCTGGCTCCACAGGTCCTCGACCCCGTCGGGCAGCATGATGATCCGCTCGGGTTCGAGCGCGTGGACCGCGCCCTCGTCGTGGGTGACCAGCACGACCGCGCCGGTGAAGGTGTGCAGCGCGCCGAGGATCTCCTCGCGGCTGGCCGGGTCGAGGTTGTTGGTGGGCTCGTCTAGCAGCAGCACGTTGGCGCTGGAGACGACGAGCGCGGCCAGCGCCAGCCGGGTCTTCTCACCGCCGGACAGCACCCGGGCGGGCTTGTCGACGTCGTCGCCGGAGAAGAGGAAGGAACCGAGGATCTTGCGGATCTCGACCAGGTCGGTGTCGGGCGCGGCGGAGCGCATGTTCTCCAGCACGGTGCGGTCCGGGTCGAGGGTCTCGTGCTCCTGCGCGTAGTAGCCGAGCTTGAGGCCGTGGCCGGGGGTGACGGCGCCGGTGTCGGGCTGCTCCACCCCGGCCAGCAACCGCAGCAGCGTGGTCTTGCCGGCGCCGTTCAGCCCGAGGATGACCACGCGTGAGCCGCGGTCGATGGCCAGGTCGACGTCGGTGAAGATCTCCAGCGAGCCGTAGGACTTCGAGAGCCCTTCGGCCATCAGGGGGGTCTTGCCGCACGGCGCCGGGTCGGGGAAGCGCAGTTTCGCGACCTTGTCGGCCTGCCGGACCTCTTCCAGCCCGGACAGCAGCTTCTCCGCCCGGCGCGCCATGTTCTGCGCGGCAACGGTCTTGGTGGCCTTCGCGCGCATCTTGTCGGCCTGCGAATTCAGCGCGGCGGCCTTCTTCTCGGCATTCGCGCGCTCGCGGTGGCGCCGCTTCTCGTCGGCTTCCCGCTGCTGCTGGTAGAGCTTCCAGCCCATGTTGTAGACGTCGATACGGGAGCGGTTGGCGTCGAGATAGAAGACCTTGTTGACGACCGTCTCGATCAGGTCGGTGTCGTGGGAGATGACGATGAATCCGCCGCGGTAGGACTTGAGGTAGTCCCGCAGCCAGGTGATGGAGTCGGCGTCGAGGTGGTTGGTGGGCTCGTCGAGCAGCAGCGTGTCGGCGTCGGAGAACAGGATGCGGGCCAGTTCGACCCGGCGCCGCTGCCCGCCGGACAGGGTGCGCAGCGGCTGGCCGAGCACCCGGTCGGGCAGGCCGAGCGCGGCGGCGATGGTGGCGGCCTCGGCCTCGGCGGCGTATCCGCCCTTGGTGAGGAATTCCGTTTCCAGCCGCGAGTATTTCTTCATCGCGTTCTCGCGGGTGGCGCCCTTGCCGTTGGCCATCCGCTCCTCGTTCTCGCGCATTTTGCGCAGCACCACGTCAAGGCCGCGGGCGGACAGCACCCGGTCGCTGGCGATGGTCTCGAGGTCGCCGGCGCGCGGGTCCTGCGGGAGGTAGCCGACCTCGCCGGAGTTGGTGACGCTTCCGGCGGCGGGCTGGCCCTCGCCGGCCAGCACCTTGGTGAGGGTGGTCTTGCCGGCGCCGTTCCGGCCGACCAGGCCGATCCGGTCGCCCTTGGCGACGCGGAAGGAGGCGGATTCGATGAGGATGCGGGCGCCGGCGCGCAACTCGATGCCGGTGGCAGTGATCACGGGTGAAGCTCCAGGGCGATGGGCGCCGCGCCAGGCGGCAGCGGAGGACGAGAGGTCCGGGGGCGCGGCGGCGCGAAGGCGTCGGAAGCCGGCCCGCGGACTGCGGTCGGGGCGGGCGCCGTGACCGGTGGGTCGGCGCCGCGGCTGGTCGACTCGGCTAATCGAGGAGCAGAACTGCCATAGGTGCATTCTACGACCGACCCGCAACCGCTTTTCCCGGCTCCGCCGCCACGGCTGCGCGCACCCGCCGGGCACATCGCCCATACTCGGACATGTGCCAGTGACGGGCACTGGCCGCCCTCGGGAAGGGAGACCACCCATGACCGGCCGGCTCAGCGTCTGCCCCGCCCTGCGGTACCAGGACGCGAAGGGCGCCATCGCGCTGCTGAAGGACACGTTCGGCTTCACCGAGGTCGCCGTGTACGAGAACGACGACGGCACCGTCGCCCACGCCGAACTCGCCCACGGCAACGGCATCGTGATGCTCGGCACCGCCACGGACGAAGGCGCGTACGGGCAGGCCGCCCAGCACCTGGGGCCCACCTCGGTCTACGTGGCGGTCGACGACGTCGACGCGCACTACGCCCGTACGGCGGCCGCCGGCGCGAAGATCGTGGCGCCGCTCACCGACAAGGACTACGGTTCGCGCGACTACGTGGTCCGGGACGCGGAGGGGAACCTGTGGTGCTTCGGCACCTACGCGCCCGAACTCCCGTCGTCGTAGAGGCTGTTCACGCCTCGCCGGTGTGCACCTGGAACGCCGCCTTGCGCATCGCCTTCGCCAGCGCGGGGTCGGGGTGCGCGGCGGCGAGGGCGACCAGGACCTGCACGGTGCGGGGGTGGCCGGCCCGCCGCACCTCCTGGAGCAGCCCGGGCACCGAGCCCTGGACGGCCGTCTCCAGGTGGCTGACGAGCAGGTGCTCGTCGCCGTGGTCGGCGACCGCGGCGGCGGTGTCCACCCACAGCCAGGTGGCCTCCTCGCGGCTCAGCAGCCCGGTCGCGGTGTCCGGGTCGCCGCCGTCCAACTCCGCCAGCCACAGCACCGCGTAGGGGCGCAGCGTCGGTTCGTTGACGACCGCGCGCACCGCCGCCTCCGCCGGGTCGCCGACCACGCGCAGCGCCTCGAAGGCCAGCCCGCGCAGCAGCGCGTCCTCGCCGCGGGCGGTCTCCAGCAGCTCGGCGACGGCCGGCGCGACCGGGCGGGCGGCCAGCCACGCGCGGTACTCGGCGCGGGCCGGCCCCGGGGACAGGCGGGCGCAGGCGCGCAGCATCGTCTCCGCGGACTGCTCCATGTTCCCCGCCGGGCCCTGGGCGGCCACGCAGATCTGCTCCAGCTTGACCCACACCGCCCAGCTGCCCAGCGCGGTCAGCGCGGCCTCGTCCGGGCGCTTCGGGTCGCGCGGGCGCAGCGCGCCCACGTCGGTGGCGGCTTCCAGCACCCAGTCCAGCAGGGCGGGCAGCGGGTCGCCCGCGGCGGGCGGTTCGTGCCGCTCGGTGCGCAGTTCGGCGACGCGCTGCCGCAGCAGGTCCAGCAGCGTGTCCAGCGGCACCGGGCCCTGCGAGAGGTGCAGGAAGGACAGCAACTGCGGTGCGGCCTCGATGACTTCGGCGACCAGGGCGGGGTCGGCGCCCAGCGCGCCGCCGGTGTCGGCACCATCGGCACCATCGGCACCATCGGCACCGTCATCATCGTCCCCCCGCGTGTCGGGCGCGAGGAACGGGTGGGCGAGGGACCAGGCGTCGAACAGGGCCACCCAGCCGCGCAGCACCGCAGTGTCGTCGGTGTCCCAGGCGCGCAGCCGCCAGCCGGGGCGGGCGGTGCCGCGGTGCAGCTCGATCAGGCCGGACAGCCGTGCCCGGTCCCAGGCGGTGCGGACCTGGCCGGGGGTCAGCCCGAGGTCGGCCGCGGCCTGGGCGACGGTGCCGTCCGGCAGTATCCCGGTCGGCCCCGCGGTGCCGGGGCCGGTGCCGGCCCACCGCGCGAGCCGTACCGCGGCGGCGAGTTCGGCCCTGGCGACGTGGGCGAGTTCGGGGATCGAGGGGGTGCCCTCGGGGGGGCGCGCCGGTCGCGACCTGCGCGTCGTGGCGGTCCTGCGGGCCGCGGTGAGCGGCCGGCGGGGGACGAGGCGGAGCGGAGTGTCTCGCGGGATACGGGACGTCACCTGATCAGTCTCGCCGCTCAGCACCCAGAATCCCAAACCCGACTGTGAACGCGCTCACATGAGCGGGGTCAGAAAGCGGCGCAGCGTCTCCTCGTACGCGGCCGGGTCGGCGTTCCACATCGCGGTGTGGGCGGCGCCGGGCACCGTGTGCAGGGATGCCTTGCCGGGGTAGCGTGCGGCGAGCGCGCGCGAGGCGGACCAAGGGGCGAAGGTGTCGTCGGGGCCGTGCACGATCAGCGTCGGTACGTCCAGGCCGGCCGGCCCGCCCGCTTCCGTTTCTGCGGTTTCCTCCGCGGAGCGGGGGCCCTGCGCGCCGGTACGGCCCTGCGCGGCGCGGACGGCGAGCGGCGTGACGGCGGCGGGCAGGCCGCGGGCGCGGACCGCCGCGGTGACCGTGGCGCGCCAGTCCAGCACCGGCGAGTCCAGGACGAGGCCGGCGACCTTGTCGGCCGACGGGGAGCGGCGCAGGGCCCGCAGCGCCATCGCCGCGCCGGTGGACCAGCCGTACAGCACCAGGGCCGTCGCGCCGTGCGCCACCGCGTGGCGCATCGCCGCGTCCAGGTCGCGCCACTCGGTGGCGCCGAGGTGGCCGATACGGTCCGGGGAGGCGGGGGCGCCCGCGTCGTTGCGGTACGTCGGGACCAGGACCGGCAGCCGGAAGCGGTGCAGGGCGGGCAGGACCGCGAGGGCCTGCTCACGGGTGGCGCCCACGCCGTGCACCGCGATCACCCAGATCGAGCGGGCGCCGGGTACGTACCAGGCGGGCATCGGGCCCAGTTCGCCCTCGACCTCCACGTCGTGGAACTCCAGGCCGCACGCGGTCCGCGGGTCGCCCGCGTACGCCTGCGGGGTCAGCCGGACGAACGCGCCCGCGTCCACGGTGCCCTTACCCGTGCCGAGCAGTTCCCTGGTCACGGAGCGGCCGTCGGTCCTGAGCACCCGGCCCACCGTCGCGTGCACGCCCGGGCCGCTCAGGCCGTACACCCCCGGGCGGCCCGACTCCGTGGTGCGGGTCAGCACGACCTCGTGCGGCGTCACGCTGTGCACCGTCACCGCCCCGCCCGGTGGCGGGCCCGCCACCCCCGGGTTCAGGGCGAACCTCGATCCGTACCGGCCCGCCGCCAATGCGGCCGCGCCGGCACTCACCACTGTCGTGGCCGCCACGGCCACCGCGTGTCGAAAGCGCATCACCCTCACTCTGCTACCCCCTCCGGGCGGGCGCCACCGCACCCGACGTGTGCCCCCTCCCACGGGGGTGCCGGGACCTTCCGGCCCGTGGGTAGCTTGTCGCGCAGTTCCCCGCGCCCCTGGAAATGCTTCTGGTCTTCCGTGGCGGGGCTCCGCCCGGGGTGCCCCTAACTGTCCGGTTCCCGGACCTTGCGGCCGGTGGTGGGCTGGTCGCGCAGTTCCCCGCGCCCCTGGAAATGCTTCTGGTCCTTCCGGAGCAAGCCGACGTCCCTCCTGCACCGGGTCAGGTCACTCCGGTAGGACCAGGTAGCTACCCAGGGGCGCGGGGAACTGCGCGACAAGCCACCCACTCACCGCAAGGTCCGGGAGCCGTCGGACAGGGGCACCCCCGGGCGGGCCCGCACCACGGGGTACCCGGGCGTGCTCAGGGGCGCGGGGAACGGCGCGACAAGCCACCCACCGGCCGCAAGGTCCCGGGACGGGCGGGACGGGGGCACCCGGGGGGTCAGGGTTGGCCGTAACCACGGAACTTGGTTCCCGCGGCTTCGAGTTCCGCGGGGGTGAGGGTCGTGGGAGTGGAGCCCGTGGAAGTCGCGGTGAGCCAGACGCGGCACATCCATTCGAGCTGGGCGCCGCGGTCGTAGGCGCGGTCGAGGGTGTCGCCGAGACTGATCATCCCGTGGTTGCGCATGAGGCAGGCGGTGCGGTCGCCGCGGAGGGCGTGGAGGACGGCGTCGGCGAGTTCGGGGGTGCCGTAGAGGGCGTAGTCGGCGACGCGGACGGGTCCGCCGAGCTCCGCGGCCATGTAGTGGATGGCGGGCAGCTCGGCGACGAGCGTGGAGACGGCGGTGGCGTGCGGTGCGTGGGTGTGGACGACCGCCCGCGCGGGGGTGCCGCGGTAGACGGCGAGGTGGAGCGGGAGTTCGCTGGTCGGTCTGAGCTCGCCGCGCACCTGGCGCCCGCTGGCGAGGTCGACGCCGACGAGGTCGCCGGGCCCGAGCCGGTGGTAGGGCACGCCGGTGGGGGTGACCAGGACCAGGTCGTCGCCGACGAGGGCGGAGACGTTGCCGGAGGTGCCGACCACGAGGCCGTCCGCGACGGTGCGGCGGGCCGCGTCGACCACGTCGGACCAGGTCTGCTGTGCTGCGTCGTGCACGGGAACCCCTTGCTGCCGTTGGTGCCGCTGATACCGGTTCGAGGGTGCCACGGGCGGACCGACCACCAAAGAGCACGGATTACGGCTCGCTTCACCGGTCCGCGGGATCACGCAGGAGTGCGCCAGGGCGTCGCGCCGACCGCTCCCGACCGCTCCGCACCCCTTCCCGATCCCCCCGCGTTCACCGATGATTCATGTCAGCACTCCGAGTCTGCCGCGAGTTCACCTTCCGTTCATCAATGCTCCGTACGTTCACCTCGCCACTGCCCGACCGAACGATTGCTGGGCCCATGGAACACATCACGCTCCTGATCGGACTCGTGATCGCCACCGCTCTCGTCTTCGACTTCACCAACGGCTTCCACGACACCGCCAACGCCATGGCGACCACCATCTCGACGGGGGCCCTCGGACCCCGCGTCGCGGTGGGCATGTCAGCCGTACTCAACCTGGTCGGCGCCTTCCTGTCGGTGGAGGTCGCCAAGACGATCTCCGGCGGGATCATCGACGAGTCGGCCGGCATCAGACCCGCGATGATCTTCGCCGCACTGGTCGGCGCGATCGTGTGGAACCTGGTGACCTGGCTGGCCGGGCTCCCCTCCAGCTCCTCGCACGCGCTCTTCGGCGGACTGATCGGCGCCACCCTCGTCTCGGTCGGCGCGCACGGCGTGCACGGGGACGCGGTCGTCATGAAAGTGATCATTCCGGCAGTGGCCGCGCCCGTGGTGGCCGGCCTCGCCTCGATGCTCGCCACCCGGCTCACCTACCGGCTCGGCCGCGCCGCCGATCCGGCGGCCACCTCGCGCGGCTACCGGGTCGGGCAGATCGCCTCCGCCGGGCTGGTGTCCCTCGCGCACGGCACCAATGACGCGCAGAAGACGATGGGCGTCATCACCCTCACGCTCATCGCCGGCGGTTCGCTCGCGCCCGGGTCCGACCCGCCGCTGTGGGTCATCTGCGCGGCCGGCACCGCGATCGCGCTGGGCACGTACATCGGCGGCTGGCGGATCATCAGGACCGTCGGCCGCGGCATCACCGACATCCAGCCGCAGCAGGGGTTCGCGGCGCAGACCGGCGCCGCGGCGACGATCCTGGCGTCCTCGCACCTGGGGTTCGCGCTGTCGACGACGCAGGTCTGCTCCGGGTCGGTACTCGGGGCCGGGCTCGGGCGGCGCGGGGCGGTGGTCCACTGGGGCACCGCCGGGCGCATGGTCGCCGCGTGGGCGCTCACCCTTCCCGCGGCCGGGCTGGTCGCCGGCGCCGCGGCCTACCTCGCCGACCGCGGGACCTGGGGGGTCACCACGGTCGGCGTGATCGGCCTCGCGGTGTGCGCGGTGGTCCGTACGGCGGCCCGCCGCAAGCCGGTCACGCACGCGAACGTCAACGACGCCGCGGCCGCCGAGGCCCCCGTCCCGGCCACGATCCCGGTCCCGGCCGCACCGGCCGTCCACCTCGCCCCCGCGGTCCACGTCGTCCCGGTCACCGTGGTCGACAGCGCGTCCGAGCCCGCGGCCGAGCCGCAACCCGCCCCCGGGCCCGCCGTTCCGGCGGCCTCCCCCGTCCCGCCTCCCGCCTCCGCTCCCACCACGGTCTGAAAGGGCACGCCATGAGCATCGACTGGCACGCGCTCGGCACGGTCCTCGCGGTCACACTGCTGTCCACCGTCGGCCTCGTCGGGGTCTTCACGCTCGGCATCGTCGGGCTCTCCCGCCCCTCGTCCGCCCAGGGCACCGCGCTCCTGACGCGCACCGGCGCCTACCTGTGCTTCGCCGCCTGCGCCGCCGCCGTCGCCTACGGCATCCACCTCATAGCCGGCTGAGCGCACCCTCCCTCCGCCGTCACCCGGCCCGCCGCCGGGACCCGCCACCTGGGTCCCGGCGGCGGGCTGTTCGCATGCCGGCGCCCGCGGGCCCCTCTCCTGTTTTCGCCGATAACACTCTGACCGAATCATCGATCCCCATCTGTGTTATCGTTGATCTCGTCAGATCGTATCGACGAAAACAAGGAGGACGCCATGTCCACCAGCGCCACCCCTGTCCGCGTCGCCCTGGTCACCGGTGGGTCCGGTGGCATCGGCCGGGCCGTCGTCCGGCGGCTCGCCCGCGACGGGTACGCCCTGGGCATTCACTACGCCGGCAACAAGGCCGCCGCCGAGGCGCTCGCCGCGGAGATCACGGGCGCCGGGGGCCGGGCCGTCACCGTCGGCGGCGACGTCGCCGACGAGCACGCCATGGCCGCCGCCTTCGACACCGTGGAGGCCGCCTTCGGCGGGCTGGACGCCGTCGTGCACACCGCCGGCGTGATGCGGCTGAAGCCGATCGTCGACCTGGACCTCGCGGAGCTGGACGCGGTGCACCGCACCAACATCCGCGGCAGCTTCGTGGTCGACCAGCAGGCCGCCCGCCGACTGCGCGCGGGCGGGGCCATCGTGAACCTCTCGACCTCCGTCGTGGGGCTCCAGTTCCCCGGCTACGGGGCCTACACCGCCAGCAAGGGCGCCGTCGAGGCGCTGACCCTGATCCTCGCCCGCGAGCTGCGCGGCCGGGACATCACCGTCAACGCGATCGCCCCCGGGCCCACCGCCACACCCCTGTTCATGGCCGGCAAGGACCAGGAGACCGTCGACCGCCTCGCGGCCCAGCCCCCGCTGGAGCGCCTGGGCACCCCCGAGGACATCGCCGAGGTGGCCGCCTTCCTGGCCGGCCCCGCCGGCCACTGGGTCAACGGCCAGACCGTCCGCGCCAACGGCGGAATCATCTAGGAGGCAGGAACAGCCATGACACCAGCCACGACACACCGCACCGGTCCGAAGGTCATCGTCGTCACCGGCGCCTCCAGCGGCATCGGCAACCTCGCCGCCCGCTTCCTGGCCGGGGCCGGGCACACCGTCTACGCGGGCATGCGCGCCACCGCCGACCGCAACGCCCCCCGCGTGGCCGAACTCGCCGCGTACGCAGAGGCGGAGGGCGTGGACGTGCGCGGCATCGAGATGGACGTGCAGGACCAGGCGTCCGTCGACGCGGCGATCGAGCAGGTCACCGCCGAGCAGGGCCGGCTGGACGTGGTCGTCCACAACGCCGGCCACATGGCGCTGGGCCCGACCGAGGCGTTCACCCCCGAACAGCTCGCCGCGCTCTACGACGCCAACGTCCTGTCCACCCAGCGCGTCAACCGCGCCGCGCTGCCGCACCTGCGCCGCCAGGGCGAGGGGCTGCTGGTGTGGGTGGGGTCGTCCTCCACCCGCGGCGGCCACCCGCCGTTCCTCGCCCCGTACTTCGCGGCGAAGGCGGGCATGGACGCACTGGCCGAGAGCTACGCCGCCGAGCTGGTCCGGTTCGGCATCGACACCGTCATCGTGGTGCCGGGCGCCTACCCGTCGGGCACCAACCACTTCGCCCACGCGGCCCGGCCGGCCGACACCGTACGGGACACCGCGTACGACGAGGCGTACGGCGCGGTGCGCGACTCCATGGCGCAGGCGCTCACCGACCTCTTCCCCGCGGGGCGGACCGTGGACGAGGTCGCGGACGAGATCGTCCGGGTGGTCGGACTGCCGCAGGGCGAGCGGCCGTTCCGCACCCACATCGACCCCAGCCGCGACGGCAGCGAGGTCGTGTCCGCGGTCAGCGACCGCATCCGCGCGGAGTTCTACCACCGCATCGGCATCCAGGAGCTGCTTCCCGAGCACGCCTCCCTCTGAGCCGGCCGCACGCCCACCCGTCGGCGCGGGGCCGCAAAGCCGCAGGCAGGCCCGGTTGACGGGGTTTCTCCGGGCGTGGTGAACTGCCGGGAGCAATGCGGCGGCAGGAGAGGAAGTCGGTGCGAATCCGACGCGGTCCCGCCACTGTCACCGGGGAGTGCACTCCCGAAGCTGGAGGCCACGGCCGGCGCACGCCGGCGGGAAGGCCCGGGAGTGCGTTGATCCGGGAGCCAGGAGACTCTCACCGCCGGTCACGTCGAGCCAGGGCGCGGACCCTGAGTGAGGACTTCGCCATGCCCTGCACGCAGGCGGCAGCCGCCCTTGCGGCCGCCGGTACCCGGATATCCGCGGCATGAGCGGCCGCCACCGTGCCTACGCGTACGGCGCCGCACTCGGCTTCCTCGGCGACCTCCTGATCGGCGACCCGCGCCGCGGCCACCCGGTGGCCGGGTTCGGGCGGGCCGCCGGCGCCCTGGAGCAGCGGATGTGGCGCGACGACCGGGGCGCCGGCAGCGCGTACGCGGCGCTGTGCGTGGGCGGCGCGGTGGCCGCGGCCGCCGTCGCCGAGCGGGCGGCCCGGCGCCGCCCGCTGCTGGGCGCGGCGCTGGCCGCGGCGGCCACCTGGTCGGTGCTGGGCGGCACTTCGCTCGCCCGGGAGGCCCGCACGATCGGCGCGGCGCTTCAGGCCGGCGACCTGGCCGCCGCCCGGGACCGGCTGCCGCACCTGTGCGGGCGGGACCCGGCCGCGCTGGACGCCGACGCGCTGGCGCGGGCGGTGGTGGAGTCGGTCGCGGAGAACACCTCGGACGCGGTGGTCGGCGCCCTGGTGTGGGGCGGGCTCGCGGGGGTGCCCGGGCTGGTCGGCTTCCGTGCCGCCAACACGCTGGACGCGATGGTCGGCCACCGCTCCCCGCGGCACCTGCGCTTCGGGTGGGCGGCCGCCCGGCTGGACGACGCGGCCGGCTACCCCGGCGCGCGGCTGACCGCCCTGCTCGCCGCGCTGGCCGGGCCGTATCCGCGCAGCGCGCTGGCCACCGCGCGCCGGGACGGGCCGCGGCACCCCTCGCCCAACGCCGGGCCGGTCGAGGCCGCGTTCGCGGGGGCGCTGCGGGTGCGGCTGGGCGGCACCCTGGCGTACGGGGGGCGGGTCGAGCACCGGCCGGTGCTGGGCGCGGGGTTCCGGCCGCCGCGGCCGGCCGACATCGGGCGCGCGGTGCGGCTGTCCCGCCGGGTCGGCGCGCTCGCGCTGGGCGCGTCGGTGCTGCTGTCGGCGGCCCGCGGCCGGACCGGCACGAGGGGTGCGCGGTGAAGGGGCTGATGGTCGCCGGGACCGGTTCGGACACCGGCAAGAGCGTGGTGACCGCGGGGATCTGCCGGTGGCTGACCCGGCAGGGCCTGCGGGTGGCGCCGTTCAAGGGCCAGAACATGTCGCTCAACTCGTACGTGACCCGGGAGGGCGCCGAGATCGGCCGGGCGCAGGCGATGCAGGCGCAGGCGGCCGGGGTGGAGCCGTCGGCGCTGATGAACCCGGTGCTGCTCAAGCCGGGCGGCGAGCAGCGCAGCCAGGTGGTGGTGCTGGGCAGGCCGGTCGGCGAGCTGAGCGCGCGCGGCTACCACGGCGGCAAGCAGGCGGAGTTGCTCGGCACCGTGGTGGACTGCCTCCAGGAGCTGGGCCGTACGCACGACGCGGTGGTCTGCGAGGGCGCGGGCAGCCCCGCGGAGATCAACCTGCGCCGTACCGACATCGTCAACATGGCGGTGGCCAGGAGCGCGCGGCTGCCGGTGGTCGTGGTGGGCGACATCGACCGCGGCGGCGTCTTCGCGTCCTTCTACGGCACGACGGCGCTGCTCGCGAAGGAGGACCAGCGGCTCGTCGCGGGCTACCTGGTGAACAAGTTCCGCGGTGACGTCTCGCTGCTCCGGCCGGGCCTGGACATGCTGCACGGCCTCACCGGCCGCCCCACCCTCGGGGTGCTGCCCTTCGCGCACGGCCTGGGCATCGACGAGGAGGACGGGCTGCGGGTGTCGCTGCGCGGCGCGGTGCGCGAGTCCGCGGTCGAGGCGCCCCACGGCGAGGAGGTGCTGCGGGTCGCGGTGGCCGCGGTGCCGCTGATGTCGAACTTCACCGACCTCGACGCGCTGGCCGCCGAACCCGGTGTGGTGGTGCGGTTCGTGGACCGCCCGGACGAACTGGCCGACGCCGACCTGGTGGTGCTGCCCGGCACCCGCGGCACCGTCCGCGCGCTGGAGTGGCTGCACGCGCGCGGCCTGGCCGACGCGGTACGGCAGCGCGCGGCGCAGGGCCGCCCGGTGCTGGGCATCTGCGGCGGCTTCCAACTGCTGGCCGAGAGCATCGACGACGAGGTGGAGTCGAAGGCCGGTACGGTCCGGGCGCTGGGCCTGCTGCCGGTACGGGTCCGCTTCGCCCGGGAGAAGACCCTCGCCCGCCCGGAGGGCACGCAGTACGGCGAGCCGGTGCGCGGCTACGAGATCCACCACGGGGTGGCCGAACTGCGCGGCGGCGACGAGCCGTTCCTCGACGGCTGCCGGGTCGGCGCGGTGTGGGGCACCCACTGGCACGGGTCGCTGGAGAGCGACGGCTTCCGGCGGGCGTTCCTGCGGCAGGTGGCCGCGGCGGCCGGGCGGCGCTTCGTGCCCGCGCCCGGCACCCGCTTCGAGGCGCTGCGGGAGGAGCAGTTGGAGCGGCTGGCGGACCTGGTCGAGGAGCACGCCGACACCGGGGCGCTGCTGCGGCTGGTGGAGCAGGGCCCGCCGGAGGGCCTGCCGTTCCTGCCGCCGGGGGCGCCGTGAGACCGCCGCCGCCCCGCGCACAGCAGGCACCGCCGCAGGCGCCGCGCATGGCCCCGAACCCACGACTTCCGCTCGAAGGAGCGATCCTGGCATGAGCATCACCTATCCGTTCACCGCTGTCGTCGGGCAGGACGACCTGCGGCTGGCCCTGCTGCTCAACGCGGTCTCGCCCGCGGTGGGGGGTGTGCTGGTGCGCGGGGAGAAGGGGACGGCGAAGACGACGACGGTGCGCGCGGTCGCCGCGCTGCTGCCGGACGTGGCGGTGGTGCCCGGCTGCCGGTTCAGCTGCGACCCGGCCGCGCCGGACCCGGGCTGCCCGGACGGGCCGCACGACCCGGACCCGGCCGGCGCCCGGCGCGCCACGAAGCTCGTCGAGTTGCCGGTGGGTGCCTCCGAGGACCGGCTCGTCGGCGCGCTGGACTTCGAACGGGCGCTGGCCGAGGGCGTGAAGGCGTTCGAGCCGGGGCTGCTGGCCGAGGCGCACCGGGGTGTGCTCTACGTCGACGAGGTCAACCTCCTCAACGACCACCTGGTGGATGTGCTGCTGGACGCCGCCGCGACGGGGGCGAGCTACGTGGAGCGCGAGGGCGTGTCGGTGCGGCACGCGGCGCGCTTCCTGCTGGTGGGCACGATGAACCCCGAAGAGGGCGAGCTGCGGCCGCAGTTGCTCGACCGGTTCGGGCTGACCGTGGAGGTCACCGCCTCGCGCGAGACCGACGAGCGGGTGGAGGTGGTGCGCCGCCGGCTGGCCTACGACGCGGACCCGGCGGCCTTCGCCGCGCGGTGGGCGGAGGAGGAGCGGCGGACCCGGGAGCGGATCGCGGCCGCACGGGCGCTGCTGCCGTCGGTGGTGCTCGGCGACACGGTGCTGCGGCAGATCGCGGCGACCTGCGCGGCCTTCGAGGTGGACGGGATGCGCGCGGACATCGTGATGGCGCGTACCGCGACCGCGCTGGCGGCGTGGGCGGGCCGCACCGAGGTGACGGCCGACGACGTCCGGCAGGCCGCGCTGCTGGCGCTGCCGCACCGGCGCCGCCGCAACCCGTTCGACGCGCCCGGGCTGGACGAGCAGAAGCTGGACGAGGCGCTGGAGCAGGCCCGGCAGGAGGCCGAGCAGGCGGCGGCCGAGCAGGCGGCGAACGACGTGGACGAGCGCCCGGGCCCGGACGACGACCCGGAGCCCGACCCCGATCCTGACGGCGGCCCCGGCCCGGACGGCGGCCCCGAGGGCGGCCCGGGCGGCGACGGCCCCGGCGGGGGCGGCGGGGTGCCGCCGCAGCGCGAGGACACCGCGGGCCCCGAGGCCGGCGACTCGGCCCCCGACGCCGGCGCCGAACCCGCATCCCCGCAGCCCGGCGCGGGCGCGGGCGCGGCGGCAGGTGCCGAGCAGCCGCCGTCCGCCGCCGGTGAGCCGTACCGGACCCGGGCGCTGACCGTGCCCGGGCTCGGCGAGGGCGCGGCCGGGCGGCGCTCGCGGGCCCGCACCGCGCAGGGGCGGACGACGGGCGCGGAGCTGCCGCACGGCCGGCTCGCGGCGCTGCACCTGACGGCGACGCTGCGCGCGGCGGCGCCGCACCAGCGGGCGCGGGGGCGGGCGGGCGCCGGGCTGGTGGTGCGCCGGGCGGATCTGCGGCAGGCGGTGCGGGAGGGCCGGGAGGGCAACCTCGTGCTGTTCGTGGTCGACGCGTCGGGCTCGATGGCCGCGCGGAAGCGGATGGTGGCGGTGAAGGGCGCGGTGCTGTCGCTGCTGCTCGACGCCTACCAGCGGCGGGACAAGGTCGGCCTGGTCACGTTCCGGGGCGCCGGCGCGGAGTTGGCGCTGCCGCCGACGTCGTCGGTAGACGCGGGCGCGGCGCGGCTGGAGAAGCTGCCGACCGGGGGCCGCACCCCGCTGGCGGCGGGGCTGCTGCGGGCGCACGAGGTGCTGCGGGTGGAGCGGCTGCGGGACGCCTCGCGGCGGCCGCTGCTGGTGGTGGTGACCGACGGGCGCGCCACCGGCGGGCCCGAGCCGCTGCCGCGGGCGGCGCGGGCGGCCCGGCTGCTGGCCGCGTCCGGGGTCGCGTCGGTGGTGGTGGACTGCGAGACGGGCCCGGTCCGGCTGGGCCTGGCCGGGACGCTCGCCCGGGATCTGGGCGCCGCCGCGGTGACATTGGAGGAGCTGCGGGCCGACACGGTGTCCGCGCTGGTCAAGGACGTACGGAGGGCCGCGTAATGCCGCAGGGACAGCCGAGTGTGGTGCCGGACGACGGGCTGACCACGCGCCAGCGCCGCAACCGGCCGCTGACGATCGTGCACACCGGGCCGGGCAAGGGGAAGTCCACGGCCGCCTTCGGGATGGCGCTGCGGGCCTGGAACCAGGGCTGGCCGGTGGGGGTGTTCCAGTTCGTGAAGTCCGCGAAGTGGAAGGTCGGCGAGGAGCGGGCGCTGAAGGTGCTGGGCGCCTCCGGCGAGGGCGGCGAGGTCGTCTGGCACAAGATGGGCGAGGGCTGGTCCTGGGTGCAGCGCGACCCCGCCTCCAGCGAGGAGGCCGCCCGGGAGGGCTGGGAGCAGGTCAAGCGGGACCTGGCGGCCCAGACCTACCGGCTCTACGTGCTGGACGAGTTCGCGTACCCGATGCACTGGGGATGGGTGCCGGTGGCGGAGGTCGTCGAGGTGCTGCGGGACCGCCCGGGCAGCCAGCACGTGGTGGTCACCGGGCGCAACGCGCCGGCCGAACTCCTGGACTTCGCGGACCTGGTGACGGAGATGACGAAGGTCAAGCACCCGATGGACACCGGGCAGAAGGGGCAGCGGGGGATCGAGTGGTGAGTCCGGCCACCGGTACGGGCGCGGTGCCCGAGCCGCGGGAGACGGTGCCGCAGGGCGCGGTGCCGCGGTTCGCGATGCCGCGGTTCGTGGTCGCCGCGCCGTCCTCGCGCAGCGGCAAGACGACGGTCGCCACCGGGCTGATGGCCGCGTTCGCCGCGCGCGGCCTGGCCGTCTCCCCGCACAAGGTCGGCCCGGACTACATCGACCCGGGCTACCACGCGCTGGCCACCGGCCGGCCCGGCCGCAACCTCGACCCGTACCTGTGCGGGGTGGAGCGGATGGTGCCGCTGTTCCTGCACGGCGCCGCCGGGGCCGGGCTGGCCGTCGTGGAGGGGGTGATGGGCCTGTTCGACGGCGCCACCGGGCACGGCGAGCTGGCCTCGACCGCGCAGGTCGCCAAGGTGCTGGCCGCGCCCGTGGTGCTGGTGGTGGACGCGTCCGCGCAGGCCCGGTCGGTCGCCGCGCTGGTGCACGGCTTCGCGTCCTTCGACCCGGGGGTGCGGCTGGGCGGCGTGGTGCTCAACAAGGTCGGGTCGGCCCGGCACGAGGAGATCCTGCGCACGGCCCTGGAGGAGGTCGGTATGCCGGTGCTGGGCGCGCTGGGCCGCTCCGACGTGCTGGCGGTGCCGGCCCGCCACCTCGGGCTGGTGCCGGCGGCCGAGCGGCGCGCGGAGGCGCTGGCGTGGGTGCGGGCGGTGGCCGGAAAGGTCGCCGCGGGCTGCGACATGGACGCGCTGTTCGCGCTGGCGCGCACCGCTCCCCCGCTGGCCGGCCCCGCGTGGGACCCGGCCGCCGAAGTCGCCGCCGAAGTGACCGCCGGCGCCCCCGCCGAACGCGCCGGCCGTACCGCCGCCCGGCCCGTGGTCGCGGTGGCCCGCGGCGCCGCCTTCACCTTCGCCTACCCCGAGCACGAAGAGCTGCTGGCCGCCGCGGGCGCCGACGTCGTCGGCTTCGACCCGCTGACCGACGAGGCGCTGCCGCCCGGCACCCGGGGGGTCGTGATCGGCGGCGGCTTCCCCGAGATGTACGGGCCCGAGCTGTCCGCCAACGGCGCGCTGCGCCGCGAGGTCGCGCGCTTCTCCGGCCCGGTGGCCGCCGAGTGCGCCGGACTGCTGTACCTGGTACGGGAGTTGGACGGGCATCCGATGTGCGGGGTGCTCGACGCGAAGGCGTGGATGGGCGAGCGGCTGACCCTCGGCTACCGCGAGGCGGTGGCCGTCGGCGACAGCGTGCTGGCCGCCGCCGGCACCCGGGTGCGCGGCCACGAGTTCCACCGCACCCGGGTCGAGCCGGGCGCCGGGCCGGCCCCGGCGTGGGGCTTCGTCCGCCCCGAGCGCCGCGTCGAGGGCTTCGCCCACGGCCGGCTGCACGCCTCCTACCTGCACACGCACTGGGCCGCGGCGCCCGCCCTGGCCCGGCGGCTGGTCACCTCCTGCGCGGCCGGGCCGCCCCGGTGACCGGACGGCCGTACCACATCGGGGTGGGCGCGAGCCGCGCCGCGGACCCGGCCGAGGTGCTGGCGCTGGTCCGCGCGGCACTGGCGGAGGCGGCCGCACTGGCGGAGTCCCCCGGGCCGGTCGCGGCAGCGGGGCCCGCCGCCGCACCAGGGTTGGCGCGCATCGCCACCGTGGCCGGGAAGGAGGGCGCGCCCGCGATCGCCGGTGCGGCGGCCGAACTCGGCGTGGCGGTGGCCGGGTTCGGCCCGGCGGAGCTGGCGCGGGTGGCGGTCCCGACGCCGTCGCCGGTGGTGCTCGGCGCGCTCGGCACCCCGTCGGTGGCCGAGGCCGCGGCGCTCCTGTCCGCCGGTCCAGGCGCCGAACTCGCCCTGCCCAAACGGAAGTCGGCGCACGCCACGGTGGCGGTCGCCCGTGTCCCCCCTGGAGCCGACGACGTGTATCCCGACGGCCATGACCTGCGGCACCACGGCGACGCGGAGGTGGGTGAGGGGCTGGTCGACCTGGCGGTGAACGTCCGCGCGGGCACGCCCCCGGACTGGCTGGTCGAGGTGGTCGGCGCCACGCTGACCGGGCTGGCGGCCTATCCGGACGGGCGGGCGGCACGGCACGCGGTGGCGGTGCGGCACGGGCGGGCGGACGCGGAGGTGCTGCTGACCGCGGGCGCGGCCGAGGCGTTCGTCCTGCTGGCGCGGGTGCTGCGGCCGCGGCGCGCGGTGGTGGTGCACCCGCAGTTCACGGAGCCGGAGGCGGCGCTGCGGGCGGCCGGGCACCTGGTCGAGCGAGTACTGCTGGACGCCTCCGACGGCTTCCGGCTCGACCCGGGCAAGGTGCCCGCCGACGCGGACCTGGTGGTGGTCGGCAACCCGACGAACCCCACCTCGGTGCTCCATCCGGCGGCGCTGCTGCGGGAGTTGGCCCGGCCGGGGCGCACCCTGGTGGTGGACGAGGCGTTCATGGACGCGGTGCCGGGCGAGCGGGAGTCCCTGGCGGACGGCGGCGGCGCGGTGCCCGGCCTGGTGGTGCTGCGCAGCCTGACCAAGACCTGGGGCCTGGCCGGCCTGCGGATCGGATACGTGCTGGGCGCTCCGGAGTTGGTGGCCGCGCTGGCCGCCGCGCAGCCGCTGTGGGCGGTGTCGTCACCCGCGCTGGCGGCCGCCGAGGCGTGCGTGTCGCCGGCCGCGGTCGCCGAGGCCGCCGAGGCCGCCCGGCAGGTCGCGGCCGACCGGGCCCACCTGCTGGCGCGGCTGGGCGAGTTGCCGCGGGTCGAGGTCGCCGGGCCGGCCCCCGCGGCGCCGTTCGTCCTGCTGTCCACGCCGGGGGCGGCGGACGTGCGCGCGGCGCTGCGGGAGTCCGGTTACGCGGTGCGCCGCGGCGACACGTTCCCCGGCCTCGGCCCGGACTGGCTGCGGGTGGCGGTACGCGACCGCCGTACCACCGACCGCTTCGCCGACGCGCTGGCCAAGGTGCTCACTTCACGCCCAGCGCGCTGAGGTCGATCTGGCCGAGTACCTGCTGCTGGTAGACGTTGGTCAGCCGCGGGCCGCGGTAGACCAGGTGGCGGTCGTAGACGACGGGCACCGTGGCGGCGTCGGAGAGCACCTGGGCGTCGATCTTCGTCCACGCCTTCTGCGCGGCCGAGGCGCTGGTGAGCGCGTCGGCCTGGTCGACCATGCTGTTCAGGGTGCTGTCGTCGAGGCCCGCGTAGTTGGTCTCCGAGCCGGGGGCGACGAGTTGGCGCAGGAAGCCGCCGCCGGTCGGGTAGTCGGCGACCCAACCGGTGTACACCATGCCCCACTTGGCCGCCTTGAGCTTCGCCGAGGAGAAGAGGGTGTCGTAGAAGTCGGTGCTGTCCACGACCTTGACGGTGACCTTGATGCCGACCTTCGCCAGGGCCGCCTGCATCGCCTCCATCGCCTGCTGGCCCCGGGAGGCGCCGGACAGGCCCACCAGGGTGGTGCTGAAGCCGCCGGGCTTGCCGCACTGGCTCAGTTCGGTCTTGGCGTAGCTGTCCACCGCTCCCCCGGTGGTGGAGGCGTACATGTTCGCCTTCGGGTCGTAGCTGATGTTGGTGGGCGGCAGCATCGTGGTGGCGACGTCACCGCCTTCGTACTGCCCGCCGAGCGCGGCCCGCACCTGCTCGCGGTCGATCGCGTAGGCGACGGCCCGGCGGCAGGCGACGTTGTCGAACGGCGCCACGTCGGTGCGCAGGCTCAGGTAGCGGGTGGCGCCGGTGTAGGCGAGGTCGGCGTTGGCCTTGTTGGACGGGTCGTTGATGACCTTCGTCTCGGTGTCGTCGTCGAGCAGCGACTCGGTGAAGTCCAGGTCGGCGCTGCCGTCGAGGAGCGCCTGCTCGACGGCCTGCTGGGTGTCGTAGGACTTCAGCTGGTAGCCGGCGGGCAGTTGGGAGCGCACCGGGTCGGTGCTCGCCTGCCACTCGGTGTTGCGCACCAGGTGGAGCGACTTGCCGGGGGTGTAGTCGGCCACCTTGTACGGGCCGCTGGCCACCGGGTGCGCTTCGTAGTCCTTGCCGCCGCCGGTGTCGGCGCTCGGCGGGACCACGGCGCCGTCGGCCATCGCGAGGATGTACGGGAAGTCGGTGTAGGGCTTGGCGAGGGAGAAGACCACGGTGCTGTCGTCGGGGGTGGTGACCGACTTCAGGCCCATCTTGTCCGGGTCGCTGTCGTCGTACGGGCCCGGGTAGTGCTGGCCCTGGTCGAGCAGGTCGGACAGGTAGGTGGAGCCGTTGGGGTGCACCGTCAGGTCGAAGGTGCGCTCGACGCCGTACTTGACGTCCTTGGAGGTGATCGCCGAGCCGTCCTGGAAGCGCAGCCCCTTCTTCAGGTGGAAGGTCCAGGTCCGGCCGTTGTCGCTGACGTCGCCGGTGGTGGTGGCGAGGTCGGGCAGGAGCCGGCGGCCCTTGTCGCCGGGCGCGGGCGCGTAGCTGACCAGGCTGCGGTAGAGCAGCCGCTGGATGTTCCAGGCGCCGGGGTCGTAGGTGTTGGCCGGGTCCAGCAGCGCGTCGGGGAAGTTGGAGGTGGCCAGCTGCACGGTGCCGCCGGTCTGGGTGGAGGGGCGGACGACGCCGTCGTTGCCGCCGTTGAACCCGCTGCCCTCCTTGCCGCCGTGCCGTTTGAGGGCGGCCTGCGTGCCGACGACCGGTCCCGAGGTCGTCGGGTGCGGGTCGGGCGAGGGGCCCGGCTTGCCGCCGCCGCCGCTGAGGGCCCCGGTGGCCAGCACGACCGAGACGGTGATGCCGGCGACGGCGAGTCCGGCCACGCCGGTGAGGACCTTGCGGCGGGTGTTCCAGCGCGGCCCGGGGACCGGCGGCACGCCGGGCGGCGGGACCTGCGCCAGGCCGGGGGCGGACGGCGGCGGGGTGCCGTTGTTCGCGGGCGGCGGGGTGCCCGGTTGATACGGCGGGGGCAGCGGGACCTGCGGGCTGCGGGAGTAGGCGGGGTGCTCCGGCGGCGGGGTCGGGGACGGCTGCGGGCCGGCCGCGGCGGGCTGGTAGGGGCCGGGTATCTGCGGCGGGGGCGTGCCCTGGCCGGGCGGCGCGGGAAGGACGGGCAGGGCGCCGCCGACGCCGAAGGTGGCGCGCGGGTCGGCGCCGGCCGGCGGCTGGGCGGACGCGGCCGGGTTCGGGGTGGAGGCGGGGCCCGGAGTGGAGGCGGGGGTGGGGGCCGGGTTCGGGGTGGACGCCGGGCCGCTTCTCGGGGCGGGCTTCGCCAGGCCGAAGTCGGCGGTCGGCATCGTGGCCGGGCCGTTCACGGCCGCGGAGCGGGCGGCGGTCAGCCAGGCCCACAGCCGGGCCCGGTAGATCCCGGCGTCGGCCGGGCGGTCCGCGGGCGCCTTCGCGAGCGCGGCCATCACCAGTTCGTCGAGCTCCGGTGTCACCCGCGGGTTGCGGGTGGAGGGCGCGGGCGGCTCGGCGTGGACGTGCCAGTACATCAGGCTCAGCGGGTTGCCGTCGTGGAACGGCGGCTTGCCGGTGAGCAGTTCGGTGAGCACGCAGCCGACCGCGTAGATGTCGCTGCGGGCGTCCACGTCGCTGCCGTTGATCTGCTCGGGCGACATGTAGCTGGGGGTGCCGACGGAGGAGCCGGCGGTGGTCAGCCGCGTGTCGGTGTCCAGCACGCGGGCGATGCCGAAGTCGGCGACCTTGACCGCGCCTTCCTCGGTGACCATGACGTTGGCGGGCTTCACGTCGCGGTGCACGGTGCCGTGGCTGTGCGCGTGGGCGAGCGCGTCGAGGATGTCGCAGACGATCCGCACCGCCCGCTCCGGCTCGAACGGGGCCTGCTCGCGGACGAGTTGGGACAGGGTACCGCCGCGGACGTACTCCATGACGAGGTACGGCACCACGGTGTCGCCGTCCCGGTACTCGTCCTGGTCGTGCACGGTGACGATGCCGGGGTGGTTCAGCCCGCCCGCGGCGTGCGCCTCGCGGGCGAACCGGCGGCGGGCGTCGGGGTCGAGCGCCAGTTCCGGCATGAGGGTCTTGATCGCCACGATCCGGCCCATCCGGGTGTCACGGGCGCGGTGCACCCGTGCCATGCCGCCGGAGCCGAGCAGCTCCGCGAGTTCGTATCTGCCCGCGAAAAGCCCGTCGCTCATACCTGCCCGCCCTGTCGCCCCACCGTGTCAGTGCCCATGCGGCGATCGTCAGCCGTCCCCGGGCGTGGGGACAGCCTACGGGGGCGGCGCCGGTGCCGGTGCCGCCCCCCGGGCTTGTTACCGCCTTGTGCCGGTCACGCGCCGCCGGTGGACGAACCGGCCGCCTTGCGGCGGCGGTTGGTGACCACGAAGGTGAGCGCGCCCGCGGCCACCAGCGCCGCGGCGCCGCCGGCGAGGTACGGGGTGCTGGAACTGGCGCCGGTCTCGGCGAGGTTGCCGGTGGACGCGGTGTCGGCGACGGTCTGGGTGCGGACCCCGGAGCCGGACGAGCCCGCCGAACCCGGCGCGCCGGACGAACCCGCGGAGCCGGAGGAGCCCGCCGAACCCGGCGCGCCGGACGAACCCGCGGAGCCGGAGGAGCCCGCCGAACCGGCGGACCCGCCGCTGCTGCTCGAACCGCCGTTCGCGGCGCCGCCGTTGCCGGAGCCGCCCGAGGAGTGGCCGCCGGACGTACCGCCGTTGTCCGCGCCGGTGGAGGAACCGCCCGTCGACGAACCGCCGGTGGACGAACCCCCGGTGGAGGAGGTGCTGCCGCCCTTGGGAGTGCGGCAGGTGGCCCGGGCGAGGGTGATGTCCCCAGTGACGTGGGCGACGCCGAGGTTCAGCGGGTCGATGTCGACCCTGAGGTGCAGCGCGGTGGCCGCCGCGGTGCTGGAGGTGGTGACGGCGTCGGTCAGTTGGAGGTCGACCTCGCCGACGCCCGGGACGGCGACCTTGGTGGTGCCGACCGCCGACAGCTCGGTCCGCCGGCCGAGCACGGTCAGGCCGACCAGGTGCGAGGAGGCGGTCGGGCGGTGCCCGACCTGGCAGGTCGCGGTGGACGTCACCGCGTCCAGCTTGACCGCGGACAGCAGCGGCAGGCCGGGCACGTGCAGGTCGGCCCCCGCGATCCGGGCCACGCCCTCGGCCTTGTCCGGGCCGGTGGTGGCGTTCGCGGTGGCGGCGGTGGCGCGCAGCAGGTCGACGGCGCGGCCGGACTCGACGCCGTGGCCGACGGTGACGGTCAGCGCGGTCTTCCTGGCGTCGGCCGGGGCCTGCACGTCGTTGAGCGAGACGTTCAGCGGGACGTCCACGGCGCGGCCCAGCAGGGCCACGTCCAGGCTCGCGCGCAGGTCGGCGGCCGTGGCGGCGCCGGGGTCGTGCGCGGTCGCGGGCGCCGCCTGCACGGTCGGTGCGACGGCGAGCACGGCCACGGCCGCCACCGCCGTCGCGGCGCCGAGAGCGGCGGCCGAACGGCGTGCGGGCAGGCGGAAGTTGATGGTGCGGTACACGGTTGGGAAACCCCCACGTACGGGATGGCGCCCCCGGCGCGCGCTGATTGGGGACAGCCGCCGGGGACATCGACCCGGCAATATTTACGCACTGAGCGTCAACACACGGCTACACGGAGCCAGTTCACTCAGAAGGGTGGTTTCCGCGCATGTCTTCGATTTCCGGTGTACGGCCGTTCCGTACGGTTCACCGCCGCGGGCGAGCGCGCGCCCTTCCGGGAGCGCGCCGGCGCGCTCCCGGCCTCAGGCGACGGTGCGCCCGCGCAGCACCACCCGGCGCGGCGCGGCCAGGACGCGGACGTCCGCGCGCGGGTCCGCCTCGTAGACGACCAGGTCGGCCGGCGCGCCCTCGGTCAGGCCGTCGCGGCCCAGCCAGCGCCGGGCGCCCCAGGTCGCGGCGGACAGCGCGGCCGTGGCCGGCAGCCCGGCGGCCACCAGCTCGGCCACCTCCGCGGCGACCAGCCCGTGCGGGAGGCTGCCGCCCGCGTCGGTGCCCGCGTAGACGGGGACGCCGGCGTCGTACGCGTCCCGTACGGTCTGGTAGCGGCGTGCGTGCAGCCGTTCCAGGTGGGCGGACCAGCGGGGGAACTTGGCGGCGCCGCCGGCCGCGAGCCGCGGGAAGGTGGCGATGTTGACCAGGGTGGGCACGATGGCCACGCCCCGCTCGGCGAAGAGCGGGACCGTCTCGGCGGTCAGGCCGGTGGCGTGCTCGACGCAGTCGATCCCGGCGGCCACCAGGTCCGTCAGGGAGTCCTCGGCGAAGCAGTGCGCGGTGACCCGGGCGCCCTCCTCGTGGGCGGCCGCGATCGCCTCGCGCAGCGCGTCCCGCGGCCAGCACGGCGCGAGGTCGCCGATGCCGCGGTCGATCCAGTCGCCGACCAGCTTCACCCAGCCGTCGCCCCGGCGCGCCTCGCGGCGCACGTAGGCGGTGAGGTCGCCGGGCTCGATCTCGTGGGCGTAGTTGCGGATGTAGCGGCGGGTGCGGGCGATGTGGCGGCCGGCGCGGATGATCCGGGGCAGGTCCGCGCGGTCGTCGATCCAGCGGGTGTCGGCGGGGGTGCCGGCGTCGCGCAGCAGCAGGGCGCCCGCCTCGCGCTCGGTCAGCGCCTGCTTCTCGGTGGTGGCCTCGTCCACGGCGCCGTGCGCGTCGAGGCCGACGTGGCAGTGCGCGTCCACCAGCCCGGGCAGCACCCAGCCGGTGGCGGTCGCGGTGACCTCGGCGGCGGGCCGCCGGTAGGTGATCCGGCCGCCGACCACCCAGAGTTCGTCCCTGACCTCCGCGTCGTCCGGGCCGGCCAGCACCCGGCCCCGCACGTGCAGCACCTCGTTCGCTCCGGCTCCCATACGGGCACTGTACGGCCCCGGGCGGCCCCGGCGTCAGGGCGTCAGGGCGTCACGACGTGAGACGCCAGGGCGTCAGGAGACCGCGTCAGGAGACCAGGGAGGACAGGTCGACGGCGTCGGCCATCGCCAGCATCCCCGCGTCATTGGGGTGCAGGTGGTCGCCGGAGTCGTACGCGGGGGCGAGGGCGCCGGGGTTCGACGGGTCGCGGAGGGCCTGGTCGAAGTCGGCCACCGCGTCGAACGCGCCGCTGGTCCTGATCCACCGGTTGACCTGCTCGCGGATCGCGTTCATCGCGGGGCTGAGCTTGCTGTAGGGCAGGATCGTCGCGCCGATCATCCGGACCCCGGCGGCGTGACCGCTCGCGATGAGGGTGCGGTAGCCGTCGATGAGGTCGCGCGCGGTCAGCGGGCCGCCGGTGCTGTTGATGTCGTTGCTCAGGTCGTTGACGCCCTCGAGCACGATGACGTCCTTGACGCCGGGCACGCCGAGCGCGTCGTGGTCGAAGCGCTGGACGCCGCTGGGGCCGCGGTAGATCTGCGGGGCGACGCTCAGCAGGCGGTTGCCCGCGATGCCCGCGTCGGTGACGCCGAGCCGCTGCCCGCCGGGGGCGCTGGACAGCCGCCGGGCGAGCTGGTCGGGCCAGCGGCGGTTGGCGCCCGCGGTCGAGTGGTAGCCGTCGGTGATCGAGTCGCCGAAGGCGACCACGGTCGCGTGCGCGGTCGGCGAGACCACGTCGAGGCCGGACAGGTAGTACCAGGAGCCGCGGGTACGGGCGTAGCCCGCGGCGGAGTCGTCGGCGGCGTGGTCGACGCCGTCGGTGGAGACGTACGTCGTCTCGTACGCCTCGCGGTGGAAGGTGGAGGGGCCGGTCGGGCCCGGCAGGTAGAGGCTGACCAGCAGGTTCTGGTCGGCGTTCACCCGCATCGGGATGACGTCGCTGTAGCGCTCGCCGCCCGCGGCCACCGTGGTGGAGCGCGAGCCGCCGAACGTGACGCGGTGGTGGCTGCCCGCCACGGCGCGGCCGCCGTCGTACTGCTCGGCGACGTCGGCGGCGCCCACCGTCAGCGGGCGGCCGCTGCGCAGGTCGGAGACCTTGATCCGCAGCCCGGAGCCGCCGACGCTGGTGTGCACCACCATCCGGACCGTCTGGCGGCGGAAGGACGGCCCGCCGGCGCTCATGGCGCTCTCCCAAGCGCCGACCCGGCCGGGGTAGGTCGCGGCGCTCTGCCGGCTGCTGGTGGCGGTCGCGGTGGCGGTGGCCTGGCCGCGGCCGTCGTCATGGCGGCCGCCGTGCGCGTTGGAGACCAGCAGCGCGCCGACCGTGGCGGCGGCGACCACGCCGGCCGCGGGGGCCAGCACCGAACGGCGCAGCGACCGGCCGCGGGTGCGGAGGCGGGGGGCGCGGCTGGCGCGGGACATGCGGGTTACTCCCAAGGTGGTCGCGTGCGGCCTGCGGTCTGGCGGGTCGGACGCCCCGTGCCGGGCGGCGGAGTTCCGTCGCATGTCTACAGCCCTTCCGAAAGCATATGCGGAGAACTGGTCACGACCACATCAGCGTCCCATGTGCTCAGGCCCTTCACAGCTCCGCACACCCGCACCCGGGGTGCGGCCGTCTCCGTCACCCGTACGGGGACGCGCCGGAGGTCTGTTCCGGTTCCGCCGGCAGTTCCCGCGCGGGCAGCCGCGTGAAGGTGGCGCGGTAGTCGGAGGGGGTGAGCCCCACCCGGCGGACCAGGTGCTGGCGCAGGGAGTCGGCGGTGCCCAGTCCGCTGGCGCGGGCGACCTGGTCGACCGGCAGGGTGGTGGTCTCCAGCAACTCCCGTGCGCGCTCCAGCCGTTGGTGCAGCAGCCACTGCAGCGGGCTGAGGCCGGTCTCGGCGTGGAAGCGGCGGCTGAGGGTGCGCACGCTCACGGCGGCGTGCCGCGCGAGGTCGGTGAGGGTCAGCGGGCGGTCGAGCCGGGTCATCGCCCAGGCGCGGGTCCCGGCGAGCGAGGTGCCGGTCTCGGCGGGCAGCGGGGTGTCGGTGAACTGCGCCTGGCCGCCCGGCCGTACGGGGGCGACCAGCGCGAGGCGGGAGACGGTGTTGGCGACCGCGGCGCCGTAGTCGGTGCGCACCAGGTGCAGGCACAGGTCGATGCCGGCCGCGTAGCCGGAGGAGGTGAGGATGTGCTCGTCCTGCACGTAGAGCACGTCGGGCTGGATGACCACGTCGGGGTACTTCTCGGCGAACTGCCGGGTGTAGGCCCAGTACGTGGTGGCGTTGCGGCCGTCGAGCAGCCCGGCCTCGGCGAGCAGGAAGGCGCCGGTGCAGATGGAGGCGATCCGCTTGCCGTCCCGCCCGGCCGCCCGCAGGGCGCTCAGCACGCGCGGGTCGGGGTGCTCGGCCGCGCCGGTGCCGGCCACGATCACGGTGTCGGCGCGGTCGACCGCGTCCAGGCCGCTGCGGATCACCAGGTCGGCGCCGCCGCTGGTGGTGACGGTGCCGGGGTCGGGCGTGCACATCTCTACCTCGTAGCCGGGCCGGCCGTCCAACTGGACCTTCAGCAGGAGCAGTTCGGGCACGGCGAGGTTGAACAGCGAGACGGGCTCGGAGGCGATGACGGCGACGCGGTGCGGGCGGTGGGAGGTGAAGGGTCCGGCGGCGGGCCGGCGCGCCGCGCCCGCGGAGCCGGGCGCCTCCGGGTCGGCGGGCTCGGGGCGGTCGACGGTCTCGGGGCGGTCCGCCGCCTCGGGCCGGTCGGCCGTCTCGGGGCGGTCCGCCGTCTCGGGGCGGTCCGCGGTCTTCGGGTGGTCGGCCGTCTCCGGCCCCGCGATCGTCATGGCCAGAACCTCCGGGAGTATGGCATTCAGGCCACTACTGTAGGCGGGCCGCGCTCGGCACGCTGAACGCATGCCACAGGAACGCGTCACCCCCGAGCCGCAGCTCCCGTCCTGCCGGGAGCAACCGCTCCCGTCCCCCGCGGCGGCACCCGCCGGCGCGGACCCGTCGCCGGCCGGCTCCTCCCCCCGTCTGACCCTGGTCGCGGCGGTGATCGGGTTCTTCCTGGTCACCCTCGACACGTCCGTGGTCAATGTCGCCCTGCCGGCCATGGGCCGCGAACTGCACGGCGGCCTGTCCGCCCTGCAATGGGTCGTGGACGGCTACACGCTCGCGTTCGCGTCGCTGATGCTGTCCACCGGTGCCCTGTCGGACCGGGTCGGCGCGAGCCGCGCGTTCGCGGTCGGGGCCGCGGTGTTCACCGCCGCGTCCGTGGCGTGCGGCCTGGCGCCGGACCTGGCGCTGCTGGTGGCGGCGCGGGTGGTGCAGGGCAGCGCGGCGGCCGTGGTGCTGCCCTCGTCGCTGGCGCTGGTGCGACAGGCGTTCCCCGACGCGCGTCGGCGGGCGCGGGCGATCGCGGTGTGGGCGGCGGGCGGGTCGATCGCGGTGGCGCTCGGCCCGGTGGCCGGCGGCGCGCTGACCACGGCGTGGAGCTGGCGGGCGGTCTTCTTCGTCAACCTGCCGGTGGGCGCGGCCGCGCTGGCGCTGTCCACGCGGGTGGCCCGCTCCCCGCGGCGCCCGGCGCCGCTGGACCTGCCGGGGCAGGCCACGGCGGTGGTGGCGCTGGCCGCGCTGACCTACGCGGTGATCGAGGGCGGCGCGGCGGGCGCGGTGGCGGGCGCCGTCGGGGTGCTGGCGCTGGCCGCGTTCCTGCGGGTCGAGGCCCGGCACCCGCACCCGGTGGTGCCGCTCGGGCTGTTCCGGAACGGCGCCGCGGCGACGGCGATCGCCTCGGGCGCGGCGGTGACGTTCGGGTTCTTCGGCGGGGTCTTCGTGCTCAGCCTGTTCTTCCAGCAGGTGCGCGGCGAGTCGGCGCTGACCGCGGGGCTGATGTTCCTGCCGATGACGCTGGTGATCTCGGTGATGAATGTGCTCTCGGGCCGGATCACCGACCGCCACGGGCCCGGGGTGCCGATGCTGGTCGGGCAGGGCGGGGCGGTGGTCGGGCTGCTGGTGCTGCTGCCGGTGGGCGCGGGCACGCCCGCGGTGCTGACCGCGGTCGCGATGGTGCCGCTCAGCCTCGGCGCCGCGCTGGCGGTGCCGGCGTTGACGGCCGCGGCGATGGGGGCGGTGCCGGGTGAGCGGGCCGGGATGGCGGCGGGCGTGCTCAACGCCGGGCGCCAGGTGGCGGGCGCGTTCAGCGTGGCGGTCTTCGGCGCGCTGGTCGGCGACGGCACGCACTTCGTGGCCGGGATGCGCCGGGGGCTGCTGATCGCGGCGGTGCTGCTGGCGGCCGCGGCCCTGGCCACCGCGTACGGGCTGCGCGGCGCGCGGGGCGAGACGTCCGCGGCGGGAGGACGCAAGCTGGGAGGGGGGAGGGAATGAGCCCGGCCGGGCAGCAGGCTTTCGGCCGGGGGTTTCCACCGAGGCCGAGGAGGTCCGCCATGGCGTCCGGCAAGGGGTTCAAGGTGCGCCGGGTCTACGACCCGCCCGAGAAGGACGACGGGGTACGGGTCCTGGTCGACCGGCTGTGGCCGCGCGGGGTGTCCAAGGACGCGGCCGGCATCGACGAGTGGCCGAAATCGGTGACCCCCTCCGCCGACCTGCGCAAGTGGTTCCACGCCCACGAGGACCGGTACGGCGAGTTCACCGACCGCTACCGCGCGGAACTGAGCGCCCCGGACCTGGCGGACGACCTCGCCCACCTGCGCGACCTGGCCGCCTCCCAGCCGGTGACCCTGCTGACGGCGGTCAAGCACCCCGACCACAGCCACGTCCCCGTCCTCCTGGACTCCCTGCGCGACGGCGACGCGTCGTAGCGGCAGGGAGCGGGATCGTACGGGGGCGCGGCTGCCGCGGCGGTCAGAGGCGGCCGGTGACGCGCTGCGGGACGCGGTGGGGGTTGTCGTCGCGCAGTTCGGGCGGGAGCAGCGCGGGCGGGGTGTCCTGGTAGGCGACCGGGCGCAGCCAGCGCTCGATGGCGGTGGCGCCGACGGAGGTGGACGTGGAGGTGGTGGCCGGGTAGGGGCCGCCGTGGTGCTGGGCGCCGGTGACGGCGACGCCGGTGGGCCAGCCGTTGACCAGGACCCGGCCGGCGAGTGCGGTCAGCCGGGTGAGCAGTGCGGCGGCCGGGCCGTCGGGGTCGGCCGCCTCGTCGGCGCCGAGGTGCGCGGTGGCGGTGAGGTTGCCCGGCAGGCGGTCGAGCACCGCGTCGAGCTGGCCGGCGCCGTCGTAGCGGACGACCACGGTGAGCGGGCCGAAGCACTCCTCCAGCAGCAGGTCGTACGCGCCGGGGGCGGCGAGTTCCGCGGCGTCGGCCACGACGTAGCCGGGGCGGACGGCGAGCGGGTCGGCGGCGCCGCCCGCGGCGACCGGTGCGGTGACGGCGGGCAGCGCGGCGCGGGCGGCGGTGCCCTTGAGGAAGTTCTCCCGCATCCGCCCGTCGAGCAGGACCCCGGCGGGGGCGCTGTCCGCGGCGGCGGTGAGCGCGGCGACCAGCCGGTCCCCGTCGGCGCCGGCGGGGGTGAGCACCAGGCCGGGCTTGGTGCAGAACTGCCCGCTGCCGAGGGTGAAGGAGCCGGCCAGGCCCGTGCCGATCTGCTCGGCCCGCTCGGCCGCGGCGGCGGGGGTGACCACCACCGGGTTGAGGCTGCCCAGTTCGCCGTGGAAGGGGATCGGGCGGGGGCGGGCGGCGGCCGCGTCGAACAGCGCCCGGCCGCCGCCGACCGAACCGGTGAAGCCGGCCGCGGCCACCAGCGGGTGCTGGACCAGTTCGACGCCGGCGGTGAAGCCGTGCAGCAGCACGACGGTGTCGGCGGGCAGCCCGGCCGCGACCGCGGCCTCGCGCAGCAGCCCCGCGGTCAGCTCGGAGGTGGCCGGGTGGTCCGGGTGGGCCTTGACCACGACCGGGCAGCCCGCGGCGAGCGCGCTCGCGGTGTCGCCGCCGGGGACGGAGAAGGCGAGCGGGAAGTTGCTGGCCGCGTAGACCGCCACGACGCCGAGCGGGATCTTGTAGCGGCGCAGGTCCGGCCGCGGGATGGGCTTGGCGTCCGGGTCCGGGTGGTCGATGATCACGTCGAGGAACGCGCCTTCGTCCACGACGTCGGCGAAGGTGCGCAACTGGAAGGCGGTGCGGGCCAGTTCGCCGGTGAGGCGGGGTGTGCCGAGGGCGGTCTCGGCGTCGGCGGCGGCGATCACCCGCTCGGCGTCGCGCTCCAGCAGGCCGGCGGCCGTCCGCAGCAGCCGGGCCCGTGCGCTACGGTCGGCGAGGCCGGGGAGCGCGGTGGCGGCGGCGCGTACGGCGGCGTCGACGTCGCCGGCCGTGGCCTCGACGGCGACCTGCTCGCGCTGCTTCCCGGTTCGGGGGTCCACGCTCCAGACTGGTACTGCTGCCACCGGATCTCCACCTCCGTGTGTGCGGGCCGGCCGGCTGCCGGGCGAGCCGATCGCCCGCCGGTGCGCCCGGGTTGTTCCCCGGCGCCCGTTGTCCCGACCCGCTCGTTCTCTATACTGAACAACGTCTTCACATGTGAATCTACGCCCGGAGCCTACGTCCACGCGGCCCGGCCGAACAAGAGGGGTCAGACGCGATGGCTGCTGCCGAGGGGGCCGGTTCCCAGGTCAAGTCCGCGGTCCGCACGGTCGAACTGCTGGAGTTCTTCGCGGGCCGCCCCGGCATGCACAGCCTGGCCGCCGTCCAGGAGTCCGTCGGCTACCCCAAGTCGAGCCTGTACATGCTGCTGCGCACCCTGGTCGAGCTGGGGTGGATCGAGACCGACGCGACCGGCACGCGGTACGGCATCGGGGTGCGCGCGCTGCTGGTCGGCACGTCGTACATCGACGGCGACGAGGTGGTGGCCGCCGCCCGGCCCACCCTGGACCGGCTCTCCGACGAGACCAGCGAGACCATCCACATGGCGCGGCTCGACGGCACCAACGTGGTCTACCTCGCCACCCGCCAGTCCCAGCACTACCTGCGGCCCTTCACCCGCGTCGGCCGCCGCCTGCCCGCGCACTCCACCTCGCTGGGCAAGGCGCTGCTGGCCACCTACACCGACGAGCAGGTGCGGGGGCTGCTCCCGGAGACGCTGGAGCCGCTCACCGAACACACCCACACCGACCGCGAGAAGCTGATCGAGGAGCTGGCGGCCATCCGCGAGCAGGGGTACGCGGTGGACCGCGAGGAGAACACCCTCGGGCTGCGTTGCTTCGGCATCGCCATCCCCTACCGCACCCCCGCGCGGGACGCGGTCAGCTGCTCGGTGCCGGTGGCCCGGCTCACCCCCGGGCACGAGCAGATGATCAAGGACACCCTCTTCGACGCCCGCGACCGCCTCCTGCTGGCCACCCGCCGCCTCTGAGGGCCCCGTTCCGGGTCAGTCGGCCCCGCAGCGAGGGCGCGCCGGCGCAAATGTGCCCCGGCGCACGCGCAATTGCCCGGCGGGGCACGTACGCTACCCGCACGAACGTCCGGCGTGCCCCTGCGCTTCTTGTCGTACCGCGCGCCGGCAGCCGTCCGTGTGACGCACCGAAGGAGTGAGTACGTGCAGGAGCGAAAGCAGGCTGCGAGCGCCGAGCGACACCAGGGAGCCGTACCGCGCAAGCCCACCGCCCTGCCGTCCGCCGAGGGACTGGGGAGGGCCGCCGCCGCTGCCGCCGGGCAGCTGCCGGGCGGGCACTCACCGGCGTCCGTCATCGCCTTGCAGCGCTCGGTCGGCAACGCCGGCGTCGCCCACCTGCTGGAGGCCCAGCGCCACACGCACGGCCCGTCCTGCGCACACCAGCAGGCCGCGCCGGAACCCGAAGGCGGCCCGGTACAGCGGCGGACGGCCGCGCACGACGTGCTGGGCCGTGCCGGGCAGCCGCTGCCGGAGCCTGAACTGCACGACATGCAGGCACGGTTCGGCGGCGCGGACTTCAGCGACGTACGCATCCACGACGACGCGGTGGCCAAGCGGTCGGCGCAGGAGATCGGCGCCCTCGCCTACACCTCCGGCAGCCACATCGTCATCGGCGAGGGCGGCGGGGACCGCCACACGCTCGCCCACGAACTCACGCACGTCCTCCAGCAGCGGCAGGGCCCCGTCGCGGGGACGGACCACGGCAACGGGATGAAGATCTCCGACCCCTCCGACCGCTTCGAGGTCGCCGCCGAGGAGAACGCCCGGCGCGTCATGTCCGGCAGCGCCCCCGCCGCCGAACCGGCCGCCCAGGAGGCGACGGCCGGCGACGGGGCCGCGCCCGCCCTGCAACGCCGCAAGCCCTCCGCCGCCGCGCCCACGGAGCACTTCGCGGACCGGGCCCAGGAACACCCCGAATGGGCGGTGTTCCAGAAGATGATGAAGGCCGGCGGCTTCCCCGCGGACGTGATCGAGAGCGCCTGGCAGCTGCTGCTGGGCGGCATCGCCGAGCAGGAGGTGCTGAACCGCAAGTCCGCCGACCCGTCGATCGACTCCGCGGAGCGCCGCAAGATCCGGGCCTCGAACACCTGGTTCCGCGAGCTGGTCAACCTCGTCGGCGACCACCTGCGGATCACCACCCCGACGCTGGCGCTGTGGTCGGGCGGCTTCGACGTGAGCGTCTACGCCCACGGCAAGGGCCACACCTCGCTGGAGTTCACCCGGCTCGGCAAGGTCGTCGACCAACTGGAGCTGCACGCCAACTGGAAGCTCCAGGCGCCCTTGTGGAACGTGCTGTCCACCGCGTTCGTCGAGCGCGCCACGGGCCCGGTGCACGTCTTCCTGCGGGCCTACAACCCCGACAGCGTCCTGATCGCGCAGGAGATCCCCCAACTGCGGATGATCCAGCGGCTCAACCCGGCGGTCACCCTGATGTGGCACCCGCTCTACACCACGCCCGACGGGAAGATCAGGGAGATCTCCGAGCGCCTGGAACTCACCGACAACGCGGAGTACCGCAGCCGCGACAAGTGCGTCGCCGTGATGTACCACTACCTGCTGCGTTTCCACGACGAGAGCAACAGCAAGGCGTCCGTGGCCCATGCGGAGATGAACGAACTCCTCGCGAAGAACGTCAACCCGAAGGCACCCGCCGTCTAGGACGGGAGCGGTCAGTCGCCCGCCCGGGGGAGCCGGACTCCGGGCGGGGCGCCGTAGATTCGGGGGATGGCTGACGTGAACGCGGGCGGGACCCGCACGGAAGACACCGGCGGCATCGACAAGTTCTCCCCGGAGACGATCGGCAGATACGCCTCGTCCTTCGGCGCGGCGGCGGCCGCGTACTCCCGGCACCGGCCCGACTACCCGGCGGGCGGCGTGCGCTGGGCGCTCCAGCCCGCGCTGGACGCCGGGCTCGGGGCGGCCGACCGCACCCTGGACGTCCTCGACCTCGGCGCGGGCACCGGCAAGCTGAGCGCGGTGCTCGCCGGACTCGGCCACCGGGTGACCGCGGTGGAGCCCGACGGGCAGATGCTCGCCGAACTGCGCGGCTACGCACCCGGGGTGAGGGCGCTCCAGGGCGGCGCGGAGGAGATCCCGCTGCCGGACGCCTCGGTGGACGCGGTGCTCGCCGGGCAGGCCCTGCACTGGTTCGACCAGAGCAGGGCGCTGCCGGAGATCGCCCGGGTGCTGCGGCCCGGCGGCGTGCTGGGCGCGCTGTGGAACACCGACGACGAACGGGTCGACTGGGTCGCGGGCCTGGGCACGGTCCTGGCGAGCCGGCTGGGCTTTCGCACCTGGTCCCGGGACCGCTCGATCGGGTCCCACCCCGAGCTGTTCCCGGTCGAGGAGGCGTACTTCCCGCACACCCAGCGGCGTACCGCCGACTCGCTGGCCGCGACGATCGGCACCCACTCGCACGCGCTGACCCGCGAACCGGCCGAGCGGGAGGCGCTGGTCGAGCGGGTGCGCTCGTATCTGGCCGCGCGCCCGGAGACCGCGGAGGGCGAGTTCGAACTGGCCCTGATCACCGTCGTGCAGCGCTCGGTACGGCGGTAAGTCGGCGCTCCCGGCCTCTGCCGCCGGCCCGGACCCCGCTGCTACGCTCGCGCCGCGCCGTAGCGCGGAGGTCCGGGCAGGAAGAGGTGACCGTGGGCATGTCCGTCGAGCACGGCGCCGAGGCCGACGACGCGGCCGCCTTCCACGCGTTCTTCGAACAGCACTACGCCGAACTCGCCCGCCTCGCCCACCTGTTGACGGGTGAGGCGGACACCGCGGACGACCTCGCGGCGGACGCGCTGGTGGCGCTGTGGCGGCACTGGGACCGGGTGCGGGCGGCCGAGCACCCGGTGGCGTACGCGCGGGGGGTGGTGGCCAACCTGGCCCGCTCGCGCATCCGCAGCGCGGTCCGGGAGCGGCGCAGGGTCGCCCTGTTCTGGTCGCAGCGGGCCGAACGGGTCACGGAGCAGCCGGACGTGCCCGCGGTGCTGGACCTGCGGGAGGCGTTGCAGCGGCTGCCGTTCCGCAAGCGGGCGTGCGTGGTGCTGCGGCACGCGTTCGACCTGTCGGAGAAGGACACCGCGGAGGCGCTGGGCATCTCCGTGGGCACCGTGAAGAGCCAGACCTCGCGCGGGGTGGCGGAGTTGGAGCGGCTGCTCGCCCAGCCGGCCGAGCCGCCCCGGACGCCCCGCCCGGCACCGGCACCGGCACCGGCACCGGTTGCGACCGCGACCGCCGTACGGGCGGCGCCCGCCCTGGCCAAGGCTCCCGCGCCCGCCCCGGCGCGTCCCCAGGAGGGCGCGAACGCCGTGGACACCGTTGCGCGCGCTACCCTCCTTGCGGCGCAACGCCCCACGCAGACCGCCGAGTTGGCGGCTCCCTGCACCGGCGACCGGGGCGGGGAGCCCGAGCCGGAAGGCGACGGCGAGGGCGCCGAGACAGGGCGGCAGGCACGGACGGGGGACAGTACGCCGGTCCGCGGGAGCGCTCCCGCGGCGGGGACCGGCGCAGAACCAGGCGCGGCGGCACCGTTACCGGGATCGGCGCATCCCACGGCACGCCCGCGTACGCACATCGGACGGGAACTGCGATGACCGAACTGCCGCATCTGCCACGACAACTGCGTGAGGCGGCCGACGCGCACCGCCCGGACCGGGAGCGGATGCTCGCCCGGGTGGAACGTGCGATCGCCGCCCCGGAGTGCGGGCCGGCGCACGCTGCCGCCCCGGACGCGGCGCCCCGGGAGCACTCCCCCGCCCCCTGGATGCGGGTCAGCGCGGCAGCCGCGGCCGTGGCCGCCGCGATCGCCATCGGCGGCCTCGCGGTCGGCGAGGTCGGCGGCGACGGCGGCGCCCCCGGACACGGCGCGGTGACGTCCGGCGCCGCCAGCGCCACAGCGCCGCGGCCCGCGCCGTCGGACGCCTCCGGGGGCGCGGCCCGGTCCGGCCCGGTCGAGCAGCACAGCGCCCCGCACCCGGGCCGTACGACGCCGAGCGCGCACCGCACCACCCGCGGCCAGGGGAAGGCGCCGACCCGCACACCGTCCGCGGGCGGGGTGGCCGCGGCACCCGACGGCACCGGGCCGTCCACGCCCGCCACCGGGACCGGGACCGGCCACGCGAACGGCGGGGTCACCTCCGGCGGCAGCGTCGACCCGAACAGCAACGCCTACTGGACCGAGGACGACGTCAAGGTGACCAGTACGGTGGCGCTGACCTCGCTCACCGTGGAACTGCGCGTGTCCGGGCGGTCGGGCGAGGTCGACAGCAACAGCAGCTACACCTCGGCGAGCGGGGTCACCACCTCGGTCTCGACCAGCGGCGGCGACCTGCTCTACCGCTGGACGCTCAACCCGGGCCAGACGCTGCCGCCGGGCACGTACACCTTCGCCGGCCAGTTCGACCACGCCGCCCGAGACCGCGCCACCTCCGCCGACCGCTACACCGTCACCGCCGACGGGCCGGCCGGACCGGCCACCTGCACCGGCGGGTTCTGACCGCGGGCGGGACAACCGGGCGGGACAGCCGGCCCGGGCACCCCGGCGGGGCAGCCGACCGGGGTGCCATCAGCCGCCGGGCGCCGAACCGCCGCCGCTGCCCCCGCCGGTGCCCTCGTCGATGCCATGGGCGCGCCGCAGTTCCGCGGCTTCCCGTGTGCGGCCGAGCCCGTCCAGCACCCGCGCGGCGGCGCGGACGGCGTTGCGCAGCCGGTCGTCGAACGCGCCTGGTGTCTCCTCGGTCAGCCGCCGGTAGCGGGCGACCGCCTCCTCGGCGGCCCGCAGCGCGTCGTCCTGCTCCCGGCCCGCGCCCGCCCGTACCTGGGCGAAGAGGGTGAGGGCCGCGCCGAGTTCGGGCTCGACGGCGGCCGGGCTCCTGGCACCGGCCGCCCGGTACCACTCCACCGCCTCCCTGGTCACCGCCAGGGCCTGCGCCTCCTGGTCGGTGTCCGCCAGCGCGAGGCCGTGGTTGTGCAGGGCCCGCGCGAGGCCGTCCTCGAAGGCGTGCGGGTTGCTCGCGGCCAGCCGCCGGTACAGCGCGACGGCCTCCTCGGACGGGCCCAGCGCCTCCCGTGCCCGGTCGGCATAGATGAGGTGCAGGGCGAAGTTGCTGAGGAAGGACGCGAAGTTGGGTTCGTACGCCTGCGGGTCGCGCGCGGCCAGCCGCCGGTAGACGTCCACCGCCTCCTGGGCCGGCCCCAGCGCCTCTTCGCCCCGGCCCACCCCGGACAGGTAGATGCCGAGGTTGGCGAGGGAGTCGGCCAGGTCCTCGTCGGCGGCCGCGGGGTCGAACGCGGCCAGCCGGCGGCGCACCGCCACCGCTTCCTCGGTGACCGTCAGGGCCTCCTCCCCACGGCCCACCTCGGCCAGCCGGCTGCCCAGGCTGAGCAGGCAGGTGGCGAGGTCGGCGTCGTAAGGGCCCGGGCGCCGCGAGCGCAGCAGCCGGGCCAGCGCACCGCGGGCGGTGCGGCGCCGGTAGACCGCCACCGCCTGCTCCGTCGCGGCCAGGCCCTCCCGGAGCTGTCCCATCCGCCCGAGGACGTGGCCGTGGTTGTGCAGGGCCCGGGCGAGAGCGATCTCGTAGCCGGCCGGGTCCGTGCCGGCCAGGCGCTCGTAGAGGCGCACCGCCTCCTGCGACGCCGCCAGCGCCTCCTGGTGCAGACCGGCGTCGTTGAGCCGGTAGACCAGGGTGAAGTGGGCGTCCGCGCGGGCGTGCGGGTGGGTCGTCGCCGGGTAGCGCCGGGCCAGGGCCGCCGCGACGGAGGCGATGCCGGTGTCGAGGTCGACATGGCGGTCGGGGAAGCGCGCGGCCAGCGCTTCGAGCAGTCCGGTGTCCAGGTCGAGGCCGGCGAGGGCGGTCAGCGCCGGGCCGCCCGCCTCCAGCGCCAGTCCGGGGTCCGCTGCCAGGATCTGGGACAGGTGGGCCGTCACATGGGGCCAGCGCCCGGCTGCCGCCGTCAGGAAGGTGATGGTGCGGCCGATGTGGCCGGGCGGCGAGCCGTCGGGGGCGGCCCGGCCGAGGGCCTGGGCGAGGGCCTGGGCGACGGGGAACGCCCAGGACCGGGCGGGGTGGCCGGTCGTGGTGTGGCCGGGCAGGGTGAGGGCGATGAAGTCCTCGGCGAGCCGGTCCGGGTACAGCGGCTCCAGGGCCGCGCCGGGTTCGGCGGGCGGGTAGCAGGCGGCGTGGTCGTCGAGCACCCGGCCCGGGGGGAGTTCCAGGTCGAGGCCGCGCACGATGTCCTTGGCCCGCGGCCGGGCGGTGGGACCGGTGAGCGCCGCGGCGAACACCACCCGCGCCATGTCCTCGGGCGGGGTGCGGAAGTCCAGGCCCTCGACCTGGTTCTCGAAGAGCTGGGTCCAGCGGCGCAGTTCGCGGTCCAGGAGGTAGGCGGACAGGCCCGCGGGGTCGGTCGGGGGCCGGCCGCCCCGCACGTGGGAGTCGACGGCGGCCAGCGCGGCCATGTGCAGCGTGAGGACGAGGCCGAAGTCGGCGTGGCGCAGCGGGCCGGGCGGTTCGACGGCCGTCGGGTCGCGGACGCCGTAGCGGTGGGCGAAGCAGTCGCGCGCCACCGTGAACATCCGGCGCCGGGCGGCGTCCGCGGCGGCGTCGGTGCCGCTGCCGCCGGGGCCGCCGTCGTAGCCACTGTCGCTGTTGCCACCGCCGCCGTCGCCACTGTCGCCGATGGGCCGGAGCAGGCAGGCGTCGGTGCGGGCCTGGAGCTCGGTCAGCGCGGCGCGGATCGGCGGCCACGGGTGGAGCGAGCGGGCGAGGAGCAGCAACCGGGTCGGGAGGTCGCGGTGCAGCAGTTTGTTGCTGAACAGCCAGGTCAGGTGGGTCAGCGGCCAGCGGTCGGCGTAGTCGACGACCAGCAGGATGCCGGGGGCGGCGCCGGGTTCCAGGGTGTGGCTGCCCGGGGGTGGCGCGGCCGTGCCGGGGCCGTGCGTCACACTGACGACCTTCCACCCGGCGGCCGCGCTCTGCTCGGCGAACTCGGCGGCCAGCCGCGTCTTGCCCTGGCCGCCGGGCCCGTGCAGCCACCGGGCCGCCAGCCGCGGCCCGTCCGCGTCGCGCCAGGCCGCCAACTCGGCCTGCTCCCGCGCCCGTCCGGTGAACTCCACCAGCCGGAAGCGGGCGTCGAGCAGCCGGCTGGGCTGGGCCAGCAGCCAGTGCGGGTCCGGCTGCGCGATGGCGCGGTGCTCACCGAGCAGGTAGACCGGGCCCCGGTCCGGTAAGACGTGCAGGTCGGCACCGACCACGCCGTAGCCGAAGCCGCTTTCGACCTGGACGACCTGGCGGTCGCCCCCGGTGTCAGGGGGCGGGGTCGCCGGCGGTGCCACCGCCGGTCACCGCCGGTCCGCTGCGGGGCCGGCGCCGGGCCCGGGTGCGCCCGGCGGGTTCTCCGGCGCCTGGTGCACGATGACGTCGCCGCCCTGGGCGGCGAACACCCGGCCGTTGTCGCGGGCGACGTTCATCTGGACCTGGGCCCGCCGGTCCTCGGGCAGCGCGGAGCGGATCTCGCTCAGCAGGACGCGCAACTCGTCCGCGGCCTCGGGGTGTTCGCGCAGGAAGCCCGCCAAGTGCAGCTGCCACACCGGGACCAGGGCCGCCCGCACGCGCTCGGCGTCCTCGGCCTGCGCCACAAGGGCCGCGTTTCCCTCCAACTGGGCGTCGAGGGAAGCCTGCTGGGCGCCGCCGGAGCGTCCGAACAGCCGGGCCAGCCGGTCACGGGCGCCCGCCCACGCGTCGGTCGCCATCGCCGCCACCACGGTCGTCGCGCCCGACAGGGCCAGGTCCGCGGCTGCTTCCAGCATGCATCCTCCTCGATGTCCGGGGCTGTGGCGCTCCTTTCGCGTGTGTCCATCATGCCGCGCCGGCCGGCCCGCGTCAGGGGAAGCGCGGAGGTCGGCCGGCGTGCCGGGCGCCGGCGCCGCAGGGCCATCGGCACCCTCTTCCGGCGGCTTCGGGAAATATTTGCGCCGCCACGGCAACCCCTCGCGCCCCGGTGGCGACATGGGTACGCACCGACCCTCCCGCCCCGGCGGGGGCGGAGGAGCCGGGGCGCGGCGGTACCCCCATGATCGCCGCGCCCCGGGGTGCTCCGGCAGGAGAGGGCCTGCGGCGCCTGGGGACGCTTTCGCTCGCTGCGCCCGCCGCCGCTTGCCGAGGACCACGCCGGGGTCGGCCGGCGGGCGGGGAACCGGCGGGCAGGGGTTCAGTGGCGGGCGGCCCGGGCCCGGGGGGCGAGGAAGGAGTCGAGATGGGTGAAGACCGTCTCGGGCTTCTCACGGATGGGCAGGTGTCCTGCGCCGGGGATGAGTGCGAATCGCGCGTCGGGGAACGCCGCGGCGTAGGCGCGGCCGAAGTCGGGGGTGACGACCGCGTCGTCGGCGCCCCAGAGCACCAGGACCGGGCAGGTGACGGTGGAAAGGCGGGGCAGCATGCCGGCGTCCGCCATGGCCGGCCCCGCGTAGGCGCGCATGGCGGCCATCGACGGGGCGGACGGTCCGCCCTGCGGCGCCGGTCCTGCGGCCGTCGGAGCCGGTGGCCCGGCGGGCAGAGTGATCTGCCGACCGGGGAGGGCGGGGCCGATGGCGTCCATGAGGACGAGCTTGGAGATCCGGCCCTCGCGGTCGTCCAGGACGGTCTGGGTGGCGACCCAGCCGCCGAAGGACGTGCCGATCACCGTGACGTCGTCCAGCCCGAGGTGGCCGAGCAGGTCCAGGTAGACAGCGGCGAGTGCGGGCACGGAGTCCAGATCGTCGGGCCGCGGGGTGGCGTCCCAGCCGGGGTGGGTGGGCGCCAGCACCCTGTGATCCGATGCGAGGTGGTCGGCCAGGGGCGCGATGCTGGACGGGCCGGGGCCGCCGTGCAGGACGAGGACCGGGTTGCCGCTGGTGCCGGCCGCGCGCACGTCGAGGTCCAGGCCGGGCCGCACCGGAACGGTGCGCTGCTCAGGTGCGGTCATGAGGGTGCTTCCAGTTGCGGGGGGTTCGGTGGCTGAGGGCGGGGTGGCCGAAGGGGCCGGCGTCACCGGGCTGCCGGGCCGGAGGTGAAGAACGCGACCATGTGCTCCAGGCCCCGCTCCCCGAACATGCTGTCCAGGCTGCCGGCGGACTCGGCGGCGGACGCCTCGCTGCGCGGGAACAGCGCCTCCTCGTACGCGGCCAGAGCGGCCTCGGTGTCGCCGGGATGCGCGGCGACGGCCAGGGCGAGTTCGGCGCCGTCGAACATGGCCAGGTTGGCGCCCTCCCCGGCGAAGGGGGACATCAGGTGGGCGGCGTCACCGAGCAGCGTCACACCCGGGGTGCGGTCCCAGCGGTGCCCGACGGGCAGGGCGTGGATACGGCGCGGGGTGATCGTGTCCGCGTCGGCGACCAGGGCGCGCAGGCCCTCGTCCCAGCCCTCGAAGCGGGCGAGGACCGCGGCCTTGGCGGCGGCGTGGTCGGTGAAGTCGACCGTGTCCAGCCAGTCTTCGCCGGCCTTGAGCGCCGTGTAGACGTGGAGGCTGCCGTCGCTCTCCCGGTGCGCGAGGACACCTCGCTCGCCTCCCAGCGCGATGAAGAACCCGCCGCCGACGACCTCGGCGCTGCGCGGGTGGCGGGTGGCGGCGTCGAACAGGTCGGTCTCGACGAACGAGATGCCGGTGTAGGCGGGACGGGCGCTGGAGACCAGCGGCCGGATACGGGACCAGGCGCCGTCCGCGCCGATCAGGAGATCGGTGGTGATGGCCGAGCCGTCGGCGAACGTCACCTCGTGGCGCCCGTCGTCCAGCGCCCGGGCCCCGGTGGCCTTCCGTCCCCAGTGGATCGTGCCGTCGGGCAGGGAGCCCAGCAGCAGGTCCCGCAGGTCGCCGCGGTCGACCTCCGGCCGGCCGCCGGTGCCGTCGTCCTCCTCGGCCACGCGCACCGTGCCGTCGGGGCCGAGCAGGCGCATGGCCTGACCGCCCTCGTGGACGATCTTGAGGAAGTCGTCGTGGAGGCCGGCGGCGCGCAGGGCCTTCTGCCCGTCGTTCTCGTGGATGTCGAGCATCCCGCCCTGCATTCGGACCGCCGCCGACGCCTCGAGCTCGAAGATCGCCGAACCGATGCCGTTGACGTGCAGGACACGGGCGGCGGTCAGGCCGCCGAGGCCCGCGCCGATGATCGCGATCGGGAAGTGGCTGGTGCTCATGGGGCCTCCGAAAGCAGTAGGGGAACACCTCGGTGCGCGGGGTCACCACCGCAGGGCTCCTCGCACGGGCGCCTGCGCGGCGAGGAGGAGGGATGCCTCGTTCACTCCGTCCACGGTAACGAACGTGTTCGTTACGAACAAGTTCGACACGCCCCGGCGAGAGGCGACGCGGCGACTGCCGCTACCCGGGAACCTCGCCGCCGGGGCCCGGTCACCCCGCCCGGGATCAGTCCACTGCTTCCGGCAGGGGGGTGCGCGTGATGCCGTTGACGAGGACGTCGAAGCTCCAGCGCGTCCTGTCCGGCACCGAGCCGCCGATCAGCGCGGGCATGTGCGCGGCGATCGCCGGATGCGTAGCGCCGTCCACGGCGTGCAGCGCACGCACCGTGGCGTTCCACTCGTCCGCGGAGGAAGGATCGTGCTCACGCGTCGAGTGCTCGGCAGCAGTGGCCGTCGCGTCCTGGAGCAGCTTGTCCACCCCCCAGGCGACCTGCTCGCGACCGGCGCCGCTGTGCGAGAGGAGATCGAGGACGCGCTCCAGCAGGCGCAGGTAGTTCTCGCCGCTCGGACGGGCGACGAGCGCGGCCCGCGCCAACTGCGGGTACGCGAACAGCACCCGGGTGTAGGACGCCATGACGGCACGAAGCTGCTCGCGCCAGTCCTCACCGCCGTCCCGCCCGGTCAGGTCGACCTCGCCGAGCAGGGAGTCCAGCACGGCCGCGTGCAGTTCGGCGGTGTTGGCGATGTAGACGTACAGCGACGCCGGGCCGGTATCCAGCTCCTGCGCCAGGCGGCGCATCGTGACCTTTCCCAGGCCCTCCGCCCGCATGATCCGCACGGCGGTGTCCACGATCCAGCGCCGGGACAGGGCGGGCTTCGCCGGACGCTCCCGGCGGCTGATCGGCTCTCTTCTCGCGGTCATCACCCGATCGTAACGAACATGTTCGGGCCGCACCGGCCGGCTGTCCGGTCCCCTCTCGTCCCCGCCGCGAACGACGGTTGCCGCAAACGATCCGTTGCCGGAGCGGGATCGGCGAGGGGCCGCCGGACCCGCGTTGGTCTCGTTTCGGCCGCAGGCACCATGGCCGGTCCCCGGCGGAGGCCCGCCCCCACGCCGAAGAGCGGGCCCGCGCCGTCGGCGGGGACGTCCTCCGGGCCGCATGGCGGGGGGAGGGGCTTTGCGGAGGCGGCTACGGGTGCAGGGCGGTGCGGACAGCGGCGAGGTCGGCGTCGCTCGCCAGGCCCGCGTGATAGAGGCGCAGTTCGGTGGCGCCGAGGGCAGCGGCGTGGGCCGCGTCGGCGGCGAGGGTGCCGGGGCTGCCGCCCATGCCGGACACGACCGTGAAGTTCGCGGCGAGCACGGTGCCGTCGCGGCGGTGCGCGGCGAGCGGCGTGAGGACCGCCTCGCGGGCGGCCGGTCCGCCGGTGCAGGGCAGCACCAGGCCGTCGGCGTGGCCGAGGATGTGCGCGGGGTCCACCCCGGCGTTCGCGCCGCAGCGGTAGGACAGCGGGTCGGCGTGCATGAGCACCTGGAAGCCGGGGGCGGCCGCGGCCCGGACCGCGGCGATCGCCTCGGCCTGGAGCGAACCGGCGGTGCGGGTGCGCCAGTCGAAGGTCAGGGCGGTCGCTTCCGCGCCGAGCAGCCGCTCGATGCCGTCGCGGCCCGCCGCCCGCTCCCCGCCATCGGCGGCGCCGTCCGCGGCGCCGGCCCAGACGGGTCCGAGGGCGGCGCGCACGTCGGCGGCGAGGCGGTCGGGGTCGGCGCCGAGCCCGGCGTAGCCCTCGCGGCAGTGCGGGCAGAAGCAGAGCGACATCAGGTAGGTGGCGGCGTCGCCGAGCGGCACCCCGCCGATCTTGTCGTGGGCGTGCAGGTGGGCCAGGCCGTACCAGCCGAGGGACTCCAACTCGGTGCCGAGGGCGCCGGGTCGGGGGGCGGCTTCGGCGGCCAGCTCCACCAGGTGGGCGCGGACGGCGGGTTGGGCGATGCATGGCGCCCACGGGTAGCGGTCGCCGTAGGCGTTGACCACGCTGGTGTCCGGATGCTCGGCGCCCATCCGGGAGTTGTGGGCGAGCACCACCCAGCTGTGCACGTCCAGGCCCGCGGCGGCGAGCGCTGCCGCGGCCGTACCGTAGGCGTCGGGGTCGCCGCCGGTCCAGGCGCCCGCGGGGTAGGGGCGCAGGGCATGCGGCTGCCAGCGGGCGGGGTCGGGCGGGTAGAGGACGGCGGCGTACTCGGCGGTGACCACGCGGCGGGCGGGGTGGCGCGGGGTCAGCGCGCGGGTGGAGTGGTAGGCGGCGGCGAGGGTGACCTGCTGCACGCCGAGGGCGGCGACGCGGTCGGCGGCCGCGGGGTCGCCGAGGACGTCCCAGGGGTAGAGGAAGGCGGAGGTCCGCAGGGGGGCGGGTGCGCCGGAGACGTCTGTGCCGGAAGGCCGGCCGGTGGCCATGTCAGCGCCCGCCGGCCAGCGCGAGGCCGCGCTCGATGAGTTCGCCCAGTTCCTTGACGTGGGCCGCGGTGGGCTCCGACAGCGGCGGCCGCACCTCGCCGACGTCCAGCCCGCGCAGCCGCACCCCGGCCTTGACCAGCGAGACGGCGTAACCGCGGCCCTGGTTGCGGAGGTTGACCAGCGGGAGGTAGAAGCCGTCGAGCAGTGCGCGCACGGTGTCGTCGTCGCCGGCGGTGAGCGCGCGGTGGAAGGCGAGCGCGATCTCGGGCGAGAAGGCGTACACCGCCGAGGAGTAGAGGGTGACGCCGATGCCGCGGTAGGCGAGGCCGGTGAGTTCGGCGGTGGGCAGGCCGTTGAAGTACAGGAAGGGGTGGCCGGGCAGTTCGGCGCGGACGGTGCTGATGATCCGCTGCATGAGGTCGAGGTCGCCGACGCCGTCCTTGAGGCCGATGATGTTCGGCACCTTCGCCAGGGCGACGACCGTCTCGGGGGTGAAGACGGCGTTGTCGCGCTGGTAGACGATGACGTCCAGGCCGGTGCCCGCGGCGAGCGCGGTGTAGTGGCGCAGCAGGCCCTGCTGGTCGGCGACCACGAGGTAGGGGGGCATGGCGAGCAGGCCGTCGGCGCCCGCCCGTTCGGCCACGGCGGCGTACTGGAGGGCGAGCGCGGTGCCGTATCCGGCGCCGGCCACCACCGGGACCCGGCCGGCCGCCTCCTCGACGGCCGCGGCCACGCACGCGCCGAACTCCTCGGGGGTCAGCGCGTGGAACTCGCCGGTGCCGCAGCAGACGAACGCGGCCGCGGCGCCGGCCTCGATGCCGCGCCGGACGTGCGTGCGGAAGGCGTCGAGGTCGAGCGCGCCGTCGGAGTCGAACGCCGTCACGGGAAAGAACAGCAGACCGTCAAGTCGCTCGGCGAGCGCGGGCGAGGTCATCGGGTGTCCCCCTCGGAGCTGTGCGGCGCGTCGTGCGCCCTTGTGATTCACGTCCATACTTATGAACGCTGCCACGCTAGGCGAGGCCCCGGGCACGGGTCAAGCGGACGGACTTTCCCCGGCGCCCCCGGCACCCCCTCCCCATTGTCCATGTATCTGAATACGCTGCGGGTCTGCATACGCTGCACGGGCCCACTCGGCCGTCGAACCCGTCGAACCAGTCGAACCAGTCGAACCTGTCGAACCCGTCGAACCAGGAGGCATCTCCATGACCGCTCCTCGCACCGTCCTGCTCACCGGCGCCGCCGGCGGGCTGGGCACCTTGATGCGCGGGCTGCTGCCGTCGTACGGATACGACCTGCGGCTGCTGGACGTACGGCCGGTCGAACCGCTGCCGGGCGAGGCGGACCACGAGGCGGACCACGACCCGGCCGGCGCGCCCGAGGCGATCACCGCCGACCTCGCCGACCGGGACGCGCTGCGCGAGGCGGTCCGCGGGGTGGACGCGGTGCTGCATCTGGCGGGCATCTCCGTGGAGTCCACCTTCGACAAGATCCTCGCGGCCAACATCCAGGGCACCTACCACCTTTACGAGGCGGTCCGCGAGGAGGGCGTCCGCACCGGGGGCGCGCCCCCGCGGGTGGTCTTCGCCTCCAGCAACCACGCGGTCGGCTTCACCCCGCGCCCGCAGGGCGACGACCCGCTGATCCCGATCGGCACCCCGCACCGCCCCGACACCTTCTACGGGCTGTCCAAGGGCTTCGGGGAGGACCTGGCGCAGTTCTACGCCGACAAGCACGGGGTCGACACCGTCTCGGTCCGGATCGGCTCCTGCTTCCCCGAGCCGTCGAACGTGCGGATGCTGTCGGTCTGGATGAGCCCCGCCGACGGCGCCCGGCTCTTCCACGCGGCGCTGAGCGCGGGCACCACCGGGCACACCGTCGTCTACGGCTCCTCCGGGAACACCCGGCTGTGGTGGGACCTCGCCTCGGCGCGGGCGCTGGGCTACGAACCGCAGGACGACTCCGAGGTGTTCGCCGCGCAACTGATCGCTGAGCAGGGCGAGTTGGACCCGGACAACCCCGCCCACGCGAACCTCGGCGGCGCGTTCTGCACCGACCCGCCGATCTGGCCGTACTGACGGACAGCACGTGTCGGCAGCCGGACGGCAGTCGTACGGCAGTCGTACGGCGGGGGCGGGCGCACGGCGGGAAGGGCGGCGGGCGGGCCGGGGCGACGGCGGCGGAAAGCCCGCGGACAGGCTGCGGACAGGCTGTGTCGCCAGCCGGACAGGCCCGGGCGAAGGGACGGCGTGTTTGGTTAGGCTCACCTAACTTACCGACGTCGAAGGAGCCCCGCCCGTGAACGCCCGCCCCCGCACCACCGCCAAGGCCCCTGTCCCCGCCTCGCGGCGCGGCGTCCTGTTCGCGGGGGCCGCGCTGGCCTCGGGCGCCGCCCTGACGCTGACGGGCTGCGGCTCCGACACGAAGAACGCCCCGAAGGACAGCGCCAAGAGCAGCACCGGCGCGGCCGGCGGCTTCCCGGTGACGGTGCCGGGCCAACCCGGCCCGCTCACCGTGAAGTCGGCGCCGAAGCGCGTGGTGGCGTACGGCAACGGCCGCGACACCGACCTCGCGCTCGCACTCGGCGCGAGCCTGGTCCTCGCCAACCGCAACGGCAGCTTCGCCGACGGGCGTTCACCCTGGGCCCGCCCCGGCAGCGGCGTCACCCTCGTCGACAGCACCGCCGGGCTGCCGCTGGAGAAGATTGCCGCCGCCCGCCCCGACCTGATCCTGGCCGCCGACGACTACGCCCTCCAGGACGACTTCGCGAAGCTCAAGGCGATCGCCCCCACGCTCGGCGTCAAGTCGGGCATCGGCAAGGACACCTGGGACGTGATGGCGCAACGCGCCGGGCAGGCGCTGGGGCAGAAGGCGAAGGCGGACCACCTGGTCGCCCAGGTCAAGGCGAAGATCGCCGGGGTCCGCACCGACCACCCCGAACTCGCCGGCAAGACCTTCACGTTCGGCCCGGTCACGGCCGGCCAGGTCTACACGATCAGCAGCCCCACCGACGCCTCGGCGGTCTTCTTCAGCCAGCTCGGCATGGAACTCGCCCCGCAGGTCACCAAGTTGCCCGCGAGCAGCACGCCGGGCCGCTCCCAGATCTCCGCCGAGCGGCTGGACCTGCTGGAGGCCGACGTACTGATCCTCACCTACCCCACCCCCAAGGACCAGGCCGCCTTCGAGAAGGGCGCGCTCTTCCGCAACCTCAAGGCGGTCAAGCGCGGCTCGTACATCGCCCTGGACTTCAAGACCGCGATCGCCGTCGCCTTCCCGTCCGTGCTGAGCATCCCCTACGGGCTGGACAGCACGGTGCCGCAGCTGGTCAAGGCCGTGGCGGCCGCCTGATGCGCCGGACACGGCAGCAGGGCGGGACGCGGGACGCGGCGAAGGCGGCGCAGGAGACGCGGGAAGCCGAGGCGCGGGCCGATCTCGCGGACATCCAGCGGCCGGTACGGGGCCGGGTGACGGCCGCCGCCGTCATGGAGGCGCTGGCGGCCGCACTCGCGGTGGCGCCGATGGTGGCCGTCGTCGAACTGGCCCGGCGGCTGCTCGCCGGGGTGGACGCGCACGGCCGGTGGAGCGGCGACGCCGGCGGGCTGTGGACGGTCACCTGGTGGGCGGCCGGGCTGCTCGCCGCGCGGCTGGTGCTGTCGCTGCTGGCCGCGCTGGTCAGTCACCTCGCCGACGCGGACCTGGCGATCGCGCTGCGCCGCGCGCTCGCCGACCACCTCGCGGTGCTGCCGCTGCGCTGGTTCGCCGGCGGGGTCTCGGCACAGGTCAAGACCGTGGTGCAGGACGACGTGGCCGCGCTGCACCACGCCGTGGCCCACGCCAGGGGCGACCTCGCGGCCGCCGTCGCGGGCCCGGCCGTCATCGTCGGCTACCTGCTGTGGGCGGACTGGCGGCTGGCGCTGCTCACCGTGGCGCTGGTCGGCGGCGCGCAGACGATCCGGATGCGGCTGGCCGCGAAGACCGCGGAGCCGCTGCGGCGGATCGGCGCCGCACGGCTCGAACTGTCCGCCGCCACCATCGAGTTGGTGCGCGGCATCGCGGTCGCGAAAGCGTTCGGCGGGCAGGGCGCGCCGCGCCGCTTCACCGCGGCCGCGGCGGAGTACGCCGACGCGGGCGAGGCGGCGCAGGCCGGGTTCGCCAAGCAGCGCGGCCTGACCCGGGCGACGGTCGCCCCGACCACGGTGCTGCTGCTCGTCACCGGGTGCGGCATCGCGCTGGTCGCCGCGGGCTGGACCGACCCGGTGCGGGTGATCGCGTTCGTCCTGCTGGGCCTGGGCCTGTTCGAGCAGCTCACCCCGATCTACGCCGCCCGCGACCAGGCCCGCCGGGCCCGCGCGGCCGCGCACCGCGTCGCGGGGCTGCTGCGCGAACCGGCCGAGGCGGTGCCCGAGCACCCCGCGGTGCTCGCGCCCGCCCCCGGTACGGCGCCCACGCTCACCTTCGACGCGGTGCGCTTCGGCTACACCGAGGACCGCGAGGTGCTGCACGGTGTGGACGCGGTGCTGCGGCCCGGCACCGTCACGGCCGTGGTCGGGCCGTCGGGCGCGGGCAAGTCCACGCTGGGGATGCTGCCCGCCCGCTTCCATGACGTGACCGGCGGCGCGGTACGGCTGGACGGTGTCGACATCCGCGAGCTGGACCGGGCCGAACTCCACCGCCACGTCGGGTTCGTCTTCCAGGACGTGGTGCTGCTGCGGCAGTCCGTCCGCGACAACATCGCGCTCGGCGACCCCGGGGCGAGCCGGGAACGGGTCGAGGCCGCCGCCCGCGCCGCAGCGATCCACGACCGCGTCTGCCGGCTGCCGCGCGGCTACGACTCGGTGGTGGGCGAGGACGCGCGGCTGTCCGGCGGCGAGGCGCAGCGGGTCTCCATCGCCCGCGCGCTGCTCGCCGACACCTCGATCGTGGTCCTGGACGAGGCGAGCGCCTTCGCCGACCCCGAGTCCGAGGCCGCCGTCCAGGACGCCGTGGCCCGCCTGGCCGCCGGCCGCACCCTCCTGGTCATCGCGCACCGGCTGCGCACCGTCGTGGACGCCGACCAGATCCTCGTCCTCGACGCCGGCGAGATCGTCGAACGCGGCACCCACGAAACGCTGTTGGCCGCCGACGGACCCTACGCCCGCATGTGGCGCGCCCAGCACCCGCCCGCCCCGAAGGCCGAGGCCGCCGCGGCCCCACCGGCGCACTCCGCCGCCAACTACGGCACGGTGGCGGCAGGTTCGGCCGCCGGGACGAGGGGCGTGACCGCCCCGGTCCACCCGAACGGCGACGAGCCCGCCGCCGACCCGGCCCCCTCCGACCAACCTGTCGCCGCCAACGCCCTTGCACTGGCGCCCGGTTCGCCCCTCGAAGCGAGGACCGCGACCGCGCCCGGCACCGCGGCGCCCATCGCACCGACAGATAGCACCACCACCGACGCGCCCCGCCCTGACCACACCAACGCCCCCACACCGGCGAGCAGTTCGCCCCCCGAGGCGAAACCCGCGACCGTCACCCCGGCCACCGACACCGCCACCGGCATCGCACCGCCCCGGCACACCGTTGCCGCCGGCACGGCACCCTCTGACCGTCCGGCCGAAAAAGCCGCCCCGCAGGGGCTTCTGGGGATGTTGGGGCGGGTGCTGGGCGACGGGCGGCGGCGGCTGGTCGCGGGGCACCTGGCGGCCACCGCGGTGTACGCGGTGAGCGAGGGCGCCGCGTTCGGCCTGCTCGTACCGCTGCTGACCGCGCTGCTGTCCGGGGACGCGGGCCGGGCCGCACTGTGGCTGCCGGCCGAGGCCGCGGCGGTGGTGGTCGGCTGGTTCGCGCACTACGCGATGGAGATGCGCGCGCTGCGGCTGTCGGCGGCCTGGCAGCGCGGCCTGTACGCGAAGCTCGGCGCGCACGTGGTGCGGCTGCCGCTGGGCTGGTTCGACGAGCGCAGGACGGGCGAGCTCCCCCGGCTGATCGGCCCCGGCGTGGAGACGGTGACGCTCGGCGTGCGGCTCGCGCAGGTGCTGGTCGGCGCACTGCTGACGCCGGCCGTGATCTTCGTGTTCCTGCTCTGCTACGACTGGCGGATCGCGCTGTCGGTGCTGGTCACCGTCCCGGTGGTGCTCGCGGTGTTCGCGGTCGCCCGGCGGGTGACGGACCGTACGGAGGCCGAGCACGACGCGGCGGCGGCCGAGGCGGGCGCGCGGCTGGTGGAGTTCGCGGGCGCGCAGCCGGTCCTGCGGGCGTACGGGCGCGGCGCGGCCGGCCGCGGGCTGCTGGGCGGGGCGCTGGAGGCGCAGCACCGGGCGGCGCGGCGCGAGGTGCTGGGCGCCCTGCCCGGCCAGAACCTCGGCCGGCTGGCGATCCAACTCGCCTTCACCGCCGTGCTGGTGGTGGGGATGCGGCTGGCGACCGGCGGGGACGTGGGAGCGGCGCGGCTGGTGGCGCTGCTGGTGCTGGGTGTGCACTTCCTCCAGCCGTTCTCGGTGGTGGCGGGCGCCGCGAGCGGGCTGCGCGCCTGCCGGGCGGCGGTCGCGCGGGTGGCCGCCGTCCTGGACACGGCGCCGCTGCCGGAGCCGGCGCAGCCCGCGCCGCTGCGGGCGGCGGACCGCCCTGGCCCGCCCTCGGTCCGGCTGTCCGGTGTCCGCTTCGGCTACGGCGACGCCTCCGCGCCGGGGTACCGGCCGGTGCTCGACGGCGTGGACCTGGAGGTGCCGGCCGGCCGCACCGTGGCGCTGGTGGGGCCGTCGGGCGCGGGCAAGACCACCGTCACCAAGCTGGTCGCGCGCTTCTTCGACGTGGACGGCGGCCGGGTGGAGGTCGGCGGCCTCGACGTGCGGGACGTGGCGTCGGCGGAGCTGACCGGGGCGGTGTCGCTGGTCTTCCAGGACGTGTACCTCACCGACGACACGATCGAGGAGAACATCCGGCTCGGGCGGCCCGACGCGACCGGCGAGGAGGTGCGGGCCGCTGCTCGGCGGGCCCGGGTGGAGCCGATCGCGGAGCGGCTGCCGGACGGCTGGGCGAGCCGGGTCGGCGAGGGCGGGCGGCTGCTGTCGGGCGGTGAGCGGCAGCGGGTGGCGATCGCGCGGGCGCTGCTGAAGGACGCGCCGATCGTGCTGCTGGACGAGGCGACCTCGGCGCTCGACGCGGAGAACGAGGCGGCGGTCCACGAGGCGCTCGCCGAACTCGGCGCCGGGCGCACCCTGTTGATGGTCGCGCACCGCCTGACCACGGTCGCGGGCGCCGATCTGATCGCGGTGCTGGACGGCGGCCGGGTGGTGGAGAGCGGTACGCACCCGGAGCTGCTGGCGCGCGGGGGACGCTACGCGGAGCTGTGGGCGCAGTACGAGCGGGCGCGGGGGTGGCGGATCGCCGCGGTCCCGGCGCCGGACCCGGAAGCGGACGCGAACACCACGCCGAACCCGAAGGCAGGGCCGGATGCCACGCCGAACCCGGAAGCAGGCCCGGACGCCACGCCGGCCCCGAAGGCAGGCTCGGGCTCCGACGTCGGCTCGGCCTCCGGCTCGGGTGCCGGCTCGGCCGGGGGTACCGCCGCCGATACCCCTGCGGCCGCTGGTGCGGGTGGTCCGGCGGCCCGGTCCGCGCCCCGCGGGGTGGAACCGTGACGCCCGATCTGTCGTTACCTACAGCATGACCGCAATGACGCCTGGCTCGAATGTGCCGCTCTCCGTACCCCGAGTGGTGGTCGACGTCACCGCCCCGGTGCGGCTCGACGTGTCGGGCCTGCTCCTCACCGCCGACGGCAAGGTGCGCTCCGACGACGACTTCGTCTTCTACAACCAGCCGCAGGGCCCCGGGGTGAGCCACCACTCCGGCGGCCGGTCGGCGCCGGACTCGATCGAGGTGGACACCGCGGCGGTGCCCGCCGAGATCGACAAGATCGTGGTGACCGCCAGCATCGACGGCGGCGGCGTCTTCGCCGGCACCACCCCGACCGCGACCCTCCGCGGCACCGACGGCTCGGTGGTCGCCACCTTCGCGCCCGCCGGGCTCGGGCCGGAGACGGCGCTGGTGGTCGTGGAGATCTACCGGCGGGGCGGCGCGTGGAAGGTCCGCGCGGTCGGGCAGGGGTACGCCAACGGGCTGGCCGGGATCGCCACCGACTTCGGGGTGAGCGTCGAGGAGCCCGCGGCCCCGGCCGCGCCGCCGGTGGCGCCGCCCGCGGCCACGCCTCCGCCGCCTCCGGCCCCGCCCGCCGCTCCCCCGGCGGCGCCGTTCTCGGCGCCCCCGTCCGGACCGCCGGCCACGCACCTGCCGCCGCCCCCGCAGGGCGCGCCCGCCGCCCAGTTCCCGCCGCCCCCGGGCGCGCCCGCGCCCGGCACCGGCACCGGCACCGGCACCGGCACCGGCACCGGCAAGATCAGCCTCGACAAGGGCCGGGTGAACCTCCAGAAGAACCAGACGGTCTCGCTCGTCAAGGGCGGCCGCCCGGTGCTGACCCGGGTGAAGATGGGCCTGGGCTGGGAGCCCGCATGGGGCGGCCGCTCGATCGACCTGGACGCCTCGGTTCTGGTCTACGGGCCGCAGCGCGAGCACATCACCAGCTGCTACTTCGGCCGGCTCACCGTGCTCAACGGCGCGATCCAGCACTCCGGCGACAACCTGACCGGGGCCGGCTCGGGCGACGACGAGGTCATCACCATCGACCTCGGCGCCCTCCCGCCGAACGCCACCGGCCTGGTCTTCACCGTCAACTCCTACAGCGGCCAGAAGCTGAACAAGGTCGCCAAGGCGTACTGCCGGCTCTTCGACGCGAGCACCAACGAGGAGATGGTCCGCTTCGACCTCACCAACGGCGAGGCCAAGCGCGGTGTCCTGATGGCGAAACTGATCCGCCAGAACTCCGGCGAGTGGGACATGACCGCCCTGGGCACCTTCGCCGACGGCCGCACCGCGCGCGACATGGTCAACCCGGGCGCCGCCGCCCTCTGACCCGCCCGCCACCCGCCGCCCGTTCGAACAAGCGGCCCGGTTCCCGTACGGGACCGGGCCGTTGGCATGCCGACACCGAACAAAATGTCATGGTCACCTAAAATTTACCGTTGACTGTCTACCCGCATAGACCTGAGGACGGGACGCTGGACGGGCAACCCCCCGACACCTTCCGACCCTCTAGTCACGGGAGCGCTCAGCCATGCCCAAAACCCGTCTCCTGCGCGGCCTCTGCGCGTCAGCCGGGGCAGCCCTGCTCACGGCCACCCTCCTGCTCACCAGCAGCGGTACGGCCCAGGCCGCGCTGCCCACACCCATCGCCGCCTCCACCGCGCGGACGTACCTCTCGGGGATGACCGCGACGCCCGAGACGCACGCGTCCACCTACGACCGGGACCTGTTCCCGACCTGGATCACGATCTCCGGGACCTGCGACACCCGCGAGTACGTCATCAAGCGGGACGGCTCGAACGTCGTCACCGACAGCTCCTGCAAGGCGACTTCGGGGAGTTGGACCAGCCCGTACGACGGCGTCACCACCACCGACCCGTCGACCTTCGACATCGACCACCTGGTGCCGCTCTCCGAGGCGTGGGACTCCGGCGCGTGGGCGTGGACCACCGCGCAGCGCCAGGCGTTCGCCAACGACACCACCCGGCCCCAACTCCTCGCGGTCTCCGCGCACTCCAACCGCTCCAAGGGTGACGACGACCCGGCGGAGTGGCTGCCCCAGGCGTCCTACCAGTGCACCTATGCGCGTGCCTACGTGCAGGTCAAGCACTACTACGGTCTGACCGTGGACAGCGCCGAGAAGTCCGCGCTCAGCTCGGTGCTGAGCGGCTGCTAGCGGAAACGATCCCTCGCCGGGAACGCCGGAAAGCGGCGCCCCGGCCCCGGGTGGGCGGCCCCCTTCGCCGCCCACCCGCGCCGCGTCGCGCGGTCAGGGGCGGGAGCGGGCCTTGAAGGCGGCTTTGCGGGAGGCCTTGGCGGTGGGGCGGTCGGGGTGGAGGCGGCCGATGGCTTCGAGGACCGCAGCGGTGGCCGGGTGGTCGACGCGCCAGGCGTCGGCGAAGAACTCCTCGTGGCGCGCGACGAGTTCGGTGACGAGGGAGGCGAGTTCGTCGCTGTCGCCGTCGGCGGCGAGCTGGGCCGCGATGGTGTCGATGGTCAGCCAGTACACCATGTCGGTGGTGGGCGCGGGCACGTCGGACGCGCCGCGCTCGGTGAGCCAGACGCGGGCGAGCCCGCCTAGCCGGGGGTCGTCGAGGACGTCGCGCACCGCGTTCTCCGCCTGGGCGCCGATCAGCGCCAGCACCTGCTGGCAGACCAGCCGCCGGGTCGGCCCGTCGGCGCCGTCGTCCTGCGCGGCGGCGAGCAACTCCGCGGCCGCCTTGGCCGGTTCGCGCCGGTCGAGCCACAACTCCGCCTCGGCCCGCAGCCCGTGGTCGGGGTAGCCGCCGAGCGCGCCGAGCAGGTCGTCGGCGCTCACCCCGGCGAGGTCGCCGAGCACCGGCGCGTACGCCCCGGCGTCCGTCAGCCGCTCGCGGACGCCGTACGTACCCAGCGCGGTGAGCCGGACCGCGCCGTAGCGGGCGATCTCGTCGTCGTCCGGCTCGTCGGGGCCGCCGCCGAGCGCGGCCACCTCGTCGTCGGTCTCCTCGATCAGCGCGTCGTCCATCGGCGTGTACGCGACCAGGCCGGTGCCTTCCAGCAGCCGGAAGTGCCCGTCCAGCCGGAGCATCACGGCGGTGACCTCTTCGAGGACCTCCTCGCTCGGCTGCTCCGCCTCCTCCTCGGGCAGCACCAGGGAGGCGGCGAGCACCGGCAGCGGGACCGCGGGGCCGCCGCCGTCCGCTTCCTGCTCCGCTGAGCCGGCCGCCGCCTCGCCGTCCTCCATCGCGGACAGCGCGTACAGGTTGACCAGCGCCGCGTCGAGGAGCTCGGCCTCCGCCTCGGCCTCCCGGTCCGCCTCCTCGACGCTCACCGGAAGGCCGTCGCCGCCCAGGTCACCGGCCAAGTCGCCGTCCAGGTCGCCCGGCAGGTTGTCGAAGTCCGGCGCGGTGGACTCGGCGAGCGCACACTCCAGCATGCCCAGCCACAGGTCCAGCACGTCGTGCGGATCGGCCCCCGCGGCGCCCTCGGCCCCTCCCGCGCCCTCCGCGGCGGCGACGCCGCCGCCGATCCGCGCGTACAGCTCGCCGGGGACCGCCCGCCCGGCCGCCTCGCCGGGCGGCGTGGACTCCTCGGCCTCCTCCTCGATCTCCAGCACGAGCAACCCGGTGTCCACCGCGATGCCCCACGCCTGCGCGGCGTCGGCCTGCCCCTCGCCACCGGCCAGGCCCAACTCCTCGGCCGCGGCCACGAGTTCGTCGTCCAGCAGCTCGCCCATGCCGTCGACGCGCCGTTCCTGTCCGGCCCATCGGGTCAGCCGCAGCGCGCGGTCGAGCAGCGGCGCGGCCAGCGCCCGCCCGGCGAGCACGTCCACGGACAGCAGCCGTACCGGCGGCAGGGCAAGGGGACTTGCGGACATGGTGCGGGCTCCCATTCGGCTTCAGGAGGCGAGGATACGGTCAAGGCGGCGGCTCCACGGACCGCCGCAGCCGCCCGCGGCGGCGGCCACCGGCGCCCGGTGGCAGCGACGGCGGCGCACAACGGCCGCTGCGGACCAGCCTATTGCCGTCGCGGCACATCCCCGGAGCCACCACCCGGCGGATCGGGTACGGCCCGCAGTATTCATCCATCCGCAGGACGCCGTTCACTCCGCGCCGCGCACCCCGTCGCGTACGCTACGTGCCGCCCCGGGGTAGGAAGTCCGAACGGACGGGCCCGGGAGAGGGCGGCCGGCGGCGGACGGGGCAGGTGACATGAGCGAGGACGGCGGCATGGACGGCGACGGCGTGCACGGGCCGACCGGACCGGACGGGCTGGACGGATCGACCGGGCTGGACGGGCCGGACGCGTCGGTAACGGCAGCCGGCACCGGGCTGGCGGTCGCGGCCCACGGCGTGGCTCGGCGGGTGCGGGGCGGCCGGGACATCCTCAGCGGCATCCATCTGGCCGTCGCCCCGGGCGAGTTGCTGGCGCTGGCCGGCGGCAGCGGCTCGGGCAAGACCACCCTGCTGGAGATCCTCGCCGGGGTCCGGCCGCCCTCGCGCGGCCGGGTGCTGCATGACGGCGCCGACCCGGCCGGGCTGCGGTCCGCGCTGGGCTACCTGCCGCACGGCAACCTGATGCACGAGGACCTCCCGCTGGTGCGGGCGCTGTCCTACGCGGCGCGGCTGCGGATGCCCGCGGGCACCGGCAGGGAGCGGCGGGCCGCCGCGGTGGACGGCGCGATGGCCGCGGTCGGGCTGTCCGCGCGGGCCACCCAGCGGGTGCGCACCCTCAGCGAGGGCGAGCGGCGCCGGGCGTGCATCGCGGTGGAGCTGCTGACCCGGCCGCGGGTGCTGTTCCTCGACGAGCCGACCACCGGGCTCGACCCGGCCACCGGCGCCGGGCTCATGCGGACCCTGCGGGACCTGGCCGGCGAGGGGGTGACGGTGGTGCTCACGACGCACGCGCCCGCCGACCTCGCCCGCTGCGACCGGGTGCTCTTCCTCACCCCGGACGGCCGCCCCGGCTACCTCGGCCGCCCGAAGGACCTGACCACGGCGTTCGCGGTGCCGAGCGTCGAGGAGGTGTACGCGGCGGTGGCCCGCCGGGGCGCCCGCGACCTCCCGGAACTGCCCGAGCCCGACCCGACGCCGGCCCCGGCGCCGGAACCGGACCTGGTGCCGGACGCTCGGGAGCGTCAAAGCATCTCCCCGCAGCGGCCGTTGGGCGCGGTCGGCCAGTGGTGGCTGCTCACCCGCCGCAGCACCGAGCTGATGCTGCGCAGCCGGCTGACCGCGGCCGTCGTGGTCGGCTCGCCGGTGGTGATCGCCGCGATGTTCGCGCTGCTCTTCCGCCCGGGTGCCTTCGACCCGGCCGCGCCCAGCCCGGGTTCGGCGGCGATGATCCTGTTCTGGATCGCGTTCGGCGGCTTCTTCTTCGGGCTGAACTACGGCCTGCTCCAGGTCAGCGCCGAACTGCCGGTGGTGCGCCGGGAACGGCTGACCGCGCTGCGGCTGGGCCCTTACCTGCTGTCGAAGGCGGCGCTGCTGCCGCCGGTGCTGGCCGGGGCGGACGCGCTGCTGCTCGCGGTGCTGCGCGGGCTGGACCGGCTGCCGGCCGCCGGGTGGGGCACGTACGGGTCGCTGTTCACCACGGTGCTGCTGGCGTCGGCGGCGGCGCTGGCCCTGGGGCTGCTGGCGTCCTCGTCGGTGGCCGAGCCGCAGCAGGCGACGCTGATGCTGCCGCTGCTGTGCTTCCCGCAGGTGCTCTTCTCCGGTGCGTTCGTGCCGGTGCCGCAGATGGCGTGGGCGGGGCGGGTGCTGAGCGCGGCGATGACCAACCGGTGGGCGTTCGAGGCGCTGGGCGGCGGGATCGGGCTGCCCCGGCTGTGGGCGCACGGCGCCTCGCCGCTGGGGCCGCCGCTGCTGGCGTCCTACGGCGACTCGTTCGGGCGGTCGGTGTGGGTGGACTGGCTGCTGCTGGCGGGGTTCGCCGCGTTGTTCCTCGCGGCGGCGTGGGCGGTGCTGGCCGGGCGGTGCCGTACGGTCGGCCGGCCCGCGCGGAGCACCGGGGCCGGGGCCGGGAAGGGCGCCCGGACGGCAGCGGTCAGCACACCAGCCGCGGGCTGAGCCCGGCCGGGTCCGGGGTGCGGTCGCGGTAGGTGGCGGCCGCGAAGTCCAGGAAGGCGGTGACGTCGGCGCGGTTGGAGGGCAGGCCGAGGGAGACCCGGACCGCGCCGCCGGAGGGCAGGCCGAGGCGGCCCAGGTAGTCGTCGATGGTGCCGGTGGCGGTGCGCACCGCGCCGTCCAGGGTGCGCCGGTCGATCGCGAAGGCGGCCTCTCCGGTGCCCGGGTTGCAGAAGCAGCCGGTGCGCAGCGAGATGGTGCGGGCGGCGCTGTCGCGCGCGACGATCCGCTCGTCGATGACGGCGCCGGACGGGTCGAGCAGGTTGAGTGCCACGGTGCCGCCGCGGCCGTCGGTGCCGGGCGGGCCGTAGACGCGGGCCAGCGGCGCGCCCGAGGAGTGCCGCAGCCCGGCCAGCCCGGTGAGCAACTGGCCGGTGAGCGCGGTGACATGGCGGTGTATCGCGTCGATGCCGACCGACTCGACCCAGTCCAGGCCGACTTCGACATCGGGGATGCTCAGGTAGTTGACGGTGCCGTCCTCGAACGCGGCTTCCCCGTCGGCCATGTGGTGCCACTGGCCCTGGGCGCTGGCGACGTGGATGGTGCCGCCGGAGAACCAGGGGCGGCGCAGCCGGGCCAGTGCGTCCCGGCGGGCCAGCAGGCAGCCGACGCCGGTCGGGTAGCCGAACACCTTGTACCAGCTCACCGCCACGAAGTCCGGTCGCAGCTCGGACAGTTCGAGCCGGTTGGCCGGCACGTAGGCGGCCGCGTCCAGCAGCACGTCCCACCCGGCCGCCTTCGCCCGGGTGATCCACGCGAGCGAGTGGCGTACGCCGCTGAAGTTGCTCTGCGCGGGGTAGGCCAGCAGGCCGCCGCCCGGCGGCGGGTCGGCCAGCACCGCGTCCATCGCGTCCTCGTCCACGCCGAGCAGGGGCGCGCGCAGCGGTACGTACACGGTGTCGGCGCCGCGGCTCCTGGCGTACTCCCGCAGGCCGTTGACGGAGTTGTGGTTGTCCAGGGTGAGGACCAGCCGGGTGCCCGGCGCGAAGGGGTACGCCTCGCCGACGAGCCGGCAGGCGCCGGTGGCGTTGGCGGTGAACACCACCGCGTACTGCGCCGGGTCGGCGTCGAAGTGGGCGAGCACCCGGCGGCGGGCGCGCTCCACCAGCTCGCCCGAGGCCGCGGAGGCGGGGCTGACGGAGTGCGGGTTGCCGTAGCAGCCGGCGGTCACGCGCGCGGCGTGCGCCCGCAGTTGGGCCCTCGCGGGCAGTCCCGCGCCGGTGAAGTCGAGGTAGACGTGGCCGCCCTCGTCCAGGTAGCGGTATCCGTCCGCCGCGGCGCGCAGTGCGTCGATGGTCCGCATCCCAGGCTCACCGCCCTTCGCTCCCCCGAGCAGTTCCTCCCCCAGCATGCCCCGGGCCCGTGACGCGCGGAAGGGTGGCGCCTGTTCGGGGTCGTGTTCGTCCAGCCGCCCGTCCCCGCAGCGCGATTTCACGTCCGCGGATGTGGTTATCACGTGCGGATATCACCAGGGGGGCGCCGGCGACAAGAGGGCGTCAGGCGGGTGGTTCGGGTGTTCGAGGCCCCCGTGGGGGCGCCCGTACGCGGCTATTGACACCCGTCACAGGGGGATCATAGTCTCCACGCCACAGAATGGCCGTTAGTTTTCACATCCACGGTGATCGTCTTCACGCGTCAGATGGTGTGGAAGGAGGACGTGCCGGTGACCGCACTGCGGCCGTACGCCCTGCGGTGCGAGCACCGCACCACTCCCCTCGGCATCGACGACGGCGCCCCGCGGCTGTCCTGGCGCCTCGCGTCGGACCTGCGCGGCGACGCCCCGGCCGCCTACCGGGTGGTGGTCGCCGAACAGCCCCTGGACGACGAGCGGGACGGCGAGCAGCCGGGCCCGGCGGGCGCCCCGCAATGGGACAGCGGCCGGGTCGAGGACGCGGGCGCGGTCGGCGCGGTGTACGCGGGCGGGATGCTGCGGGCGCGGACCCGCTACCACTGGCGCGTGCAGGTGTGGGCGGCGGCGGGCGGGCCGCCGGCGGCCGCGTCCTCCTGGTTCGAGACGGGCATGGCGATGCGCCCGCCCGGCGGCGCGCCCGGGTCGGGCCCGCCGCAGTGGCGCGCCTCCTGGATCACCCACGACCCGAACCCGGTCGACGTCATGGACGCGCCCACCGAGGGCGAACTCGCGCTGGACGACTACGGGTTGTCGCCCTGTCCGCTGCTGCGCCGCGCCTTCCCCGGCCCAGCCGGCACCCCGGGCGCCTCCCCGCTCGCCCGCGCCCGCCTGTACGTCACCGCCCGCGGCCTGTACGAGGTGCACCTCAACGGCACCCGGGTCGGCGACGCCCAACTGGACCCCGGCTGGACCGACTACACCCGCCGCGTCCAGTACCGGACCTACGACGTCACGGAGCTGGTCGTCCCCGGCGAGAACGTCCTGGCCGCCACGCTCGCCGACGGCTGGTGGAGCGGCTTCGTCGGCTTCGAGCCGCGCCGGGCCGGCGCGCACTACGGCACCCGCCCGCAGTTCCTCGCCGAACTGCACCTCACCGCCGCCGACGGCACCGTGCGCACCGTGGTCACCGACCGCACATGGCGCACCCGCACCGGCGCGATCCGGTACGCCGACCTGCTCAAGGGCGAGTGCCACGACCTGCGGCGGGCCGCGGACGGCTGGGAGCTGCCGGGCTACGACGCGGGCCGCTGGGCGCCGGCCCTGGTGGTGGACGCCGACCACCGCACCCTGGTCGCCGCCGTCGACGAACCCGTGCGGGCCATGGCGGAGCTGCCGTCGGCCGGCATCACCCGGGTCGGACCGGCCACCCACATCGTGGACTTCGGGCAGAACCTCGCCGGGCGGGTCCGGCTGACCGTCAACCGCCTCGCCGAAGGCGCCCGGTTGGTCGTCCGGCACGCCGAAGTCCTCGACGGGCAGCGCCTGTACACCGCCAACCTGCGCACGGCCGCGGCCACCGACGTCCTGGTCGGCGACGGCCGCGACCGGGTCGAGTTCGAGCCGCGCTTCACCTACCACGGCTTCCGCTACGCCGAGATCAGCGGCCTGCCGGAGCTGTCGGCGACCGACGTGGTGGCCGTCGCCCTGCACAGCGACACCGCCTGGTCGGGCTCCTTCGACTGCTCGGACCCGGAGGTGCGCCGGCTGCACTCCTGCGTCGAGTGGGGACAGCGCTCCAACTTCGTGAGCGTGCCCACCGACTGCCCGCAGCGCGACGAGCGGCTGGGCTGGACCGCCGACGCGCAGGTCTTCCTGCCCACGGCGGCGCTCAACGCGGATGTCGCGGCCTTCTTCACCAAGTGGCTGGACGACGTCGCCGACGCCCGCACCCCCGACGGCGGGTTCCCCAACGTGGCGCCGCGGCTGGCCGGCGTCGCCGACGAGGGCGCGCCCGGCTGGGCCGACGCCGGCGTCATCGTGCCCTGGCACCTGTACCGGACGTACGGCGACCGGCGGTTCCTGAGCCGGGCGCTGGACGCGATGCGGGCCTGGGTCGCCCTCGTCCACCGGCACAACCCCGACCTGGTGTGGCGCAACCGGGTGGGCCCGCACTTCGCGGACTGGCTCGCGCCCGGCACGCCGACCCCGCGCGAGGTCGTCGCCACCGCGTACTTCGCGCGCAGCGCCCACCTCACCGCGCTGGCCGCGCAGGAGCTGGGCCGGCACGACGTCGCCGCCGAGCACCACGGGCTGGCCGCCGCCGTACGGGCCGCGTTCACCGCCCGCTTCGTCACCACGGAACCGCACGGCGGCGGTGACGGCGGCATCGCCCACGACAGCGACGGCGGCGGCCCGCGGCAGGTGCGGATCGCGGGCGACACCCAGACCGGCTACCTGCTGGCACTCGCCTTCGGCCTGCTGCCCGCGCGCCTCGCGGCCCCCGCCGCCCGCCGGCTCGCCGAACTCGTCGAGGCGGCCGGGCCCGCCCTGCACACCGGCTTCCTCGGGGTGGCGCTCGCCGCGCCCGTCCTCGACGCGTACGGCCGCGCCGACCTCGCCCACGCGCTGCTGCGCCGCACCGACGTCCCGTCCTGGCGCTATCCGCTGCGGCACGGCGCCACCACCATCTGGGAGCGCTGGGACGGCTGGACCCCCGAGGCGGGCTTCCGGGCACCGGCGATGAACTCCTTCAACCACTACGCGCTCGGCTCCGTCGGGGAGTGGCTCTACCGCGGTGTTGCGGGCCTGGACCAGCACCCGGACTCCGTGGCGTACCGGCGGCTGCTGGTCCGGCCCCGCCCGGGCGCCTTCGACCACGCCGGCGCCCGGTACGAGTCCGCGCGCGGCACCGTCGACGTGCGGTGGCGGCGCGAGGGCGGCCGGATCAGCCTGCGCGTGCAGGTGCCGCCGGGCGCCACCGCCGACGTGTACGTGCCCACCACCGATCCGGACTCGGTCCGCGAGAGCGCCGATCCGTCCCGCACGCCGGGCCGCCGCCCGGAACCCGTACCCGTACCCGCACCCGGGCCCGGGTCCGCGCCGGCCCCGCCACCCGCACCCGGACCCAGCCCCGCACCCGGCCCCTCCCCCGTCCCCGGTCACGTCCACCGCCACGTCGCCTCCGGCACCTACCACTTCACCGCCGTGTACCGCCCGGCGGCGGCACTCCCGCCCGCCGGCCACCCTGAGGAGGACACAGCATGAGCACGGGTTCCCGCAGCCTGCCCGGCCAGGGCGCAGTCAGCCGCCGAGGACTGCTGCGGACCGGTGGCGGTGTCGCGGCCGCGGCCGCGCTGTCCCCGGTCCTCGCGGCCTGCTCCGGTTCGGGCGGGTCGGGCGGCAAGGTGCGGGTCGTCGGGGTGGCCGACGAGCAGCAGCCGGTCACCGAGCTGATCGCCGCCTACCGCAAGAGCCGCCCGGGTGTCTCCTTCAGCACCTCCTTCGCGCCCACCGACCAGGTGCAGACGGTGGTCCGCACCCAGCTCGCCGGCGGCAACGCCCCCGACGTGCACGTGCTCTACCCCGGCAGCGGCAGCGCGATGTCCATGGTGGAGCTGGCCAAGGCGGGGCTGCTGGCGGACCTGGACGACCAGGCGTGGACGAAGACCATCCCGAAGAACTTCGACGCCGCCTACCGCAGGGACGGCCACACGTACCTGTACTCGGCGGGCAGCAGCGTCATCGGCGCCATCTACAACAAGCAGGCGTTCGCCGACGCCGGGGTGGAGCCGCCCGGCACCTGGTCCGAACTGCTGGACGTGTGCGGCAAGTTGAAGGCCAAGGGCACGATCCCGATCGCCCTCGGCGCGCAGACGCCCTGGGTCACCCAGCTCATCACCTACGCGCTGGTGCCCAACGCCGTGTACGCCAAGGACCCGCACTTCGACGACGAGATGGCCGCGGGGAAGGCGACGTTCGCCGGCTCGGGCTGGGCCGACGCGATGGGCCGCTACCTGGAGCTGCAGAAGCGCGGCTTCTTCAACGACCACCCCGACGGCACCACGTACGAGCAGCAGACCTCGATGGTGGCAACCGGCAAGGCGGCCATGGCCGTTCAGGTCACCTCGGTGCTCGCCAACTTCCGGCAGGCCGCGAAGTCCCCCGACGACCTGGGCATGTTCCCCTTCCCCGGCGGCGACGACGCGTCGAAGCTGTGGATACCGGCGGGCATCGTCGTCGGGCTCGGGGTCTCCGCGCGGGCGAGGAACGCCGCCAAGGCCAAGCAGTTCGTCGCGTTCCTCGGCGAGCAGAAGAACCTCAACGCCTGGGCGTCGGCGGTGTCCGCCATCCCCTTCTCGCGGGACGCGACCACCAAGCTCGACCCGGTGCTGTCGCCGTTCCTGCCGATCATCGACGCGGGGCGCGCCGTGCCGTTCATGGACCAGCGCTGGCCCAACGCCGAGGTGCAGCCCGCCCACTTCGCCGCCGTGCAGGACCTGCTCGCCGGCCGCACCGACGTCAAGGGCGCGCTGGCGCAGATGGACAAGGCGTACAGGAAGGCGTCGTGAAGCGGGCGGCCGCCGTGAAGCCCGCCGTCCGGCTGCGCCGGCGCGACCCCACGGTGCCGCCGTGGGTCTTCGTGCTGCCCGCGCTGGCGGTGTACGCGCTCGTGGTGCTCTACCCGAGCGTGGCGGGCGTGGTCTACGCGTTCACCGACTGGTCGGGCATCGGGTCGTTCTCCTTCGTCGGCCTGGCCAACTTCCACACCCTGCTGCACGACGACCGGGCCGTGCAGTCGATCGGCAACACGCTGCTGCTCACCGTGGCGATCGTGGTGGTGCAGAACCTCGTCGGGCTGCTGCTGGCGCTCGGTGTCAACGCCAACATCCGCTCCAGGACGCTGCTGCGGGTGGTCTTCTTCGCGCCCGCCGTGGTCAGCCCGGTGATGGTGGCGTTCCTGTGGAAGTACGTCTACAACCCCGACAGCGGCGCCGGGCTCAACGGCGTGCTCGGCGCGGTCGGGCTCGGCGGCCTGCGGCAGGACTGGCTGGGCGACCCGTCGCTGACGCTGTGGTCGGTGGCGGCGATGGTGGTCTGGCAGTACGCCGGCTACTCGATGGTGATCTTCCTGGCCGGGCTCCAGGACGTGCCGCCCGAGCTCCAGGAGGCGGCGCGGATCGACGGCGCCGGGACCTGGCAGCGGTTCCGCTACGTCACCTGGCCGCTGCTGGCGCCCGCGCTGACGGTGAACCTGATGCTGTCGACCATCGGCGGCCTCAAGCTCTTCGACCAGGTGTACGCCGCGACCGACGGCGGTCCCGGCACGTCGAGCGAGACGCTGTCCACGGTGCTGTACAAGGAGGCGTTCGTGTACGGGAAGTTCGGCTACAGCACGGCAGTGGCGCTGGTGCTCGCGCTGTTCGTGGCCGCGGTCTCCCTGGTCCAGCTGCACTACCTGCGGGCCCGGGAGGTCGCCGCGTGACCGCCGCGACGGCCGGACCGGTCGGCGCGGACGCCGGCGGCGCCGGGCGCCCGGTGGCCGCGCCCGGCCGCCGCCGCCGGCGGCCGGGCTACGGGCGCTACCTGCTGGAGCTGGCGATGGTCGCGGCCGCCGTCGCGTTCCTCTTCCCGGTGTACGCCCTGGTGACGCTGGCGCTGAAGAACCCGCAGCAGATCGCCGACTCGCCGCTGTCGCCGCCGACATCGCCCACGTTCGGCAACTTCGGCGACGCCTGGTCGTCGGCGTCGCTCGGCTCGGCGCTGGTCAACAGCGCGGTCATCACCGCGGCGAGCCTGGTGCTGCTGGTCGTCGTCGGCTCCACCGGCGCCTACTACCTCGCGCGGTGCGCGAGCGGCCTCGGCTACGGGCTGTACGTGCTGTTCCTGCTCGGGATCGTGCTGCCCTTCCAGCTCGGCATGATCCCGCTGTACAAGCTGGTCGACGACCTCGGCTGGCTCGGCACCTACCAGGGCATGATCCTCTTCTACACCGGCATCCAGATGCCGTTCACCGTCTTCCTCTACACCGGCTTCATCCGGGCGCTGCCCCGGGACTACGCGCAGGCCGCGCTGATCGACGGCTGCGACCACCGGCAGGCGTTCACCCGGGTCGTCTTCCCGCTGCTGCGGCCGGTCACCGGCACCGTGATCATCCTCAACGCGGTCTTCGTCTGGAACGACTTCTTCACCCCGCTGCTGTACCTGGGCGGTTCGGGCAAGCAGACCGTGCCGGTGGCGGTCTTCTCCTTCGTCGGGCAGTACGTCTCCGACTACGGCCTGGTCTTCGCCGGACTGGTCCTCGCCGCGCTGCCGGTGCTCGTGGTCTTCCTGCTGCTCCAACGCTACGTGATCAAGGGGTTCGCCGGTGGCCTCAAGGGCTGACGGCCCGGCCGCGGTCCCCGCGGAGATCGCCGCGATCATGGCCGACCCGCCGCGCGCCTTCTCGCCGGCTGCGCTGTGGTGGTGGAGCGGGGAGCGGCTGGAGCGGGCCCGGCTGCGGGCGCAGCTCCAACGCTTCGCCGAGGGCGGGGTGTTCCACCTCGTCATCCTCAACCTGGCACCGTCCGGACCGCTGTTCGGGTCCGACGCCGACGACCCGCCCTTCATGTCGGCCGCCTGGTGGGAACTGCTGGACGGGCTGTGCGAGGACGCCGCCGCCCTGGGCGTCTTCCTGTGGTTCTACGACCAGTTGGGCTTCTCCGGCGCCGACCTCCAGGCCCGGCTGGTCGACGAGCGGCCGGGCTACGGCGGGCGCGCGCTGGAACGCGTCCGGGCCGACGTGGACGGCACCGGTGTGCTGCGCTGCCCCGCGCACGGGCAGCCCGTCGCCGGCCACGCCGTACCGCTGTCCGCCGCCGGCCGCCCGGCCGGTCCCGCGGTGCACCTCCCCGTCGACGGCCGGGCGGTGCGGCCGCCGGGCCCGGGGCGCTGGCGGCTGACGCTCCACCACCATGTGGCGCGCGGCTTCGACTACCTCGGCGCGCAGGCGTGCGCGGCGCTCCTGGACCGGGTGCACGGCGCGTTCGAGCGGCACCTCGGCGACCGGCTCGGCAGCGTGGTCGTCGGCTCCTTCCAGGACGAACTGCCGTCCCTGCCCACCTGGTCGGCGGAGTTCGCCGAGGAGTTCGCGCGGCGGCGCGGTTACGACCTGCGGCCGCATCTGCCCGCCCTGTACGACGACGGCGGCACCCCTCGTACGAGCGCCGATCCCGCCGGCACCGATCCCGCCGGCACCGGCCCGGGCGTCGCCCAGGTGCGGCACGACTACCAGCTCACCCGGGCGGAGCTGGCCGAGGCCGCGTTCTTCCGCCCGCTCGCCGCCTGGCACGAACGGCACGGGCTGCTCGTCGGCTGCGACCAGCAGGACCCGGCCCGCGCCGGCCACCCCGTCGGCGGCGTCCAGCTCTACGCCGACTACGCCCGCACCCACCGCTGGTTCTCCGCGCCGGGCAGCGACCACCACGGCGACGCCCGCGTGCACTCCTCGCTCGCCCACCTCTACGGCCGCCGCCGCACCTGGATCGAGGCGTTCCACTCCACCGGGTGGGGCGGCACCCTGGAGGAGACCTACGACTGGCTGCTGCCGTGGCTGCGCGCCGGCGCGACGCTGTACAACCCGCACGCGGTGTACAGCACCACCAAGGGCGGCTGGTGGGAGTGGGCGCCGCCGGGCACCGACTGGCGCCAGCCGTACTGGCGCCACTACCGGGTCTTCGCCGCCGCCGTCACCCGGCTGTGCGCGGTGCTCGGCCTGGGCCGCCACCTGTGCGACACCGCGGTGCTCGCGCCCACCACCACCGCGCAGGCCGGCACCGCGCTGGACGGCGTCTCGGCGGCAGCGGCCCGCGCCCAGGAGACGTATCTCGAACTCGTCGGCGACATGGCCTGGTTCCGCACCCGGCCCGGCGTGCTCGACCGGCTCGGCCGCGACGCCGACGTGATCGACGACGACTCCCTGGCGCGGGCGGAGGTACACGGCGGCGCGCCCGCGGACGGATCGTCGGCCGGTTCGGGCGGCGGATCGGGGGACGGGCCGCGGCTGTGCGTCGCCGAGGAGCGCTACGCGACGGTCCTGCTGCCCGCGTGCACCGTCCTCACCGCGGACACCGCCCGCCGGCTGGCGCAGTTCGCGACCGCCGGCGGCCGGGTCGTCGCGGTGGGCGCGCTGCCCGAGGAGGCGGTCGGCGCGGGCGGCGCCGCGGCCCTCGGCGCGCTGCGGGCGTGCTTCGCCGACGGGCGGGCCGCCTTCGTCGCCTCGCCCGGCCGGCTGACGGACGCCACCGCCGGTCCGCGGCCGCGCGTCGAGGCGACGGTGCCCGCGCTCGTCCGGCAGGCCGCCGGCACCACGGTCGTGTTCCTGACGGCGGCCTCCCCCCGCGCGACCCGCGCCCGTGTCGCCGCCCCCGACGCGCGCGGCGCCGCCCTCGGCTGGCTCGACGCCCGCTACGACTTCGACCCGGCCCGCTACGCCCCCACCGCCCGCGTGCGCGTACGCACCGGGCCCGCGCCCGGCCCCGCCCTCCTCCTCGACCCGTTCGGCGCCGCCCCCCGCACCCTGACCCCCACCCCCGCCCCGGACTCCCCCGGACACCACGACATCGAGGTCCCCTTCGACGCCGGCCCCGCCGCGCTCCTGCTCCTCCTCCCGCCGACCGCCGGAACGGACCCGGTGGGCGGCCCCGCGCGGTACAGCATCCCCGCCGCCCCCGTCCACGTGACCACGCTGCCTCCCGGCACCGCGTGGGAGTCGGTGCTGGTGCCGACCGCCGACAACTCCTGGGGCGACTTCGACCGTCCGGCAAGCAATCGGCCCGAACAGCCCGGGCTGGTCCGCACCGAGGTGCACGCGTTCCGGCACCGGGTGGAGGCGGCCGGGGAGGACGGCGTACGGGACGGATGGGCCGAGGCAGGCAGCGGCGCGGTGCCGGACGCGGTGGGCGTGCACGCCACGTTCGGGCCGCACGCGGTGCTGCGGGGCGCGGCCGGGGAGTCGGTGCGGGTGCTGGAGTGGTCGCAGACGCGCGGCATCCGGAAGGACCCGGTGCACCGGGCGGTGCTCGGCCCGAAGGGCCACGTGCCGGAGGAGTTCGTGCACGTCGGTCCGACGCCCGCGGGCACGACCCGGCGGGTGGCCGCGGACCTGCTGCTTCCGGCGCCGTTCGAGGGGCACCTCGCGGTCGGCGCCGCCGCGGCGAAGGCGGTGCGGCTGGCCGGGCGGCCGGTCGAGTTGGCGGACGGCGGCCATCTCGCCCTCGGCCGGGTGCGGTTGGCGCCCGGCCGTATCCCGCTGGAGCTGTACCTGACGCCGGATCAGGACACGGACCTGCGGGTGCACATGGCGCTGGTCCGGGACGCGGCACGCTACCGCCGCCCGGAGTGGATCACCGCGACTCCCCCGCCTGATGAGGCTGTTGAAGGAGCCGTGCGCGTGGGAACCTCCGTGACGTTGGCGCGGCGGCCCGCGCGCGCCGTGGTGCAGGTCGCCGCCCTCGGCCGGTGCGTGCTGCGGGTCAACGGCGAAGTGGTCGGCCGCCAGGGCGGGTTCGACCCGTACGTGGAGCACGCGGTGCCGCGGGTGCGGCGGCACGAGGTGGCCGCGGCGCTGCGGGCGGGCCGCAACGAGATCGTGGTGGAGGGCGCGGGCGGCGACGGCCTGGCGGTGCTGGTGGACGCGCGCTGCCACGACGCCGCCGGAGCCGTGGCCGCGGCCTTCCACAGCGACGGCCGCTGGTGGGCGGAGCGCGGCGGCGTACGGGTGCCGCCGGTGGTGCGGCGCGCGCCCGAGGGCGACCCGGCGGCCCTCCACCTGTGGCGGCGGCCGCACCCGCTGCCGGGCGCGGCCTGGCTGGACCCGGACGCCGACGACGGCACCGTGCTGCCCGCGGGGTTCGCGGTGCCGGGGCGGGCCCGGCCCCGGGTGGAGTGGCTGTGGTGCGAACTGCCGCCCGGCGCCGTACGGGTGGCGGTCGACGTGTACGGCGGCGGCACGCTGTTCGTCGACGGCGAGGAGCGCGGCCGTACGCCCGGCGCCCGCGGACGGCAGACGTTGTCCGCGTGCCTGGCCGCCGGAGCGGACCTGCCGGGTGTGCGCCGGGCCGCGCTGCGGCTGGTCCCGGAGCCGGGGTGCGAGGGCGGCGCCGCCCTGGCCGGGCCGCTGCGCTGCGAGGTAGGCCCGGGCCGGATCGCGGTCGGCGACTGGGAGGACCGCGGCCTGGCCGGGTACAGCGGCGGGGTCCGCTACCGGCGCGTCCTCCACGTGCCGGCCGCGGCCGGGCGGGTGCGTCTGGACCTCGGCCGGGTCCGCGGCACCGCGGAGGTGGCGGTCGGCGGTGTCCCGGCGGGGGTGCGGATCTGCGGCCCGTACGTCTTCGACCTGACCGGGCTGGTGGCGCCGGGCCCGAACACGGTGGACGTCACGGTGTTCGGCACCCTCGCGCCCTGGCTGGACGCCACCAGCCCCACGCACTTCGTCTTCCCCGGCCAGCGCGTCTCGGGCCTGCTCGGCCCGGTCCGGCTGCTCACCGACGCCCCGCCGCCCGCCGCCGGTGGCGGCAGCCGCGGCGCCTGACCCGTCCCGGCGCGTGCCGCGCCCACCGTACGGGGCGACACCTCGCCGACCGCACGCCAGGGCCGTGGCGTGCGGCTCAGGGGCGGCTGGACTGCGGGCCCCGCCAGCGGTCCCGGGCGCAGCCGACCCTGAACAGGTAGTCGGCGTAGCCCTGTTCGTAGTGGGCGACGGCGGCGGGGTCGGGGTCGACCACGGCCTCGGGCGCGGTCCAGGCGGCCGTGTCCACCGCCCGTCCGATCGCGGCGCCGTGGGCGGCCAGGCCGGCCAGCACCGCGCCGCGCGCGCCGGGCTCGGGGCCGCGCGCGACCCGCAGCGGGCGGCCCAGCACATCGGCGAAGAGCCGCAGCCACCCGGAGTTGCGGGCGCCGCCGCCGCAGACCGCCAACTGCCCGGTGAGCCCCGCCGCTTCGAGGCAGTGCCGGGCGGCGAACGCGATCGCCTCGCACATCGCGCGGACCACGTCCGCGGAGGTGGACCGCAGGTCGAGCCCGGTGAACTCCGCGCGCGCGGCCGGGTCGACGAAGGGCGCGCGCTCGCCCGACGGCGACAGGTAGGGCAGCGCGGCCACGCCGCGGGCCCCGGGCGGGGAGGCGTCGAGCAGGTCGGAGAGCTGGTCGTGGGTCGTGCCGGTCAGCCCGAGCACCCACTCCAGCGCCGCGGTCCCGGTCATCGCCGGCAGCGCCCGCAGGTGGCGGTCGGGGCGGGCCGTGGCGAGGTGGAAGCCCACCGGGTCGCCGTCGAGGTCGACGTCCGCCACGACCACCTGGCAGGCGAGCGTGGTGCCCACGATGAGCAGCCCGTCACCGGGTTCGGTGACCCCGGCGCCCGTCGCGCAGGCCGGCAGGTCGTAGGGGCCGCCGGTGACGGGGGTGCCGTCCGGCAGGCCCGCGGTGCCCGCCCGGGCCTGCCCGTACGGCAGGGTGGCGGCGATCGGCGGCAGCAGCCCGGCGCGGTGGGCGACGCCGAGCGCGGCGAGCGCGTCGGGGGCGTAGGTGCGGGTGCGCGGGTCGAGGAAGGGCACCGACGCGTCGGACAGGTCGGTGCCGCGTTCGCCGGTCAGCCGCAGGTGGATGACGTCCTTGCAGCAGGCGGCGGTGGCCGCCGCGTCCAGGGCGTGCGGTTCGTGGCGGTCCAGCCAGGCGAGCAGCGGCCCGGGCGAGCCGGGGAAGAGCACGTTGCCCGTGCGGTGGTAGAGCCGGTCGGCGGTGCCGTCGGCCATCCACTCGGCGACGAGGCCGCCGGCCCGCCCGTCCATCCACGACATCGCCGGGCGCACCGCCCGGCCCCGGTCGTCCACCAGCCACAGGCCGTCGCCCTGGCCGGTGACGGCGACCAGCGCGGGCCGCTGCCCGCCCGTGACCGCGCCGATCACGGCGGTCGCGGCGCGCGCGACCTCCTCGACGTCCTGCTCGACGGCCTCGCCGTGCCCGCCGAGCGCGATCGGCACCGACTCCACGCGCAGGGTCGTGCCGTCCTCGGCGAAGGCCGCCGCCTTCGCGACGGATGTCCCCATGTCCACTCCGACGAACACCGTGCGTTCCTTCCCTCGGCTGGAAGACCTTCGGCTGAACCACGTGCACAGGGCGCGAACGCCGCTTGCAGGTGAGGCGGGAGGTACGGCGGGAGCAGGCGGCGCGCCTACGCCACGCGGTGGGCCAGCGGCTCGCCGCGCAGGAAGCGGCCGACCTCCGCCGCGGCGATCCGGGCGGCGTTGTGGGCGACGGAGGTGTTCGCGCCGGCCAGGTGCGGGGTCATGACCAGGCGCGGGGCGGTGCGCAGCCGGGAGTGCGGCGGCGGGGGCTCGACCGCGAAGACGTCGAGCGCGGCGGCGGCGAGGTGCCCGGTCTCCAGGCCGTCGCACAGGGCGTCCTCGTCCAGCAGCGCGCCGCGGGCGCAGTTGACGACGACCGCGCCGTCCGGCAGCAGCGCCAGCTCGCGGGCCCCGAGCATCCCGCGGGTCCGCGGTGTCAGCCGCGCGTGCAGGGACACCACGTCGGACTCGCGCAGCAACGCGTCGAGGTCGGCGACGGGTTCGCCGGCCGCGCGCAGCACCTGCTCGTCGGCGTACGGGTCGTACACCCGCACCCTGGCGCCGAACGCGGTCAGGGCGCGGGCCACCCTGCTGCCGACCGCGCCGCAGCCGATCAGCCCGACCCGGGCGCCGTCCAGGCCCGGGCCGCAGTTGTCGTAGGTGTAGAACTCGCCGGCCCAGCGGCCGGCGGCCAGCGCCGCGGACGTCTCGGGGACGCGGCGCATCGCGGCGAGCATCATGCCGACGGTGTACTCGGCGGTGGCGGCGGCGTTGCGGCCGGGGGTGTTGCAGACCTGGACGCCGTGCTCCCTGGCGGCCTCCAGGTTGACGTTGACCGGGCCGCCGCGGCCGACGACCACCAGCCGCAGGTCGGGGGCGCCGTCCAGGACCCTGCGGGTCACCGGGCCCATCTGGGTGACGCACACCTCCGCCCCGCCCAGTGCGGCGATCATGGTGTCCTCGTCGCCGGACGCCTCGTCGATCTCGGCGACCGGGCCGAACGGGGTGAGCGGCCACGGCAGCCGCAGGTGCTCGACGCTGTGGCCGGCGCCGATCTCGGACGCCAGTTCCCGGGCGAACAGGTCGGGTGCGACGAAGTGGTCGCCCGCTGCGAGGATTCTCATGGCCGAGGTCTCCTTCATCGGTCGGTCGCGTGCTCGGGCCGGGGCGCTCTCATGTCCCGGTCGGAGCGGTCTCGTAGGGGACGCCGCTCTCGTCGAGGGAGCGCAGGACGTCGGGCGGGGTGCGGTCGTCGACGACGACGAGGTCGAAGGTGCTCAGCGGGGCCAGCCGGTGCAGCGCGGTGCGCCCCAGCTTGGAGTGGTCGATCATCAGGACGCTGCGGTCGGCGGCGCCGAGCATCGCCCGCTTGACCGCCACGATGCGCTGTTCCTGGTGGTAGGCGTAGGAGCCGTAGACCGACGAGGTGGACACGAAGCACAGGTCGACGCGGAGCGCCTCGACGGCCTCGACGCAGGGCACGCCGAGGAAGGAGTCGTGCAGCCGGTCGTAGTCGCCGCCCAGCGCCATCAGGTGCAGCCCGCGCTCGTCGGAGAGCAGGTTGAGCGCTTCGAGGAAGTTGGTGACCACGGTGAGCGGTTCCATGCCGGGCAGCAGCCGGGCCAGTTCCAGGGCGGTGGTGGAGTCGTCGATCATCACGGACATGCCGGGTTCGATCAGGGTGGCCGCCTTCGCGGCGACGGCCTCCTTCTCGGCGCGCATGGTCTTCTTGCGGAACGCCACGTTGCTCTCGAACACGCCGGAGGGCTGGACGGTGACGCCGCCGCGGAACTTGCGCAGGATGCCCTCGCGTTCCAGCTCGTCGATGTCGCGGTAGATCGTCATCAGGCTGACCCCGAACCGCTCGGCCAGGTCGGACGCGGAGACCGAGCCCTCGGCCAGCACGTGGTCCGACAGCTCGCGGCGGCGCTGCGACGGCCCCCGGCGGTTCTTGTCCTGTGGCATCCCTGCGGTTCCCGTTCCGATCCGGCGACCGACGACGGCGGTCCGCCGCGGTCGGTGCGCGCGGCGGCCTGCCCATAACAGTCTGCACTGTGGATATAACATTCAATACTGAGGTAGCGTTCGGCAGTGTTCACCACACGCGGCGGCCCGGTCAAGGCGTCGGGCGGCCCGCGCCTCCGCCTCTGGGCAGGTGGGAGGCCGGATATCGGCGCTCGCGGGCCCGTTTGGACCGGCACCGGCCCGGCTGTGGTCGCGGTGTGAAAAGCCTCCCCGCGCCACCGGGCGGCGAACGGACGGCGAGCGGACGACGAACGAGAGGACCCGAGCCCGTGACGGACACGCCCGGCCAGGACCTGTGGGTGGGGATCGACCTCGGGACGCAGGGCGTACGCGCCCTGGTGGTCACGGGCGGCGGCCAGGTGCTCGGCCGCGGCTCCGCGCCGCTGACCGGCCACCGCGACGGCCACCGGCACGAGCAGCGCCCCTCCGACTGGTGGCAGGGCGTCACCTCCGCGGTGGCCGGGGCGCTGCGTACGGTGGCGCCCGCGCGGGTGCGCGGCCTGGCGGTCTGCGCCACCTCCGGGACGGTCCTGCTCACCGACCCGCACGGCGAGCCGCTGACCCCGGCGCTGATGTACGACGACGGGCGGGCGTCGGCCGAGGCGCGTTTCGCGCAGGAGACCGGCGCCGAGGTGTGGGACGCGCTCGGCTACCGCATCCAGCCGAGTTGGGGGCTGGCGAAGCTGCTGTGGCTGGCCGGGCACCAAGACCGCGGCGGCGCGGCCGCCTTGCGCGGGGCCCGGGTCTGCCACCAGGCGGACTTCGTCACCAGCCGGCTGGTCGGGCACCCGGTGGCGGCCGATTCCAGCCACGCCCTGAAGACCGGCTACGACCTGCGCCGCCGGGAGTGGCCGCACGCCCTGCACGAACAACTGGGCCTGGCCGAGCTGGAGTTCCCGCCGGTGGTGGCGCCCGGCAGTGTGCTCGGCACCGTGTGCGCGCAGGCCGCCGCCGCCACGGGCCTGGCCGAGGGCACCCCGGTCGTGGCGGGCATGACGGACGGCTGCGCGGCCCAACTCGGCTCCGGCGCCTGGGACGTCGGGCAGTGGAACAGCGTGCTCGGCACCACGCTGGTGCTCAAGGGCGTCACCGCGCAGCCGCTCACCGACCCGGCCGGGGTGCTCTACAACCACCGTGCCGCGGACGGCAACTGGCTGCCCGGCGGGGCCTCCAGCGTCGGCGCGGGCGCGCTGGCCCGGGCGTTCCCCGGCGCCGACCTGGCCCGGCTGGACCGGGCGGCCGCCGCCCACGAACCGGCGAGCGTGCTGTCCTACCCGCTCGTCTCGCGCGGCGAGCGCTTCCCCTTCCTCGCACCCGACGCCGAGCCCTTCACCCTGGGCACCCCGTCCGGCGACGCCGACCTGCACGCCTCGCTGCTCCAGGGCGTGGCGTACGTGGAGCGGCTGTGCCTGGCGTACGTGCGGCAGCTCGGCGCGCGGATCGAGGGGCCGGTCGCCTTCACCGGGGGCGCCACCGGCAGCGCCTACTGGAACCAGTTGCGGGCCGACGTGCTGGGCCGCCAGGCCGCGGTGCCCGAACACGCCGACTCCGCGCTGGGGATGGCGGTGCTGGCCGCCCACGGCGCCGGGCCGGACGGCGCGTCGGGGTCGGCGGGCGCGTCGGGGCCGGACGGCTGGTCGCGGCTGCGGCCGATGGTGAAGGTGCGGACGGTCCTCGATCCGCGGCCCGAGGCGAGCCGGCGGTTCGACGAGCCGTTCCGGGCGCTGCTGGACGCATGGGAGCGCCGCGGCTGGCTCCCCGCGCAGACGGCCGCCTACGCACGGGAGCACGGATGACCGCCGCCCCTCCGCCCGCGGACCCCGAGGCCCCCGCGGCCACGCTCTTCCTGGTCCGGCACGGCGAGACCGTCTGGCACGAGGAGAACCGCTACACCGGCGTCAGCGACATCGCGCTGACCGCGCGCGGGCTGGACCAGGCCGAAGCGCTCGGCGCCTGGGCCGGCGGCGCCGGGCTCGACGCCATCGTCACCTCCCCGCTGTCCCGGGCCCGGCGCACGGCCGAACCCGCGGCGCGCGCCACCGGGCTCGTCCCCGCCGTCGAACCCGGCCTGGCCGAGGCCGACTTCGGGATCGCCGAGGGCCGCACCATGGCCGAACTGCGCGCCGCGCACCCCGAGGCGGCCGCCGCCTTCACCGCCGACCCGGCCGCGCACCCGTTCCCCGGCAGCGAGGACCCGCTCGCCGCCGCGGCCCGCGGCGCGGCGGCGCTGCGCCGGGTCGCGGCCGCCCACGGGGGCCGACGCGTGCTCGTCGTCGCCCACAACACCCTGTTCCGGCTGGTCCTGTGCCAGTTGCTCGGCATCCCCGCGCAGCACTACCGCCGGGTCTTCCCCGCACTGCGCAACTGCGCCACCACCGAACTGCGGCTGTCCGCCACGACGGCGTCGCTCCTGACGCTCAACGTCCCCACCTGGCATCCATAAGGGCATCCGGTTGCGCGCCTTCGAGCGCGGGCGAGAGGGTGTGGGGGTGACTGAACCGGGGGGCCGGAACGAGGAGTTGACGCGCGCCTTCATGGCCGCGGAGGGCACCCGCCAGATCCTGGCGGTGCTGGTGCCGGTACGGATCGCGGCGGACCCGCCCTGGCCGAAGGGCCCGCTGCCGGTGGCCCACCCCGACGCGGCGGCCGAAGAGGCCGCGCGCCGCGGCCTGTTCACCGCTTCCGCCGGACGCGCGCTGTACGACCGGCGCTGGCACACCCGGCCGGACCCCGCCCCGCGGCAGGGGCCGATGCGGCTGGACGGGATGGAGCTGCTGCGCACCCCGACCAGCCGCTCGCCCCGACAGGGCCTGGCCGTCCTGCACTTCACGGTCGCCGGGGCGCCGCTGCTGCCGCTGCTGCGGGCCGTCAGCCGGCGCCGGCAGCCCATCGACCCGGACCCGCTGTCGGGCCCGTTCGCGCCCGCGGCGCTGCTCGCGGGCGCCGCCGACACCGCGACGCCGGCGGGGCCGTTCGCCCTCTCCCGCCCGTACACCGTCGCGTTCCTCACGCCCCCGGACCACCTGACCCGGGTGATGCGCGCCGGCGACACCGCCGATGTGCCGCTCGACGCCGACCTGCTGCTGCGCGCGCTGGCGTCGCGGGGCAGCCCGTCGGACCTGCCGCCGGCCCCGGAGGCGCTGGCCCGGATACGGTCGCAGGTGAGCCGGATCTCGGCGGACTGGAGCGCGCTGGTGCTCCGCCAGGGCGCCGCGTTCCTCGGGCACCGCCGCGACACCGGCCCCGGTGACTTCTACGACCGCGCCCTCGCCAACGCGCGCGGCACCTACCTCGACGCGCTACTGCTGGGCACCGCGCAGCGCGACCACATCGACGAGCTGACCGACGACCTGTCCTCGGTCTTCGGCGCCACCGGTCTGGCCCGCCGCTCCGCCGACCTCGAACGCCGGATCGCGGTCTTCCGCAGCACCTACTGGCGCCAGCACCTCAGCGCCCACGGCCCGGCCAACAACCTGCTGCTGGACTTCCACGCCCGGCACCAGCTGCCCGCCCGCTTCGAGCAGATCCTCACCGAGGCGGCCGACTACGCGCGGCTGGCGCAGAACCAGGAGAGCCAGCAGATCGCCGGCGCCCTGGGGGTGCTGACCATCCTCGGCCTGCCCCTCTCCACGGCCCTGTCCGTCCTCCAGGTGCTCGGCGACACCAGCGCCACCGACCTCACGATCGCCCTGGCCGCCTCCCTGGCGGCCACCGCCGCCGCCCTCACCACCCGCTACGGCCGCCTGGTCCTGTCCTCCCTGCGCGGCGGCCCCCGCTGAGAGGGCCCGCGGACCAGGCGGGCGTAGGTCGGGCGGCGGGTCAGTTGTGGGCGTGCAGGGCCGCGTTGAGGCCGCCCCAGGAGCCGGTGCGCTGGAGGACCTCGACCTTGCCGGTGGTGGAGTTGCGGCGGAAGAGGAGGTTGTCGGCGCCGGACAGCTCGACCGCCTTGACGATCTCGCCGTCGGGGAGGGTGACCCGGGTGCCGGCGGTGACGTAGAGGCCCGCCTCCACCACGCAGTCGTCGCCCAGCGCGATGCCGAGCCCGGACTCCGCGCCGAGCAGGCAGCGCTCGCCGACCGAGACGCGCTGGGTGCCGCCGCCGGACAGGGTGCCCATGATCGACGCGCCGCCGCCGATGTCGGAGCCGTCGCCGATCACGACGCCCTGCGAGATGCGGCCCTCGACCATGGAGGTGCCCAGCGTCCCGGCGTTGAAGTTGCAGAAGCCCTCGTGCATGACGGTGGTGCCCGAAGCGAGGTGCGCGCCGAGCCGGACCCGCCCGGCGTCCGCGATGCGCACGCCCGCGGGCGCCACGTAGTCGGTCATCCGCGGGAACTTGTCCACGCCGAACACCGACAGGTGCGTGCCCTCCGCGCGCGCCGCGAGCCGGGTCTGCTCCAGGTGCGCCACCGGCACCGGCCCGAGCGAGGTCCAGGCGACGTTGGCGAGCAGCCCGAAGACGCCCTCGAGGTTCAGCTCGTTCGGCCGGACCAGGCAGTGGCTGAGCAGGTGCAGCCGGAGGTAGACGTCATGGGTGTCCAGCGGCTTGTCGTCGAGCGAGCCGATCACCGTACGGACCGCGACGACCCGCACGCCCCGGCGCGGGTCGGGGCCCAGGGCCTTCGGCGCGGCCGCGCCCAGCAGCTCGGCGGCGCGCTCCTCGCTCAGGTGCTCGGTGCCCGAGGGCCCGGGCTGCCCGGCCAGTTCCGGAGCGGGGTACCAGGTGTCAAGGACGGTGCCGTCGTCGGCGACGGTGGCGAGGCCGGCGGCCGCGGCACCAGGGCGGATGTCAGTCATGCCCCTCAAGCTAGCCGGTCCCCGCGGGGCGGGGCGAACCCGCTCGCGGCGACGGGCCGACCGGTTCGGGAACCGGCCGGCCGCGGGGGGTGGAACCCATAACGTTTCAGGTCCGCCTCCCCGTCCTCCCATCAGGCCCGGCCCGGGCGCAAGGGCGCGGACGCGCGCCGGCCGCACCGGCCCACGCCGAAGCCGACCGGAAGCCGACCGTGAACAGCCGTTCTGCCCGTATACGACCGGTACCTTCGCCGCGCCCCGGCCGAAAACCGGTCCCCGCACGACGGTTGCCGCACCGGTGAGCCGTGGATAGCGTGTCCACCGGTCAGAGCTGAAACATTTCAATCCCCGCTGCGCCGAAGCCGGTTGCCGAGCGTGTCCGAGACCGCCGGCGCCACGCCGGCGCTTCGACAAGGAGCGAGCCATGTCGCACAGCACGGAACCGGGCCCAGGGCCGAAGCGGCGGAATGTCCTTCGCGCGGGCGCCGCCTCGGTGGTCGCCGCAGCGGCGCTGCGCGGGATACCGGCCCAGGCCGCGGCGCCCGCCCCGGCCGCCGCGCCGGCTCCCGAGGGCACCGCGCCCCTCGCGGCGGCATCCGGCGCGCGCCCCGCCCCGAGCGGGCGGTGGGACGCCTTCAACCTCTCCCCCGCCGGCCGCACCCTCATCCCCGTCGCCGTGTACGCCACCACCGGCAGCGTCAGCGGCGCCGGCGGCCTGCTGCGCAAGCGCGGTGCCGCCGCCCGGCTGCGCGGCGCGGGCGCGTCGGTCACCCTCGACTTCGGCAAGGAGGTCGGCGGCTACGTCACCCTCGCCGTGGGCGCCGGCACCGACGCCGGCCAGCAACTCGGCCTGACCTACAGCGAGTTGTCGACGTACGTCAGCACCGCGTCGAGCGACGGCTCCAACGGCGGTAGCAACGACGAGCCCCCGGTGGTCTATCCGGCCGCGCCGTCCGGCCGGATCAGCACCGCGACCGACATGCCCGTCGCCGGCACCGACGCGACCGACCCGACGAGCCAGCTGCGCGGCGGCTTCCGCTACCTGACGGTCGTCAACCAGTCCGGCGGCACCGTCGAACTCACCGGCGTCCAGGTGGAGATCACCTTCGCGCCCAATACGGCGGACCTGCGCGCCTACCCCAACTACTTCTCCTGCGACGACGACCTGCTGACCCGCGTCTGGTACGCGGGCGCCTACACGGTGCAGACCAACATCGTGGCCAACGACCAGGGCCGGGTCTGGGGACCGCCCGCCGTCGGCTGGAACAACGGCGCGCGGATCGGCGAGGCCGGGCAGACCGTGCTCGTGGACGGCGCCAAGCGCGACCGCACCGTGTGGCCCGGCGACCTCGGCATCTCGGTGCTCACCGACTACGTCTCCCTCGGCGACATGCGCACGGTCCGCGACTCCCTCCAGACGCTCTACAACCACCAGGCCGACAGCGGCGCCCTCCCCTACGCGGGCCCGGCCGTCGACTTCATCGGCAACTCCGACGCCTACCACCTGTGGACGCTGATCGGCACCGCCGCCTACCTCCAGTACACCGGTGACACCGCGTGGACCACCGGGATCTACCCCCGGTACAAGGCCGCGCTGGACTACATCACCGGCAAGATCGACAGCGACGGGCTGCTGGACGTCACGGCCGCCGCCGACTGGGCGCGCACCGACTCCGACGGCAAGAACATCGAGGCCAACGCCATCATGTACCGGGCGCTGGCCACCGCCGGTCCGCTGGCCCGCGCCGCGGGCGACACCGCGACCGCCGAGGACAGCGCCGCCCGCGCCGCCGCGCTCAAGTCCGCGGTGGAGGCGGCCGGTTACTGGGACAGCGGCGCCGGTCTCTACCGCGACAAGCCGGGCTCCGCCCTCCACCCGCAGGACGGGAACGCGCTGGCGGTGTGGTTCGGCCTGGTGCCGGACGCGGACCGGGCGGCCGCGGTGAGCACCGCGCTCGGCGCGCGCTGGACGCCGGTCGGGGCGCTCAGCCCGGAGAAGAGCGCCGAGGCGGTCCACCCGTTCCCCGGCGGCATGGAGGTGCACGCGCACTTCGCGGCGGGTCGCGCCGCCACCGCGCTGGACCTGATCCGCCGCGAGTGGGGCTACATGCTCGACGCGCCCCAGGGCACGGCCAGTACGTTCTGGGAGGGCTACCGCACCGACGGCAGCTCGGACTACTCCGGCTCCTACATGAGCGCCGCGCACGGCTGGTCCACCGGCCCGACCTCGGCGCTGACGTTCTGGCTGCTGGGCATCGCACCCGCCGCGGACGGCTCGGCCGCCGGCTACCGGATCGCCCCGCACCCGGGCGGACTCGGCCGCGCGGAAGGGCAGTTGACCACCCCTGCCGGGGTGATCGCGGTGTCCTGGCACGACCGCGGCCACGGCACGTTCGACCTCACCGTCTCCGCCCCGCGCCGCGCGGTCGCGGAGGTCGCCGTCCCCGTACCGGCCACCGGCGGGTACACCGTCAGGGTCGACGGCGCCACCGCGTGGGCCGACGGCCGGGCGTACGCCCACGCCGCCCGGGCGGAGGACGGCCGGGTCGTCCTCATCGGGCTGCCCGCCGGCACCCGCGAGATCACCGTCCGCCCCGCCTGACCTCCTGCCGCGGCGCGCCCGTCACGGCGCGCCTTGCGGTCGGACGAAGTCGCGGGTCAGCGCGATCATCGCCCGGGCGGCGCCGCTGGGCGCCCGGTCGGTGGGGACGGCCAGCGACAGCGGCCAGCGCAGGTCCACCCCGGTGACGGTGAGCCGCGCCAGGCCCTCGGCGCGGCCGAGCACGAACCGCGGCAGGAAGGCGATGCCCAGGCCCTGGCGGACGTACGCCGCGCCGGTCGCGATGTCGGGGATCTCGATGGCGACCGTGCGCGGCACCGCGGCGGCGGTGAAGGCGGCGTCGGTGACGCTGCGGGTGCCGAAGCCGAGCGGCGAGTCGATGAAGTCAAGGCCGGCCAGTTCGGTGACGGCCACGCTGCCGCGGCCGGCCAGCGGGTGGTCGGCCGGCACCACCAGGTCCAGCACCGAGGAGGCCAGCCCGGTCAGTTCCACGTCGGCCGGGCGCGCGCCCGGCAGCGCCACGAAGGCCAGGTCGAGACGCCGCTCCCGCAGGGCGTCGACCAGCCCCCTCGACCCGGAGGTGGCGGCGCTGATCTGCAACAGCACCCCGGGGTGCCGGCGGTGGTACTCACCCAGCAGCGTCGGGAGGTCGATGAGCTCCACCGAGGTCATGGTGCCCAGCCGCAGGGTGCCGCGCAGCCCGCCGTGCACCTCGGCCACCGCGTCGGCGGCGTCGCGGGCGGAGTCCAGCACCACCCGGGCCCGGGGCAGCAGGGCCGCCCCGGCGTCGGTGAGCAGCACCCGCTTGGAGTTGCGGTCCAAAAGCTGCGCGCCCAGCTCGCGCTCCAGCGTTTTGATCGACGCCGAGACCGCGGACTGCACCACGTGCAGGCGCGCCGCCGCCCGCGTGTAGTTGCCCTCCTCGACGACCGCCACGAAGTACTCCAGCTGCCGCAGATCCATGGGCGCAACCATCTCTTCATTTGATCGTCGGTGTCAATAACTTTCGTTTGACGTGATGATCGGTGCGGACGGAATCTGGGGGTGCTTCCTTCCCCATCCAGAACGGACGCGCCGCCATGACCTCGCCGCTCCTCGGACTCACCCCGCGCACCGCCCTCGCGCCCGCCGACCCCGTCCTCCCGGCGGCCACCCACCGCCGCCGCCACGGCTCCGGGTTCTGGCTGATCGCGTTCGCGTTCCTCACCGGGATGGCGTTCTCCGCCCTGCCCACCCCGCTCTACCCCCTGTACGCGGCCCGCGACGGGTTCTCGACCTTCACGGTGACGGTCGTCTACGGCACGTTCGCCGTGGGCGTCGTGATCAGCCTGGTGCTGGCCGGGCACCTCTCGGACCGGGTCGGCCGCAAGAAGATCCTGCTGCCCGCGCTGGGCCTGGAGACCGCGGCCGCGCTGCTGTTCCTGTCCGGCTCGTCGCTGCCGCTGCTGCTGGCCGGGCGGCTGGTCACCGGGCTCGGTGTCGGCATGCTCACCGCCACGGCCACCGCGCACCTGCACGACCTGCACACCGCGCACCGCCCGGGCGCGTCGGGCCAGCGCTTCGAACTGGTCTCGACGGCCGCCAACATCGGCGGTCTCGGGGTCGGCCCGCTGGTGGGCGGCATCCTGGCGCAGTACGTGGGCGCGCCGCTGCGGGTGCCCTTCCTGGTCTTCGCCGTCCTCCTCGCGCTCAGCGCGGTCGGCGTCGCCCTCACCCCGGAGACCGTCGAGGCACAGCCGGTCCGTCCCGCCTACCGGCCGCAGCGGATCAGCGCCGACCACGGCGACCGGCCCTCCTACATCGCCGCGGCCGCCGCCGGGTTCGCCTCCTTCGCGGTCTTCGGCCTGTTCACCTCCATCGCGGCGAGCTTCGTCGCGGGCACGCTGCACCACCCCTCCCGGCTGCTGGCCGGGGCGATCGTGTTCGCCGTGTTCGGTGCCGCGGCCGTCGCGCAGACCCTCGCCGGTCCGCTGAGCACCGCCGCCAAGCGCCGCCTCGGCCTGGCCGCCGAGGCCATCGGCCTGGTGGTGCTGCTGACCGGGATGCGCACCGCGAGCCTGCCGGGCTTCCTGGCCGGCGGCATCCTGTCCGGCATCGGCGCCGGTGTGCTCTTCAAGGCCGCGGTCGGGGCCGTCGCCGCCGCGGCCGCACCCGCCGAGCGCAGCGAGGCCCTGGCCGGGCTGTTCCTCATCTCCTACGTCGGGCTCAGCGTGCCCGCCCTCGGCGTCGGTGTCGCGACCCTCGACGTCAGCACCACCACGGCGATGACCTGGTTCACCGCGGTCCTGCTGCTCATGCTCGCCGCGGTGGCGCTGCTCGGCCGCCGCGCCGCGACCGGCGCCCCCGCCCGGCGGTGACACACCCCCCCGCGGGCGGGCCTTCCGGCACCGCCCGCGTTCGGCGGTGTCCCGGGAACCGGGGCCGGTCGGTGGGCCGGTCGGTGGGTCGGTTCAGTGGGCCGGGTCCGGCGGGGTGTCCCAGGAAGCGGCGTCGGCGGGGGACGCGCCGAGCACCGCGCAGCGCAGCCAGTGCTCGCCCGGTGCCAGCCGGACGGTAAGGGTGGGCAGCGCGGTGCGCCGGGCCAGCAGGTTGGTGCCGGGGAGCACGTTCAGGACCTCACCCGTACGGGCGGCGCCGTCGCCGATGTCGCGCAGTCCGCTGAGGTCGCCGGCCGCGGACACCGCGAGCGCGCTGCCCGGCGCGCCCTCGGACCGGGCCATGCCGCCGTCGCGGTCGACGGCGAAGCCGCCCTCGGCGGTCAGCAGCGGCCGGGCGGTGCGGATGCGGTGGGTCCGCAGGTGCCAGGGCGCCGCCGCGGTCAGCCAGGTGGTGATCTCGACGTCGGGCCAGGGGTGCCAGGTGCTACGCACGGTGCCGTCGGGCGTGGTGTGCGGGTCCTCGCTCACCTCGCGGACCCGGAAGTGCACGGGCTCCTCCTGCGGGCCGTCGTCGCTGACCGCGAGCACCGAGTCGTACGCGCCGTGCAGCAGGCCGCTCTCCCCGGCGGGGACGCTGAAGCCGAAGCGGGTGGAGTAGGCGAACTTGGCGTACTTCGCGACGCCGGCCCGTGCCCACCTGCCGTGCTGGAGCCCGCTGAGCGCGGTCACGTCGCCGCCGGAGCGCATCAGGACGACCCCGGCGTGCGGCTGCACGGACACGGTGCGGCCGGCCGGCTCCGGTACGGCGGAGGGCAGTTCGGCGGCGGGTGCTTCGGGGTCGGGTGTTTCCGTGGTGGGCCGTGCGGCCGGGTGCGGCTCCTCCTCCGCGGCCCAGAACGCGTGCCCGGCCGGCAGTGCCAGCGGCAGGAAGGCCTTCATCGCCCAGTACGGCGACCCGGGCCCGTTGTACTGCTCGGCCATCAGCGGCTGCGGGTAGCCGTACCCGATCGACAGCACCCCGTCGGGCGCGATCTGCTCGTGCCGGGCCCGCCACCACCGCAGGTGCCGCAGCAGCAGGCCCCGTACCTCGCCGTAGGGCAGCGCGTCCACCCCGGCGTAGGGCAGCGCGCCCCAGAACGCGCCCTGCGCGAAGCGGTAGGTGAGGCTGCGGCCGAAGGGCAGCGCGGCGCCGTCGTCGGCGAACCAGTGCCGGAAGTCCGCGGCGAAGAGGGCCGCGCGCTCCCGGAAGCGCTCGGCCCTGGCCGGGTCCTCCGCCCCGGCGAGCGCCGCGTAGACCAGGCCGTAGAAGTGCATGGCCCAGGGGACGTAGTAGTCGCGCTGGGGGGTGTCGCCGTCGGCGTACCAGCCGTCGCCGAGGTCGTACGACTCCAGGGTGTCCAGCCGGGTGCGGCGCGCGTCGCGGTCGTGGGCGAAGCCGACCCGGTCCAGGCCGAGGCCGACCATGACCGGGAAGAAGTTCCAGTTGTTCGGCGGGGTGGAGCGGTGCAGGGAGGCGGCCAGCCAGCGGCCGACCCGGTCGCGCGCCTTGCCGTCGAGCGGGTCCCAGAAGCGCTCGGGGGCCAGCGCGAGGGCGAAGCCGATCGCGGCGGTCTCCACCTGGCGCTGGTCGAAGTGGCCGATGTCGCCCCAGTACTCGGGGTGTTCGGGGTCCGTGCCGGCGGCCAGCCCGCTCGCCCACAGCTCCCAGTGCGCGAAGTCGCCGCCGCCCGCGGCCAGCGGGGCCAGCCCCCACAGCGGCCGGGCGTACCCCTCCAGGTCCGCGGCGGCGTCGTCGTGGTGCGTGAGGTTGAGCCCCAGCCTGATCCGCGCCCCGTGCGGGCTCGCGTACGGCACCAGCGCCGCGGCCATCTCCCCGACGTACGCCTGAAGGTCCGCGCGAGCCCGCGCGCCGCCGCCGATCCCGGTGTTCATCGGGTCATGCCTCCCCGGAGAGTGAAGTTGCGATAATTTTCGCAACTGCGGTCGGCGCGCGTCAACGCCCGCGGCAGGCGGCCGCAGCGAGCGGGAGAGGGAACGGGCCGGTGGGAGGCCGGAGTTGCGCCGGGGCGCCTATCCCGCGTACTTCCACAGCTGCGTGGAGTTCCCGGCGTTGCACCCCGCCACCTTCGCCGAGCTGGCGGTGTCCAGCTCCACGCACTGGGAGTAGGTGGTGCTCTCCAGCGTGCTGCCGCCGGACACGGTGCTGCCGATCCGCCAGACCTGGCCGGACTTCGAGCCGCAGGTGTCCATGTTGGTCCAGCCGCTTTGCATGAAGGCGGTGAGGCAGGCACCGCTGCCCTTGTTGACCACCTCGAAGGTGCTGCCCGAGACGGGCTTGAAGGTCCACTCGGCGTAGGCGTTCGACGAGGAGCAGGCGCCGCTCTTCGCGTAGGTGCTGGGGGCGCCGCTGCTGGTGTCCTGGACGAGGCAGGTGCCGTCGGACGCCTCCTTGACGCGGTACGTGCCCGCCGAGCCGATCTTGGTGCCCCCGCTCCCCCCGCTGGAGCCACCGGACGAGCCGCCCGAGGACGAACCGCCGGACGAGCCTCCGGACGACGAGCCGCCCGACGAGGACGAACCGCCGGAGGACGAACCGCCGTTGGAACCCCCGGAGGACGAACCGCCGTTCCCGCCCGACGAGCCGGACCCCGACCCCGATCCCCCCTTCGTGCCGCCCGAGCCCGACGCCTTGCCCTTGCCGGAGGAGTGCGTCGAGGGCGACCCGGACGGCGAGCGGCGGGGCGTCGTGGACGACGGCGAGGCGGAGGCGGACGTGGAGCCGGAGGTCAGGACGACCGAGGGCGGGTCGGACGACTTCCCGTCGGTGCTGGAGAAGACGTGCGGCAGCAGGCTGACGGCCGTCATGCCGCCCGCCGCAAGGACGATGGGCACCGCCAGCAGCAGCGTGCGCGAACGCCGCTTTTCCGGCGCGGACTTGGCTGCCGCCTCCGGGGAACGGCTGCCGACCGGCGCGACTTCGGCGGCAGGCGGTTTTCCGGCCGCGCCGCCCGCTCCGGCGGCGGCCACCGCACCGGCCGCACCGGCCGCACCCGCCGCCGCCCCCGCGTTCTCCGCACGCTCCGCGCTCTCCGCACCCGCGGACTTCAGGTCCACCGTGGCGACGGTCAGTTCGTCGGGCGCGGGCACGTCCGCGGCGAACGCGGCCCGCCGCTCCAGCAGTTCGGCGATGGCCGCCGGCCAGGCCGGACCGGCGTCCTCCGGGCCCTGAGCGCAGCGCTCCAGCAGGTCCGCCGCGGACGGCCGGGTGGCCGGGGACTTGTCGAGGCAGTCGGCGACGATGCCGGCCAGGTCGGGATCGACCTCGCGCAGCGCGTCGAAGTCCGGTTCGTTGTGCACGATGCGGTAGAGCACCTCGAGGCCGGAGCCCCTGCCGAACGGCGTCTCGCCGGTGCCCGCGAAGTACAGCAGGCTGCCCAGCGCGAACACGTCCGCCGCGCCGGTCAACCCGCCCTTGCCCGCCGCCTGTTCAGGGGACATGTACTCGGGGGTGCCGATCACCATCCCGGTCCGCGTCAACCGGCTCTGGTCGGCCGCGCGCGCGATACCGAAGTCGATCAGGAACAGCCCGTCGGCCGTGACCATCACGTTCGACGGCTTCACGTCCCGGTGCAGCATGTCCAGCGCGTGCAACGTCTTGAGCCGGGCGGCCAGTTCACGCAGCAGGTACCACAACGCCTCCCGGGGAAGCGGCCCTTCGTGCAGCCGTACCGCCTCCGTCAGCGTCAGGCCGGGGATGTAGGCGGTGGCGAACCACGGCGGGTTCTCGGTGCGCCCGGTCTCCAGCAGCGGCACGCTCACGCCCTCGGGCAGCCGCGCCAGGTTGTCCAGTTCGTGCCGGAAGTGCCGCAGGAAGTCCGCGTCCTGGGCCAGCACCGGCAGCACCCGCTTCACCGCGGCATACCGCCCCTCCGCCACCCCCAGGTACACCCGGCCCATCCCGCCCACACCGAGCAGGCCCACCAGCGGGTACGGCCCGATCCGCCGCGGGTCCTCCGACGTCAGCGGAGCCGCACCGCTCCCGCCGAGATCCACGCCGCGCGGCTCACCCGTCCCCCCTTGCGCACCCATGCGCGCACGGTATCCGAGTCCGCCCGGCCCCCGCCATCAGCGCACCGCCGCCCACCGGGCTTGTGACGACACCCGCACAAACCCCGCACCGTCCCCGCCGCCACCGGCAACCTTCGCCTGCCACCGCGCACCCCCTAGGCATACCGACCGGTCGGTACTACCCTCACCGCAACCTCGGCCGCGACCCGCGACCAGCGACCCGCGGTCCATGCCGTGCCGTCCGCGACGCGCGACGCCCCGTGCGCCCTGCGCCACGCCCCGACATGCCCCGCCCCGCCCTGACGCACCGCCCGCACCGCCCGCCCCGCCCGCGCGTGCCCCGGGTCCAGCACCCCAGGAGGAGACGTATGTCCGCCACCCCGACCTCGTTCGACGCCGGCAGACCCGGCGCGCCGGGCGCGCCCGGCGCGCTCGCCCGGCTCTACCGGCGCGACCTGCCCGGCTACCCGCCCACGGCCCGCCGGCTCGGCTGCCTGGCGATCGTGGTGCTCACCACGGTCGTGCTCTACTACATGCTCTACGTGCAGTACGCCGTGGCCACCTCGATCATCACGCACTTCGGGATGACCTACCGCTACTTCGTGTGGGTCTCGGTGGTCGGCAACGCCGTCGGCGCGTTCGCGTCGCTGCTCGCCGGGCTCGCCGACCGCTGGGGCCGGGCGAACATGGTGGTCTACGGGCTGCTGGCCGCCTCGGCACTGGTGTTCTTCGGGCTGCCGCACGCGGGCGGCAAGACCGCCTACCTGGTGCTCTTCGCGCTGGTCAGCCTGGTCGAGGGCGTCGTCCTGGTAGCCACGCCCGCGCTGATCAGGGACTTCTCCCCGCAGTTGGGGCGGGCGACGGCGATGGGGTCCTGGACGATGGGCCCGGTGGTCGGCAGCCTCGTGGTCACCATGGTCACCAGCCACACGCTGGACAGCTCGAGTTGGCAGGACGAGCTGCGCTACTCGGCGATCGCGGGCTTCGCGGTGTTCGCGGTCGCGCTGGTGGCCCTGCGCGAACTGGCCCCCGCCGTCCGGGACCAGGTGATGGTCAGCCTGCGGGACCGCGCGCTGGTGGAGGCGCGTGCGAAGGGCGTCGCACCGGCGGCCCGGCGCGGCGAGTGGCGGCGCGTGCTGCGGCCGGACGTCGCGGGCTCGGCGCTGGCCATCGCGCTGTTCCTGCTGCTGTACTACGCGGCCGTCGGCAACTTCGTGGTCTACTTCGCGACCACCTTCGGCTACGGCGAGCAGCGCGCCAACGCGCTGGCGAACTGGTACTGGGCGGCGAACGCGATCGCGCTGGTCGCCGTCGGGCTGCTGTCGGACCGGCTGCGGGTCCGCAAGCCGTTCATGGTGGCCGGCGCGCTCGGGTCGATCGTGTGCACCGCGCTCTTCGCCACCCGCGCCACCCACCCGGACACCGGATACTCCACCTTCGCCTGGCTGTTCGTGGGCATCGGCGTGTTCAGCGGCATCGCGTACGGGCCGTGGATGGCGGGCTTCACCGAGACCGTCGAGAAGCGCGACCCGGCGGCGACCGCGGCCGGCCTCGCGGTGTGGGGCTGGACGGTCCGGGTCGTGGTGGCGGTCTCCACGGCCTTCATCCCGGTGCTGGTCACGTCGGTGACGCCGCTGGTCGAGCACGGCCCGCAGGTCAGCGCGGCCTCCCGGTCCGCCGCGCCCGCGCTGGCGATCGTGCAGCAGCACCCGCGGCTCTTCGCCGAACTCGGCAGGTACCCCGCGGGCAAGGCGCCCGCGGCGCTGACCGCCCAGGCCGTCCAGGAGGTCGGACCGGCGGATCTGGCCGTGGTGGCGCGGGCGAAACCGCAGCTCGCGGTGCTCGACGCCTACGGCGCCCGGGTGAAGAAGGCGTCCGCCGACGGCCCCGGTCAGTGGCGCGACTGGTGGTGGATCTGCGTCGGCGGGCAGGTGCTGTTCCTGCCGTTCGTGTTCGTGATGACCGGGCGGTGGCGCCCGAAGCGGGCCCGCGAGGACGCCGAGGCGCACGAGCGGGCCGTGGCCCGGGAGTTGGCGGCGCTGGCGGCGGAACGGAGCTGAGCCGGCGGCCGCGGCGGGGCCTCCCACCCCCCCCCCCCCCCCCCCCCCCCCTC
>NZ_JBYIRL010000027.1:0-126145 GCF_057708125.1 Actinacidiphila sp. bgisy145
GTCATCGGCTACGACGACTCCGCCTTCATGAACTACACCGACCCACCCCTCACCACCCTGCGCCAACCCATCGAAGCCATGTCCCGCGCCGCCGTCGCCCTCCTCGTCAACCAGATCACCGGCGAGAGCTCCACGCCCAGCGAGTTCCTGCACGCCCCCGAACTGGTCGTCCGCAATTCCACCAGCCCGGTACGCGGGTGACGCGGCCCGGCCGGACCGCGGGGTCCTGACGCGCGGTGCCGATCGCTCACCCGTCCGAGGCCGGGCCCGGGCGGGTCGGCTCCCATACGGCGGCGTCGTGCGCGAACAGCACGCGGCGGGGGTCGAAGTCGGCGAGCCGGTCCAGCCAGGGGCGGTAGGAGGGCAGTGGGGGCGGTACGCCGTCGAGCGCGGCCTGACGGGCGAGGTGGCCGGCGGTGAAGTGGGAGGCGAAGTCGTGCGCCTGGCCGGCCAGCACCACGGTGCCGTCGCGTCGGCGTACCACCAGCGACTGGTGGCCCTCGGTGTGCCCCGGGGTCGGCACGATCCACACGCCGGGCCACACCTCGGCCTCGCCGGTGAACTCCTCGTAGCGCACGCCGGGGAAGTCCACCAGCTCGCCGAACGTGTAGTCCTCGCCGCGCGCCGCGGCCAGTTCGGACGCCTGGACGAGGATCGGCGTACGGCCCAGCGAGGGGTTCCCGCCGCAGTGGTCGAAGTGCAGGTGGCAGTTGGCCACCAGCGCCACGTCCGCGAGGCCGGCCCCCGCGTCCGCGAGCGCGGCCGCCAACTCCCGGCGCCGGGGCCGGTAGTGGGCCTCGGTCTCCGGGTCGGCGGCGCCGATGCCGGTGTCGAACAGCAGCAGCCCGGCCTCGTGGCGGACGAGGTAGGCCAGTACCGGCTCGACGCGTGGTTCCCGGCCGCCGGTCTCGACCGCGGGACGGACGAAGTACCCCAGGTCCAGACGGCGTACCGCGATGTCGTCGCTCATCGGCTCATCATGCCGCGCGGAGCCGTTTGACGCCGACGAGGAAGCGGTAGCGTTCGCGCGCGGCGAAGTCGGCCGTTCCCCACACCGCGGGTCGCCCGACCTCCGCACACAGGTGGAGGACCTGCCCGTCGCCCACGCAGACGCCGACGTGGGCGCCGTACGCGTCGCCGTCCTTGTTGAACAGCAGCAGGTCGAGGGGGCGGGCCTGCGCTACTTGGACGGTGTGCCGGGTGTCCTCCCACAGGTCGCTGGAGCGCAGGGCGGGCAGGGAGCGGCCGAAGTGGGCGAGCACCGCGTAGGCGTACAGCTGGCAGTTGGCGCCCGCGGCGAGGCCGGGCAGCGCCGCGACGGCCGCGGAGCCGGGGTGGCGGGCGCCGGCGTAGGGGACGTGCCAGAAGGGGGCCGGGAGAAGGGAGAGGAGGGGGTGGGCCGGGTGCGGGTGGGGGTGCGGGTCCGATTGGGCGGAGGGCTGGAGCGGGTCGGGCTTGAGCGGAGCGGGCTGGACCGGGCCGGGTTGGACCGGGTCGGGCAGCTGATCGTCGGGCGTGGTCGCCACCTCGCTTCCTCGGGTGGGGCGCGGGAAGCGGCCCCGGCTTCAGGATAGGGAGGTGCGCAGCGCGGTGACGCGCTGGACCGCCGCGTCGAAGGCGGCGGCGGGGAGTTGACCGCTGGTGTAGGCGCCGGCGAGGGCCTGTGCGGCGTCGTCGCCCTGGGAGGTGTCGCGGGCGGAGCACAGCAACAGGTCCATCCCGGCGCCCGCGGCGAGCAGGGCGCGCTGCGCGGTGTCGTAGGAGGCGCTGATCGCACCGGCTTCCAGGGCGTCGGTGACGGTCACGCCGGTGTAGCCGAGCCGGCCGCGGAGCTCCTGCTGGACCACGGTGGCGGACAGGCCCGCGGGTGCGGTCGCGTCGAGCGCGGGGTAGACGGCCCAGGAGACCATGACGAGTCGGACGCCCGCGGCGATCGCGGCCTGGTACGGGAGTTCGTCCACGCCGCGCAGCTTGGACAGGCTCTGGGTGAGGGTGACGGGGCCGGCGTCGGTGTCCTGGGCTGCGGTGGCGGCGCCGAGGCCGGGGAAGTGCTTGGCGGTGGCGGCGACGCCGGTGGCCTGCTGGGCGGTGATGAACGCCTTGCCGAGGGTGGAGACGGTGCTCGCGCTGCTGCTGTAGGAGCGCTGGTACTTGTCGACGAAGTTGCCGGCCGTGTAGTAGACGTCGAGCACGGGCGCGAGGTTGACGTTCATCCCGACGCCGGCCAGGTTCGTGCCGGCGCCGGTGCCGGCCTGGGTGGCTGCGGTCTGCGGCTGCGCGGCCTCGCCGACCTGCTTCTCCGACAGGGCGGGGGCGCCGGGCAGGCGGCGTACCTCGCCGCCCTCCTGGTCGGTCATCAGCAGCAGCGGCGCCTTGACCGGGCTCGCCGCGTTGGCCGCCGCCAGCTGCTGCACGACGGCGGCGATCTGGCTCTCGCTGGAGATGTTCTCACCGAAGAAGATCACTCCGGCTGCCTCGCCCGCGCTGATCGTGGCCAGCAGGGCGCTCGGCACGGTGAGCCCGGGGTAGGAGTAGATCACCCGCTGGCCCGCGGTCTGACGGGCGGTCAGCGCGGTGGGGGCGGCGGATGTTCGGTCGCGGGTCCGCCCGGCTGCCGCGGCGCTCGTGGCGCCGGCCGAGGCGGCTGCCACGGCGGCGCCCGCGGCGGCCAGCACCGTGCGGCGGCGGACGGGCAGGCTGCGTGGTGCGTCCATGGGTGCCTCTTCCCGTGGGTGTGGGGGCGCGGGATTTGTGCAGCGTTCATGACACCGTCGGGACGGTACGCCCTTCCCGCCACGGCCCGGAAGGGCTCCGGCGAACGCCAATGGCCTACGCCAAAGGCGGCGTTCGGGACCTGCGGCGACGCGGTTTCCGGCGCGGATTCAGGGGGCGGAACCTTCACGGGCGGGGGCCTCGCGGGAGTTGTCCACAGCCGGATGGGTGGCATTGCGCGGGACGCCCCGGCCATGCGTCATCGTGGAGTCATGACACAGAGCGATGAAATGCGATACGGAACGTCACCAGTCAGGTCGGGGCAGGCCGAGGTCGGGGAGAGGGCCCGTCCGGCCGGGGCGAGGGGCGCTCCCCTGGTCCGCGGGCCCGCGCGCGCCGCGCCCGGGGCGTCGGAGGCGAAGACGCGGCCGCCCCGGTGGAGCCGGGCGTGCCAAGGGAGTTCGGCCGCACCCACCCCCACCGAGTTGGCGGTGCACGGACAATTTCTGCGAACACGGGGCCATAATGTGCCCGGGTTCGCCACGTGTGGCGCGCTCCGGCTCCTGTTGCTCATCCTGCCGTCGGCTCACCGACATCCGGATGCGGCCCGGGCCGTCCACACTGCATGGCGCACCACCGCACCGTTCCCGTACGACAGGCCGCGACGGCCGGGACCGCCGGGCCGCCATGGTCCGGGCGGGCCGGCGGCAGGCCCGCCCGGAGGACTCATGGCCCAGTTCCTGAACCGCCCACGCCGCCCGAGACGCGCGGCACGGACCCTGGCCGCGCTGGTGGCGGCCGCCGTGTGCGCCACGCTGCTCGCGGCAGGCGGCAGCCCCGCGACCGCCGCGGCCAGCACCCGCGCGGACGGCGCCGCGTCGTCCTGGCTGCCGCCCACCCCCGACCAGTGGCCGCTGGTGGTCGACGAGAAGACGACCGCGCCCAGCACCCTGACCCACGGGGTGGACCACTACTCCGACACGCTGCAAACGGTCGGCGGGGCGCAGCGCGCGCAGGTCCTCGACGTGTCGCTGACCGACCGGAACGTACGGCTCGGCGTGGTGGAGTCGCACGACCGCCTCACCGACCCGTCCGACGAGGTGCCCTCCTCGATGGCGCGGCGCACCGGCGCGGTCGCGGGGATCAACGGCGACTTCTTCGAGATCAACGCCAGCGGCCGGCCCGAGGGCATGGTGGTGCGCGACGGGCGGCTGCTGAAGAGCCCCGAGCCGAGCCGCCCGGCGGACTTCTGGGTCCGCCGCGACGGGAGCATCGGCATCGGCACCGAGACGTACACCGGCACCCTCACCGACCGGACCAGCGCGGCGAGCACCGCGCTCACCGGGGTCAACGCGGTGGACGACCTCGGCGCGGGCGCGCTGCTGCGGGTCACGCCCGACCTGGGCCCGGCGTCCATCGCGGCGGCCACCGTCGTCACCGGCCGGCTCGGCGCCGACGGTGCCACGCTGACGGTGGACACGGTGCGCAGCGGCGTCACCGACCTGCCCCAACTCGCCGACGGCCAGGAGGACCTGGTCGGCTCGGCCGCGTACGGGGACTGGCTGGCCGCCCATGTCCACGCGGGCGACGAGGTCGCGACCACGGACACGCTGGGGCCGGACAGCGATGTGGTGCAGGCGCTGAGCGGCGGCGCGGTCCTGGTGAAGGACGGTCAGCGCGCGGTGCCGCTCCAGGCCGGCGGCGACAACAACGTCGACAACCCGGTGACGGCGGTCGGCGTGACCAAGGACGGCAGGCACGCGATCTTCGCGGCCTTCGACGGCCACCAGGCCGAGAGCGTCGCGCAGGGCCTGACCCGGCCCCAGTTGGCCGGCTGGATGATGCAGCACGGCGCCTATGACGCGATCCTCTTCGACGGGGGCGGCTCGACCCAGATGGTCGGAAGGCTCCCCGGGCAGGACCGGGCGTCGGTGCTCAACACGCCGTCGGACGGCCACGAACGGCCCGTCGCCAACGGCCTGTTCCTCTACAGCCGGGAGGCGGCGGCCGGTCCCGCGGCGCACGCGGTGGTGAACGGCGGCAAGCCGCTGACGGCGCTGGCCGGCACTTCCGTGGACGTGCCCGCCTACGCGCTGGACACGGCGGACAACCCGGCGGCGGACCCGGTCTTCCTGAGCGTCAGCCCGCCGGGCCTCGCCACGGTGCACGGCACCACGCTGGCCTTCGCCGGCCGGCCCGGCCGCGGCACCCTGCACATCCGCTCGGGCCGTGTCGCCTCCTCCGTGCCGCTGTCGGTGGTCGGCGCCCTGCACACGCTGGCGGTGACACCGGCGCAGGCCGACCTCGGCAACGGAGCATCGCAGGCACTGGCGGCGACGGCGACCGCGAGCGGCGGTGCGAGAGTCAGCCTGCCGCCGTCGGCCGTCACCTGGTCCGTGGACAAGCCGGAGTTGGGCGCGGTCGGCGCCGACGGCACCTTCACGGCGGCGTCCGCCGGCACCGGACTGGCCACCGTCACGGCCGCCGCGGGCGGCGCCAAGGCCACCGCGTCGCTGGCGGTCGGCTCCACCACGGTCCCGGTGGACCCGCTCACCGACCTGTCCAAGTGGTCGGTGACCAGCGACTACATGAACGTCTACCCGCGCAAGGTGCCCAGCCCGGGGCCGCACTCCACCACCAACGGCAGCATCTCCCTGGACTCCGCCACCACCGCGGCGCCGGGTGACAGCGGCTCCATGGACGTGCACTACACCTATCCGGACAAGACCGGCACCTACGACCTGAGCGTCTACCTCAACGACCCGGACAGCGAGCAGATCCCGCTGCGGGGCGGCGACCAGGCGCCGATCGGGCTCGGCGTGTGGGTGAAGGGCAACGCCGACCTCGCCTCGCGCCCCGGCGACGGGCTCACGCCGGGCATCGTCACCCTCAACGTGGGCATCTGGCAGGCGAGCAACCAGCCGACCAGCTTCTACCCGACCGGCATCACCTTCGACGGCTGGCAGTACGTGGTGGCGAAACTGCCGCAGGGCCTTCAGTACCCGCTGCGGATCAACTACCTGGGGCTGGTGACGATCAGGCCGGGCGCGGACCTGACCGGTGACGTCCACCTCGCGGACCTCGAGGCGCTGTACTCGCCGCGCCCGCCGAAGACGGCCGCGTACACCGCCATCCCGAAGAACCCGTCCTGGCTCCGGTTCACCGACGTGTCGTCCTTCCGGCCCGGCGGCACCACGGTCGCCGCGTTCGACGACGCGCACACCACCGCGGCCACGCCCGGGGCGACGGGCACGGTGGCCCTGAAGTCGCTGCCCGGCCTTTTCGGGGCGCTGCCTGCCGCCGCCCGGCCCCAACAGGTGCAGGCGCTCGGCGACATGTCCGACAACGGGACGACCGGCGACCTGACGAACCTGCGCACCCTGCTCGACGGCCTCGGCGTGCCCTACCGGGACGCGGTCGGCAACCACGAGATCACCCAGGGCGCCGACCCGGAGAACGGCGACTTCACCAGCGTCTTCGGCCCGACGCATTACGCCTACGACGCGGGCGCGGCGCGGATGATCGTGACCGACAGCGGGCACATCGGCATCACCGCCTCCGACGCCTACCAGGTGCCCGACGAAGGCGGGTCGCAGTACCAGTGGCTGGCCCGGCAGCTGACCGAGAACACCAGCAAGGTCGCGGTCGTCGTCACCCACACGCCTGCCTATGACCCGCACCCGCGGGCGGACAGCCAGTTCACCGACCGGTGGGAGGCGCAGATGTACGAGGCGCTGGTGCAGCGGTACCAGCGCACGCATCCCGCAGTGCACGTGCTGATGATGTTCGGGCACGCGCGCGGCTTCGCGGAGGACCTGCGCGAGCCGGACGGCACCGACGGGCCGGACGGGGTGCCGAACTTCGTGGTCGCCGACCTGGGCACCCCGCCGTACGCGACACCCGACGAGGGCGGGTTCTTCAACTACGGGCTGTTCCATGTCCTGCCGGACGGCACCGTGCAGTTCGCGGTGCAGCCGCTGCTCTCCTCGGTCGCGGTGTCCGCGCCCGCGCCGTCGCTGGCGGCCGGCGGCAAGGAGCAGCTGACGGCGACCGGCACGTCGATAGCCGGCGACGACCTGACGGCGCTTCAGGTCCCGGTCACGGACCCGGTCTCGCGCCGCTGGGCCAGCTCGGACCCGCGTGTCGCGACGGTGGACGCGGCCACCGGCGAGGTGACCGGCCACCGCGCGGGCACCGCGCGGATCAGCGTCACGGCGGGCGGGATCACCGGCACCGCGACGGTGGCGGTGACGGCCCGGTGACCCGGGCGCGGCCGCCCGGGCGCGTCGGGCGGCCGCGCGGGCCGGGCCCGTTCGGGCGCGGGAGCGTGCGGCGGGCGCACGCGGTCTCCCTCAGCCGCAGCCGCCCTCAGCTGTGCGGGGTCCGGGGCGGTGCGACCGAGCCGCGCGGCTGGGCGGCCGGGGGCAGCACCCGGCGCCGGCTGCGGCGGCCGGAGGTGATCGCCTTGACGGTGCGCTCGACCACCAGGTCCACCAGGAGTTCCACCGGCCAGCGGTAGGTGGACAGCGGCGGGGTCAGCAGGCGGGAGAGCGGGTGGTCGTCGTACCCGACGACCGAGATGTCGGCGGGCACCTCCATGCCCAGCTCGCGGGCGCCCGCGTAGACGCCGTAGGCCATCGAGTCGGCCATGCACAGGAAGGCGGTCGGCGGGTCCTGGCCGGTCAGCACCGCGCGGGCGATCGCGGCGGCGCCGTCCAGGTCGTGCGGGGAGCGGTGCAGCGTGACGTGCAGGCCGAGCCGGCGGGCCACCTGCTCGGCCACGGTCTCGGCGGGGCGGTCGGGGGTGGTCAGCCCGCCGGGCGTCAGTACCGCGATCCGGCGGTGCCCGGCGGCGGCCAGGCCGTGGAGCGCGTCGGTGAGGCCGGCTTCGTTGTCGAAGACGACCTCGGCGTGGGCGGCGGCGCCGGGCAGCCCGTCGCCGATGGAGATCAGCACGGTCCGCTCGGCGACCTCCGCCCAGTGCGCGGCGGCCGGGTCCACCGGCAGCACGATGAGCGCGTCCACCCGCTGATCGGCGAGTTGGGAGGCGAGAGTGGCCTCCAGCGCGGGGTCGTTGGAGGCGTCCACGATGAGGGCGTGCCGGCCGTCGCCGAGCAGTTTGCGGCCGAGCGCGGCGGCGGTGGCCTGCTGCCACACGTCGGTCAGGGAGCGGCAGAGCACGCCGATGTAGCCGGTGCGGCCGGAGGCGAGGGCGCGGGCGATCGGGTCGGCCTGGTAGCCGAGCCGTTCGGCGGCCTCGCGCACCCGCTGCTGGGTCTCGGGGGGCACCTGCATCCCACGCAGCGCGTAGGACACCGTGGCGGTGGAGAGCCCGGTCTCCTCGGCGAGATCGCGCTGGGTGACCCTCGCTGGTCGTTGCGGCACGCGTCCAGTCTAGGGGGCGCACTTGACGGCGCGTGGAGTTAAGCGCTTCACTGAGGCGCTTAACTGAAGCGCATCAGTCGACGTGAGGAGGGTATTGTCCGGCTACGGTCGCTCCCCCGGCGGCACTCCCGACCCCGCGCGCTCCGCCGTCCCCGCCGCACCGGCCGACGCCCCCGGTGCCCCCGGGCCCACCGATGTGCATCAGCACCTGTGGCCCGCCGGGTTCGTCGAGTTGCTGCGCGCCCGCTCCCGGCCGCCGCGCCTGGACGGCTGGACGCTCCACCTGGCCGGCGAACCGCCGTACGAGGTGCGGCCCGAGGACCACGACCCGGCGCTGCGGGTACGCCTGGACCCGGGCCTGCGGCGGGTGGCGGTGTCGCTGTCGAGCCCGCTGGGCATCGAACTGCTGCCGCCCGAGGAGGCCGCTCCGCTGCTGGACGCCTGGCACGCGGGGGTCCGGGAGTTGCCGGAGCCGTTCACCGGCTGGGCGTCGGCGCAACTGACCGCGCCCGACCCGCGGGCGCTGGCGGCGCTGCTCGACGACCCGGCCCCGCCCGGTGGTTCGGCGGCCCCCTCGGCCGCCGGCCCCGCGGCCCGCGGCCTGGTCGGGCTCCAGGTGCCCGCCGGCGCGATGGCCACGCCCCGGGCGCTGGAGCGCCTCGCGCCGCTGCTCGCGGTGGCCGAGGCGGCGGGCAAACCCGTCCTGGTCCACCCCGGGCCGGAGCCGGCACCGGCTTCCGCGTCCGCCGCCGCCGAGCCGCTGCCCGCCTGGTGGGCGGCCGTGGTCGGCTACACCGCCCAACTCCAGGCGGCGTGGTGGGCCTGGCACACCGCCGGGCGCGCCCTCCTCCCGCGGCTGCGGATCTGCTTCGCCGCCGCGGCCGGCCTCGCCCCGGTGCACCACGAGCGGGCGGCCATGCGCGGGGGCGGCCCGCTGCGCCTGGACCCGGGCGTCTTCGTGGACACCTCCTCCTACGGCCGCCAGGCGCTGGACGCCGTGGTCCGCGTGCTGGGCATCGACGCGCTCGTCCTCGGCAGCGACCGCCCGTACGCCACGGCGGCCGACCCCCGACTGGGCGCGGCGGCGGAGTACGCCGTCCGCGTCGCCAACCCGCTGCACCTACTCGAAGGGATCAGTCCGTGACCGCTCCGCCGTCGTCCCTGCCGTCGCCCGAGGACCAGGACACCGCCCCGGTCAAGCGTGCCGAGCCCTGGCTCGGCGTGTCGCCGTCGATCGGCCTCGACACGCTGCCCGGCCGCGACCTCGACAAGCGCGAACTCCTCGAGCTCGCCTGCTCCGTGGCGGCCGACCCCGCGCTGTGGCGCCGCCATGTGCTCTTCTCCGACGACCGGCGCCACTACGTCTCGCTGCACCGCGACGCGCATGTGGACGTCTGGGTGCTGTGCTGGACGCCGAGCAACGACACCGGCTGGCACGACCACGACATATCCTCCGGCGCCGTCGCGGTCACCCAGGGCGCCCTGGTCGAGCACAACCTCGCGGTGGGCGTGCCGAGCCTGGCCACCGAGGTCCCGGCCGGGCAGGTCTACTGCTTCGGCCCCGACCACATCCACCGGCTGACCGGGCTGGACGCCGGGAGCGTGTCGATCCACGCGTACTCGCCGCCGCTGTGGAGGATGGGCCAGTACACCGTCAGCCGCACCGGCATCCTGCGGCGCACCTCGGTGTCGTACGCCGACGAGCTGCGCCCGCTGGACGACATGGCCTGACGCCTGGCCTGACACCTGGTCGGACGGCAGCGAGGGCGGCGCACAAGCGGAGCGATGACATCCGCTTGCGCGCCGCTTTTCGCGCGCCGGTGCGGCGAGTTGCCCGGTTTGGCGTCGAACACCCCGTTCACCTCGGGGTACTTGGCGCGGTCTTTGCCGATCGTTGGCACGAACCAGTGCCGCACCACCAGTGATTGTCTGCACACTGTCAATCACTGGCGGCACGCGCACCCCACTGACCGCCGCCAGTCAACGCCCGTACCGCGAGACCCGCGAGAAGGAGCAGCATGTCGGCAACGAAGCGCTTCACCGCCGCAACAGCCGTCAGCGCGGCGGTCCTGTCGGCCCTCGCCACCGCACCGGCCGTGGCCAGCGCCGCCCCCACGGTCTTCCAGGCACCGGTCGGCAGCCACCGCCTCATCGGCCCCGACGGCCGGATCGAGCACAGCAGCAGCTCCAACTGGGCCGGTTACGCGGCCACCGGACAGACCTTCACCAGCGTCTCGTCCAGTTGGGTGCAGCCCGCGGTCAGCTGCTCCAGTTCGACGACGTACTCGTCGTTCTGGATCGGCCTGGACGGCGACGGCAGCAACTCCGTGGAGCAGACCGGCAGCGAGGGCGACTGCTACGGCGGCACCGCCGAGTACTACGCGTGGTACGAGATGTACCCGGCCTACCCGGTGAACTACAGCAACACGGTCAAGGCCGGCGACCACTTCACCTCGACGGTCAGCGTCAGCGGCACCACCTACACGCTCAAGCTGTCCGACACCACGCAGGGGTGGACGAAGACCACCACGAAGACGCAGAGCGGCCTGTCGAACGCGTCCGCCGAGATCATCGCCGAGGCGCCCTCCAGCTCCAGCGGCGTGCTGCCGCTGTCGAACTTCGGCACCGCGTCCTTCACCGGCGCCACCGCCAACGGCCAGCCGATCGGCAACTTCTCCCCCGACCAGATCAACATGGTCTCGGGCAGCACCACGAAGGCCAGCACCTCCTCGCTGAGCAGCAGCGAGAACTTCTCGGTGACCTGGAAGCACAGCTGAGCCGCCGCTGATCCCCCCGGCGACGCCGCACCCCGTGAGGACCGCGGCCCGCGCACGCCCTCGGCCCCGCCCGGACCTGCCCCGGGCGGGGCCGGGTGGCTTGCGTACGGCCCGCCGGCGAGGCGGGAGGGCGAGAGCGGAGGGGGTGGTTTCGGGGCGTACCGGTCGGGTACCCGATGGAGCCCAGCCCCGGCCGGGCGCGCAACCCTCAGCACCGCGCCGCCCGGCGATCGACCAGGGAGGCCATCACCGCATGACGGACCAGGGAACCAACAAGACCGGCTTCGCCCGCGACGACGAGCTGAAGCGGGAACTTCAGGACGCGCTGCGGGCGAACCGGGCGGTACAGGCCGACGAGGAGCTCGCCGAGCCCCAGCCCTCCGACCAGGACCCGGCCCTGACCGCCCCCGCCCGCGGCGGCGCCGCGCCCGCCGGGATGACGCCGCAGGGCGTCTACGTACGCAACGACCTGGCCCGGCACCTCGACCGCAGCGTCTACCCGGCCCGCCGCAGCGCCCTGCTCGGCGCGCTCCACCGCCACAGCGCGCCGGACGCCCTCGTGGACCGGGTCGCCGCCCTGCCGCCGGACGAGGTCTACCCGAACGTCCAGGCGGTGGTCCAGGCGCTGGGCTACGGCGTCGAGAACCACCGCGACTGACCGCGGGCACCCGAACCCGGCCGCGGGTACCGGTGCCCGGACCGCCACCCGCCCGGGCGGGGCCGCCCTCCCCCGTCCCGGGCGTCCGGCCGCACGGCCTACATTCTCGGTATGACTGGTGAGCCGGCGCCCGTTGCGGGCGCGGACAGGGCAGACAGGGCAGATGAGGCGGACGGGACGCACGGCGCCCGGACCGCCTCCGTACGGGCCGGGCGCCCCTCGGACGCGGCCGAGGTGGTCCGGCTGCGGCGCGTGATGTTCGCCGCGATGACCGGCGCGGACCGGCCGGGCCCCTGGGAGGCCGAGGCACGGCGGCAGCTCGCCGCCCAGCTGGCCGGCCCCGAGCCCGCGACGGGCGTGTTCGTGGTGGACGCCGAGGGCGGGGCGGGCCTGGCCGCGTGCGCGGTGGGCACCATCGAGCGGCGGCTGCCGTCGCCCTCGTCGCCGGCGGGCCTGTTCGGCTTCGTCTTCAACGTCTGCACCGACCCCGCCCACCGCGGCCGCGGCTACGCCCGGGCGGTCACCGAGGCGCTGCTCGACTGGTTCGCGGCGCGCGGCGTGACCCGGGTGGACCTGCACGCCACACCCGAGGCCGAGCGCCTCTACCGGGCGTTGGGGTTCGCCGCGCACTCCACCGCGCTGTCGCTGGACGTCTCGGCCCGCACCGGGCGCTGACCGCCGTCCGCCGCCGGGGCCGGGACCGTACGGCTCACCACCGTGCGGCCCTGGACCGCGGCGGCGGAGCGGCGTCCGGTGCGCTCCAGCGCCGCGGAGACCACGGCCAGCACCAGGGCCGCGCCGGTGAGCGCAGCGCCCACCCAATTCGCCGCGGTGTAGGAGTGGCCGGCGGAGATGACCAGCCCGCCGAGCCAGGCGGCGAGCGCGTTGCCGAGGTTGAAGGCGCCGATGTTCAGCGCAGAGGCGAGGGTGGGTGCGCCCGCGGCCTGGTCGAGCACCCGCTTCTGGAGCGGCGAAACCGTGGCGAAGCCGAGCACGCCGATCAGGAAGACGGTCACCGCGGCCGCGGTCTTGTCGTGCGCGGTGAGCGTGAAGGCGGCCAGGACGGCGCCGAGCGCGGCCAGCGCGGTGAGCAGCATCGGCATCAGGTGCCGGTCGGCGAACCGGCCGCCGACCAGGTTCCCGGTGACCATGCCCAGCCCGAGGAGCACCAGCAGCCAGGTCACGGAGCCGTCGGCGTAGCCGGTGACGTCGGTCATCATCGGCGCGAGGTAGGTGATGGCGGCGAAGACGCCGCCGAAGCCGAGCACGGTCATCGCCATGGCGAGCAGCACCTGCGGTTCGCGCAGCACCGCGACCTCGTGCCGCAGCCGTACGCCCTCGGGCCGGGGCAGGTCGGGGACGAGCCTGGCCACGCCCAGCAGCCCGAGCACGCCGAGCCCGGCGACCAGCACGAACGTGAGCCGCCAGCCCGCGCTCTGCCCGACGAACGTGCCGAGCGGGACGCCGACGACGTTGGCGACCGTCAGCCCGGTGAACATCATGGCGATGGCGCCGGCCCGCTTGTGCGGGGCGACCAGCTCCGAGGCGACCACCGACCCGATGCCGAAGAACGCGCCGTGGGCGAGGGAGGTGACCACCCGGCCGACGAGCATCACCGCGAGCACGGGCGCGGCCGCGGAGACCAGGTTGCCGACCACGAACAGCCCCATCAGCAGGATCAGCATCCGCTTGCGGGAGATCTTCGTGCCGAGCGCGGTCATCAGCGGGGCGCCCGCCACGACGCCGAGCGCGTACCCGGTGACGAGCAGGCCCGCGGTGGGCACGGACACGCCGTAGTCCCCGGCGATCTGCGGGAGCAGGCCGACGACGACGAACTCGGTGGTGCCGATGCCGAAGGCCCCGCTGGCGAGGGCCAGGAGCGCGAGGGGCATGGGAAGGGCCTTTCGAGGGGACGGCAGGGGGACGGCAGGGACATCAGGGGAGACCGCCCGCCCGACTAGCAGGCTGGCGCGGTTAGCCAGCGCCCACAATACTTGCGCGCGCTGGTTATTTGCAAACGCGCTACAATTGGCCCATGACCGCCACGGACCCGGCACTGACCGCGCTCGCCGACAGCTGGTGCGCCCTGTCCCTGCTGCACGGCCGCATCGAGACGCACATCGAGCGGGCCCTCCAGTCCGGCCACGGGCTGAGCGTGCGGGAGTTCTCCCTGCTGGACGTGCTCAGCCGGCAGCACGACGGCGACGGCGGCCACCTCCAGATGAAGCAGGTCGCCGACGCGGTGGTGCTCAGCCAGTCCGCGACCACCCGGCTGGTGACGCGGCTGGAGGAGCGCGGGCTGCTCTCCCGCTACCTGTGCCCGACCGACCGCCGCGGCATCTACACCGACGTCACCCCGGCCGGGCGCGAACTGCTCGCCGCCGCCCGCCCCACGAACAACGAGGCGCTGCGCGAGGCCCTCGACCAGGCGGCGACCGACCCCGCCCTCGCGCCCCTGGTGTCCGCGCTCGCCGAGATCCGCCGCCCGTCGACACTCTGACCGCCCGACCGCCCCGGACAACGGCTGCGCATCTCCCGCCCCGGGTGGGGCAGACTGGGCGCGACGGCGGACGGCAGGAAGGGCGGCGACGCACCGCGATGAAGGTGATCCTCTTCGGTGCCTCGGGGATGGTCGGGCAGGGCGTGCTCCGCGAGTGCCTGCGCGACCCGGACGTGACCGAGGTGCTCGCGGTGGCGCGCAGCCCCCTCGCGGCCGCCCACCCGAAGCTGCGCCAGGTCTTCCACGACGACTTCACCGACTTCACCGCGGTCGCCGGGCAGTTGGCGGGCGCGGACGCGTGCTTCTACTGCCTGGGCGTGTCCGCGGCCGGGCACAGCTCGCAGGACTACACCCGGATCACCTACGACTGCACGCTCGCGGCCGCCCGCACCGTGGCCGCCGGCAACCCCGGGCTGACCTTCACCTACGTCTCCGGCGAAGGCACCGACAGCACCGAGCAGGGGCGTTCGGGCTGGGCGCGGGTGAAGGGGCGCACCGAGAACGCGCTGCTGGCGATGGACATGCACGCGTACATGTTCCGGCCGGGCTGGGTCCAGCCGCTGCACGGCGAGCGCTCCCGCACCGGTTGGTACCGCGTGCTCTACGGGGCCGGGTCGTGGCTCTACCCGCTGCTGCGGCGCCTCGCACCCCGGCACGTGACGACCACGCAGGCGCTCGGCCGGGCGATGCTGGCCGTCACCCGGCTCGACGGCGAGGAGCCGTACGTCCTGCACAGCCCGGACATCAACCGGCTCGGCGCCTGACGGCCCGCCCTCGGCGGCGGAATTCGGCGAGCCGAGGGGACTTCACTCGCAAAGGGCATGTTTGCCGCCGTATGGGGGCACATGGTGCGCATGACGCAGATCGGCCTTCCGAGCAGAGTACGTGCCTGCCTCTTCGACCTCGACGGTGTGCTGACGCCGACGGCGCTGGTGCATGCCGCGGCCTGGAAGGAGATGTTCGACGCCTTCCTGCACGACCGGGACGGCGACGGCTTCCGCCCCTTCGACTCCGCGGACTACGACAGCTACGTCGACGGCCGCCCCCGCGCGGACGGGGTGCGCACCTTCCTCGCCTCCCGCGACATCGAGCTGCCCGAGGGCGAGGACGACGATCCGCCGTCCGCGGTGACCGTGCACGGCCTGGGCAACCGCAAGAACGCCCTGGTGCTGGCGAAGATCCGCGCCGAGGGCGTCACCCCGTACGAGGGCTCGGTCCGCTATGTGCAGGCGGTGCGGGCGGCGGGGCTGCGCACCGCGGTCGTCTCGTCGAGCGCCAACACCCGGGACGTCCTGATCGCCGCGGGCATCGAGCACCTGATGGACGTCCGGGTGGACGGCCTGACCGCCAAGGAGCAGGGGCTGCGCGGCAAGCCCAAGCCGGACACCTACCTGGCGGCGGCGAAGCAGCTGGGCTTCGATCCCGGTCAGGCGGCGGTCTTCGAGGACGCGCTGGTCGGGATGGACGCCGGACGGGAGGGCAGCTTCGGCTACGTGGTGGGCGTGGACCGGGTGGGCCAGGCCGACGAGCTGCGGCGGCACGGCGCCGACACCGTGGTGAAGGACCTGTCCGACCTGATCGGGAGGAGCGCGTGATCACCGATCCGGCCTACGAGGTCGCGCCCTGGTCGCTGCGCGAGTGCGAACTCAACCTCGACCTGCTGCCGCAGAGCGAGTCGGTCTTCGCCCTGTCCAACGGCCACATCGGCTGGCGCGGCAACCTCGACGAGGGCGAGCCGAACGGCCTGCCCGGCTCCTACCTCAACGGACTGCACGAACTGCACCCGCTGCCGTACGCGGAGGCCGGCTACGGCTACCCGGAGTCCGGCCAGACCGTCATCAACGTCACCAACGGCAAGCTGATCCGGCTGCTGGTCGACGACGAGCCGTTCGACCTGCGCTACGGCACGATCCGCTCGCACAAGCGGGAACTGGACCTGCGGGCCGGGGTGCTGGAGCGCGAGTGCGTGTGGGTCTCGCCGGCCGGCCGCGCGGTGCGCGTGCGCTCCACCCGGATGGTCTCCTTCCGGCAGCGCGCGGTCGCGGCGATCGCCTACGAGGTGGAGCCGCTGGACGAGCAGGTCCGCGTGGTGGTGCAGTCGGAGCTGGCGGCCAACGAGGACATCCCCCGCACCACCGGCGACCCGCGGGTGGCCGCGGCGCTGGAGTCGCCGCTGGTCTCCGAGGACCACTTCGCCGCCGGCACCCGGCTGGGCCTGATCCACTCCACCACCCGCAGCGAACTGCGGGTCGCCGCGGCCGCCGACCACCGGGTGGACGGCCCGAAGGGCACCACGCAGATCTCCTCGGAGGCCGGCGAGGACGTCAGCCGGCTGACCGTCACCTGCGTGCTGGAGAAGGGGCAGCGGCTGCGGCTGGAGAAGTTCGTCGCCTACGGCTGGTCGGCGACGCGCTCACTGCCGGCGCTGCGCGACCAGGCGGACGCGGCGCTGGTGGGCGCGCGCGACACCGGCTGGCAGGGCCTGCTGGACCAGCAGCGCTCCTACCTGGACGACTTCTGGGAGCGGGCGGACGTCGAGGTCGACGGCGACACCGAGATCCAGCAGGCGGTGCGGTTCGCGCTCTTCCACGTGCTCCAGACCGCCGCCCGCGCCGAGCAGCGGGCGATCCCCGCGAAGGGCCTGACCGGCTCCGGGTACGACGGCCACACGTTCTGGGACGCGGAGACGTTCGTGCTGCCGCTGCTGACGTTCACCGCGCCGCAGGCCGCCGCGGAGGTGCTGCGCTGGCGGCACACCACGCTGCCGGCCGCCCGTGAGCGCGCCGCCCAACTGGGCCTGGAGGGCGCCACCTTCCCCTGGCGCACCATCAACGGCGACGAGGCGTCCAGCTACTGGCCGGCCGGCACCGCCGCCTTCCATGTCAACGCCGACATCGCCGACGCCGTGGTGCGGTACGTCGCGACCACCGGCGACGACGCCTTCGAGGCCGAGACCGGGCTCGAACTCCTCGCGGAGACCGCCCGGTTGTGGCGCTCGCTGGGCCACCACGACCACGCCGGCGCCTTCCACATCGACGGCGTGACCGGACCGGACGAGTACAGCGCGGTCTGCGACGACAACGCGTACACCAACCTGATGGCGCAGGCGAACCTGGTGGCCGCCGCCGACGCCGCCGAGCGCCACCCGCGGCACGCGACCGCGCTCGGCATCACCGACGAGGAGACCGCCGCGTGGCGCGACGCGGCCGCGGCGATGACGGTGCCCTTCGACGAGGACCTGCGGGTCCACGAGCAGTCCGCGGGCTTCACCCGGCACCAGCGCTGGGACTTCGACGCCACCGGCCCCGAGCGCTACCCGCTGCTGCTGCACTACCCGTACTTCGACCTGTACCGCAAGCAGGTCGTCAAGCAGGCCGACCTGGTGCTGGCGATGTACCTGCGCGGCGACGCCTTCACACCGGAGCAGAAGGCGCGCGGCTTCGCCTACTACGAGCCGCTGACCGTACGGGACTCCTCGCTCTCCGCGTACTGCCAGTCGGTGATCGCTGCGGAGGTCGGGCACCTCCAGCTCGCGTACGACTACCTCGGCGAGACCGCGATGATGGACCTGGAGGACCTGGAGAACAACGCCCGGGACGGGCTGCACATCGCGGCGCTGGCCGGCACCTGGACGGCGCTGGTGGCCGGGTTCGGCGGGATGCGGCTGTTCAACGGCGACTCGATCCGGTTCGCGCCCAGGCTGCCGGACGCGCTGAGCCGGGTGGCGTTCCGGCTGGACTTCCGGGGGCGGCGGCTGCGGGTGGAGGTGAAGCGGACCTCGGCGACGTACGCGCTGGCCGCCGGGGAGCCGATCGAGATCCTGCACTACGAGCAGCCGTTCACGCTGACCGCCGAGCACCCGGTGGTGCGGGACCTGCCGGAGGTGGTGCACCGCGAGGCGCCCCAGCAGCCGCCGGGGCGGGCGCCGCGGCGGCGCAGCCAGGCGCCGGGGCAGCACGGCGTGCGTTCGTGAGTTCGTGACGGTGAGGTCCCCATTTTCTTCCTCACAGCCAGCCGCGGTGCTTGAAGAGCCGGTAGAGGACCAGGACGACCACGACCATCAGCGCGAGCACCGCCGGGTAGCCCCAGACCTGGCGGAGTTCCGGCATGTGCTGGAAGTTCATCCCGTAGATGCCGGCGATCATCGTGGGCACCGCGGCCATGGCCGCCCAGGCGGAGATCTTGCGCATGTCGTCGTTCTGCCGCACCCCGACCTGGGTGAGGTGCGCGGCCAGGATGTCCGACAGCAGCCGGTCCAGGGACTCGCCCGCCTCGGTGACCCGGGTGAGGTGGTCGGCGACGTCGCGGAAGAAGGGCTGGCTGCGCCGGTCGGTGTACGGCATGCCGCCGGCGGCCATCCGCGCCATGGGTTCGGCGAGCGGGCCGGTGGCCCGGCGGAACTCCAGCACCTGGCGTTTGAAGGCGTAGATGGTCGCGGCGGTGCGGGCGGAGTCGCCCCCGACCGGCGCGAACACCCGCTCCTCCAGTTCCTCCAGGTCCACCTGGAGTTCCGTCGCGACGTCGAGGTAGTCGTCCACGACGCTGTCGCAGATCGCGTGGAGCACCGCGACCGGGCCGTGCTTGAGCATCGCCGGGTCCTTCTCCAGCCGGGTGCGGGCCGCGGCCGCCGCGCCGGTGGCGCCGTGCCGGATGGTCACCACGAAGGCGTCGCCGAGGAAGACCATCAGCTCGCTGGCGCCCACGGTGCCCTTGGCGTCGTCGTAGCGCAGCGGCCGCAGCACGGCGAACAGCGGCCTCGGGGAACATCGGTACAGCGGTTGGCGCCGAGAACGATCATGGTCAGGGTGTGAGTGCGCTGACCCGGTTCTCGTACTCGCGGCGGGCCTTGCGCTGGGCCGGGACTGCGGGGAGGCCCTGGCCACCGTCGAGCGGCTGGCAGCGGGCGAGGAGCCCTCGGTGCACGGCGGGGACGGCGCTGACGCGCAGGGTGTAGCCCTGGCCGCGCCGTACGGTCACGCCCTGGTCGAGCGCCGCCCGCTCGGCGGGCTCCAGCTCGGTGGTGCGGAGGTAGTCGGCGACCTTGCCGGGCATGTCGAGGACGACCGGCAGCTCCGGGGCCGGGACGCCCGGGTCGCCAGCCGTGTGCTCGGGCAGGAGATCGGCGACGGCTGTGCGGATCGCGCCGCGGCTGGCGCCGTGCTCCCGCGCGAGGGCAGCGATGGACCGGCCCTCCAGGTACGCGGTGCGTACGCCGACGGTCTGCGCGGCCGGGACGGCGGGTCGGCGTCCGCCCTTGCTGCCCTTGGCCTCGGCGGCGCGCAGTCCGTCGTAGGTCAGCTCTCGCTGGAGGTCGCGCTGGAGTTCGCCGGCGGCGGCGAGGGTCTGCACCATGAACTTCACGGTGGACAGCAGTTCACCGGTGCGCGGGTGGCGGGCGGTGAGGTCCATCGCGGAGAACGCGCCGTCGTGGATGCGCAGCGCGAGACGGTCGCGGTGCAGGACGTCAAGAACATCGAGGATGTGCTGGTTGCCGCGTACGAGGCGGAACATCTCGGAGATGTGCACGGTGTCACCCGGCCGCGCGTACGTCAGCAGCTCGCCGAACTTCGGACGCTGGAGCGGATGGAGACGGCTGGAGGTCCCCGGGTCCTCCTCGAAGACCACCGGGTCCTCGATCCCGGCCTCGGCCAGGACGAGGTCCTGCCGGGCGGTGGACTGCTGGTCGGTCGAGACCCGCTTGTAGACCAGGTTCGCCACCGAAGGGCCCCTTCCGTACGGAGGATCGGACCCTATCTGTCGTCAAACCCTGTCAGCAATCACCATCGGATCTGATTGGATTCGCGCCGCCTCGAACCCCCGGATTCCAAGGGTTCATTGGACGTGCCGTCCGCCTGTCGTCAAACGATCCTTTGCCGACAGGGCCGTCGCTTGCTCAGCGCGCGCCCTGGTCTTCGCTTCCCGGGCGAGTGAGTGCGCGCCATCCATGGTTCAGCAGGTCGAAGGCGGCTGCGATGACCTGGTCGGGGTCGGAGTGCCCGCGGGCGGCGTGTGGGGCTTCGAGGACGAAGTGGGCCAGGGCGGTGCACGCGGGGTCGTCGGCCGGGAGTCCGTTCTCCTCGGCGATGGCCGAGGCGAGGGCGGCCGTGTGGCGGAGCCACATGGCCTGGTGGTAGTCGCGCAGCGCAGGGGTGTCGTTGACCAGGTCGAGGAAGGTGGTGAAGCGCGGATCGGCGGCGGGGCCTGACCGGCGGTGGCGCAGGGCGTGCTCGCGCAGGGCGTCGGGGACGGACTGCCCTGCGGGGCGCTCGCGCACGGCGGCCAGGAGGCCGGATTCGAGGTCTGACTCGCGGTCGAAGATGAGCGCTTCCTTGGCCGCGAAGTGCTTGAACAGGGTGGCGGTCGACACGTCTGCGGCATCGGCGATCTCGCGGATGCCGACGTTGTCGTAGCCACGATCCAGAAACAGGCGCAGGGCGGCGTCGGCGATGGCCTGCCGAGTGGCCGCCTTCTTGCGTTCACGGCGACCGACGGGGGCCGGTGCGGCGTTGTCCTGCGTGGTGGTGTCGGGCATAGGGCTACTCTACCGCAATGGTTTCCTTGCTCCAAAAGTAGAGCTGTTGCATTAATCGTTTTGGTGTGCTCTCCTGAAATGGTGGCCGTGACGCACTGAGCGGCGGCCTCCATCCCCGTGCAGAAGGTGGACCCGCCGTCCGCAGGTCAGGAAGGCGGTACCCCCAGGCGACATCAGCCGCACTCTGCCCCCCCATTCGATGCCCGCGACTAGCGGCAGACACTCACCCTCCTGATCGGACATCACCATGAACACCCGTACCACCCCCCGTATCGCCATCGTTGGAGCCGGCCCCGGCGGCCTGACCTGCGCGCGCATCCTGCAGAAGCACGGCGTCAGCGCCACTGTCTACGACCGCGACAGCGGCCCGGACGCCCGCAACCAGGGCGGCAGCCTGGACCTGCACGACGACGACGGACAGATCGCGCTCCGCGAGGCCGGTCTCCTTGACGAGTTCTTCGCCCTGTCCCGCCCCGAAGGGCAGGAGATGCGGCAGATGACGTCATCGGGCGAGATCGTCGATCACAAGATTCCCGCCGAGGGGGAGCTTTTCAAGCCAGAGATCGACCGCGGCGTGCTCCGCGACCTGCTGCTGAACTCCGTCCAGCCCGGAACCGTCCAGTGGGGCCGTGGCCTCGACCACGTCAGCGGACCCGCGGACGGCCCGCGCCTGCTGCACTTCACCGACGGCACCACCGTCGAGGCCGACCTGGTCATCGGCGCCGACGGGGCCTTCTCCCGGGTCCGACCAGTCGTGTCCCCCGCCGTCCCCGCTCACACCGGCGTCAGCTTCCTGGAGGCATGGTTCGACGACGTCGAGGCCCGCCATCCCGAGATCTCCGCACTGGTCGGTCAGGGCAGCGCGGCTTCGGGCGACGGCGAGCGCGGCATGTTCGCCCAGCGCAACGGCGGCGACCACATCCGCGTCTATCTGATCCGCCGTGTCCCGGCGGCCTGGCTCGCCGACATGGGCCTGACCATCGACGACACCGCCGCGATCCGCGCCCGCCTGCTGGAGGAGTACGCCGCATGGTCACCCGCCCTGCGCCGACTCATCAGCGACAACGACGGCCGCTACGTGGACCGCCCGATCTTCGCACTGCCCGTCCCGACCACCTGGGAATCCAACCCCACCGTCACCCTGCTCGGCGACGCCGCCCACCTCATGCCGCCGCTCGGCGTCGGCGTCAACTACGCCATGCTCGACGCCGCTGAACTCGCCCTGGCCATCGCCGACAACGACACCGTCGCCGACGCCATCCGCGCCTACGAGGCCACCATGCTCCCCCGCGCAAACGAGACCGCCAAGTTCCTCGAAGGCGGCGCGGAACAACTCATGGGCACCAGGTTCCCCGGCCCCCCGGACGACGACTCCAACTGAACACCCAACCCCACCCGTTCCAACACGCACCACGTGCCCCATGGCACGGCCGGGCCAGACCCCCGGTGACGCAGGGGCGCAGGTCGTCATGGCAGACCCCACCTCGTCGCCGTACGCACGGATGGTGCTGTAGAGCTGAGGAGCGGCGAAGGGGCGCTCTGGACCATGGGTGCCCGCACGGGCCAGGCTGCCTGGCCCGTAGCCGCCGGGACTCCCGCCGCGCCCGCAGTGCCGGGCGCGGTACCCGGCCCGCTGGTCGGCCACGACTAGTCTGGCTCACCCCCGTCGTCGTCCTCGTCCAGCTCGGGCGCGTCCGGGTCGCGCAGTGGGCGCAGAGCGCCGGCGGCCGGGACGCTGGCGGTGAAGCTGTAGCGGCCGAGCAAGTTCAGGTTGCGGTGCTTGAGCGGGGACAGGCGGGCGATGTCCCCGTCGCGGATCTCGTGGCCTTCGGCGCGGAGCTGGGCGACGGCGGCGTCGATGTACTTCGTCGTCCAGAGCACGATGGCGTTGAGGACCAGGCCGAGCGCGCCGAGCTGGTCCTCCATGCCGTCGCGGTACGCCTGGTGGATGGTGCCGCGCTTGCCGTGACACACGTCCCGGGCGAGCTTGTGGCGGGACTCCTGCACGGTGAGCTGCCGGTTCATCTGCCGGCGGTAGGTGTCGTCCACCGGGTCGACCACCCGCAGCAGATGTTCGGTCTTGGCGATCCGCCCGTATTCCGCGAACGCCGCCCCGAGCGGGGTGGGGCGGCCGTCGCGGCCGAACATGCGGAGCAGGTCGTAGGCGCGGACCTGATTGGTGACCAGGGAACCGGCGACCTTCAGCATGTCGGGCCAGTGCGTGATCACCTTGTTCAGGTTCACGCGGTTGCGGGCCAAGTCCTCCACCGCGCCGTACGCGCCGGTCTCGACGCCGGGCATCGTGGCCCGCCAGAACCGCTGGTCGTCCAGGTCGCGGAACCGGGGGCTGAAGTTGTAGCCGAGGATCTTGAACAGGCCGAACACCATGTCGGAGTACGAGGCGTTGTCGGTCGCCACCATCTCCGGCTTCACCCCGCCGTCCAGGTTCAGCAGGGCGTCCAGGATGTGCAGGGAGTCGCGCGGGGTGCCGGGGACGACCATCTGCCCGATGCCCGCGACCTGGTCGTTGACGGCGTTGAGCCAGGTGATGCCGCGCTTGAACCCGAAGTACTTCGGCGACGGGGCGGCGTTGATGGTGCGCACCGGCACCTGGAAGCGCAGCCCGTCCACAGAGGCCAGCAGTCCGTCGCCCCAGTAGCGCACGATCGGGATGCCGGCCTGGGCGGCGATCAGCCGTGCGTTCGCCGCGGCGATGGTGTCGGCGCGTAGGTAGTACTGGTCGACGTGCACAAGCCGGGCCCGGGTCAGAGCCTCGTACCCGGGGTTGACCACCGGGGCCAGGCCGATGTTGCACGCCTCCGAGACCAGCAGCGCGACCACCGAGGTGGGCAGGTCCTTCATCCGGGTCGTGCCGTCGCCGAGGTGCACGAAGGCGTCGAGGAACCCGGTCCAGGCGTTCACCTCGAACAAAAGGTCCGGCAGGTCGATCTTCGGGAGCATCTTCTCGACCCGCTGGCGCAGCCAGGTCAACGACTTCGGCTCGCCGAGCGCGCCGAGCTTGTCGACGTTCAGCTTCACCCGCCCGTCTTCCTGGACCTCGATGGAGACCTTCGCCGCCGGCCCCGCCTCCTCCAGACGTGTCGCGAGCTGCTTCCATCCGGCGTCCAGGCCGAGCACCAGCTCCGCCAGGTGCTCGGTGACGGGCATGTCCAGGCTCAGGGCCGCCAGGACGTCCTCCTCGACCGCGTCCCAGTCGGGCCCGTCCAGCAGGCGGGCCCGCGGGTTGGACCAGCGGTGCGAGGGCGAGGCGAAGACGTCGCGGTTGTTCAGGGCCCGGTGCAGCTGCTCCAGCACGCACACCACGTACGCGTCCCGGTCCACCGCGCCCTGCGGCAGGTCCGGGTTGGCGTACACCGCCTTGCGCCACGCCGGCGGCACCAGCTTGTCGTCCACCTCGCGCGGCAGCAGCGGTTTGACCCCCGTCTTCCGCCGCGCCAGCGCCGGCAGGCCGCGCACCCCGGCCAGGACCCGCTTCCCGGCGCTCGCCGCGTCCAGGGCCTTCGACTCACCCAGCAGCGCGAGGAACGGGCGCACCGTGGCGTACCGGTTCGCGAGCGCGGCCCGCATGGCGACCTCGGCCGAGTTCTCGTCCTCGGGCACCAGAGTCACCACGGTGGCCGCCGCGGTCATCACGGCGGCGCGCGGGGCCACTTCCTCCACGGCTGCCCAGAGCGCGGCCACGTTCAGGTCCGCCTCGTGTTCCTCGACCAGCTCCAGCTCCTCGAACAGCACCCTCGCCGCTCGCGCGAGTACCCGTGACGCCTTCTCCAGCTGCGGCAGCGTCGACAGCCGTTCCTTCTCCGTCTTGCGCTTCGCCGTGTTCAGCAGCCGGGTGGCCATGAGGACCTGGAACAGGTCCAGGGCCTCGTCGATCGCCTTCGCCTCCAGGTGCCGCATCACCGCGGTGAGCATCGCCGTGCGCTTCGGCTCCTGAGCCCGCTCCAGCAGCGGCGCCTTCGACCCCAGCGCGTACCGGGCCAGCGCCGCCATCCGGTTCGGCGGGATCTGCGACAGCCGCAACCTGCCGAGCCGGTATGCGCCGATCTCGTCCACCCGCTCCAGCGCGCGGGCGAACGCCGTCCCCGTCGTCCGCGTCGGCGGCCGGCGCAGCCGCTCCAGCTCCGAGAACCGCGAGCCCTCCGGCGTCTTCAGTGTCGCCACCAAATCCCCGGGCAACGCCGGGTCCGCGCGGCGGGCGGCCCCCGCGACCGTGGCGTGCAGCCGCTTGTCCGCGACCTTCCGCACCTCCGCCACCTGCCGGGCCAGCACCGACACCCCGGGCAGCAGCACCCGATTACGGCGCAGCCAGCCCACCGCGTGATCGAACAGCGCCTTCGGCCCCTCGGCGTGCGTCCACGCCCGCCCGTGCAGGAAGGTGCGGAACCGCCGGGACCACTCCGCGTCGTCGTACTCGTGGTACTCGTAGGCGTCCCGGATCTCCCACGCGTGCTCGTACGCCGTCTTCGGCCGCTCGGTGTACCGCTTCACCACCGACGGGTCCTCGATGCCGAGCTGCGCGGCCAGGTGCTCGACCACCGGCCACGGCGCATCCAGCGGGTCGTCCGGGAGAAACCGGCCGATGTAGCGCACCGTGCACATCTGGAGCGCGAAGCCGAGCTGGTGGTGCGCGGAGCGGCGCCGGGCGATCAGATCGCGGTCGACGTCGTCCAGGAAGAAGAACCGCTCCAGCTCGGGGCGGGTCGGCTCCTCGGCGAACTTCCCGTACGCCTCGGCCTGCTCATCAGTCAGAAACTCCACCGGCACGAGCGGACCGTAGCCAGCCCCAGCACCCGCCCGGCGATCTTTCCGCGAACCCCAGCAGAGCCACTGGCCGGTGTGCTAGCCGACCATGATCGCTCTCAGCGCCAACCGCTGTACCGATGTTCCCCGAGGCCGAACAGCGCGCCGGGGTAGATCTCCAGCTTGGGCCGCTGGTGGGCCTTGACGACGTCCTCGACGGCCAGCGGGTGCAGTTCCAGCGCGGCGGCGATGTCCGCGAACTCCGGTTCGGTGGGGTCGTGCACGCCGATCCACAGGAAGGAGTCGCCCTGGCCGCGGGCCCGGGCGAGCGCGGCCGACAGGTCGTCCGGGGTGCGGGTGCGGCGGCCGTCACGGTACAGAGCGCAGTCGACGATCACGGGGACATCCCTTCCTCGGCGGCGTGCGGATCTATCACCCGCGCGCCCGCCCGCCGGTCCGTGTGCCCGGGCCGGGCCGCGGCACGCAGAAGTCACCGAACCGCCGCCCCCGTACGGGTTACGGTGCCGGGGGCGGCGATGGCAGACTCTGCGGGTGCGCGACTACGACATACTGGTCATCGGTTCGGGTCCCGGCGGGCAGAAGGCGGCGATCGCCGCGGCCAAGCTCGGCAGACGGGCGGCGATCGTGGACCGCCCGGCGTCGCTGGGCGGGGTGTCCCTGCACACCGGCACCATCCCGTCCAAGACGCTCCGCGAGGCGGTGCTCTACCTCACCGGGCTCAACCAGCGCGACCTGTACGGGCAGAGCTACCGGCTCAAGGACGACATCACCATCGGGGACCTGACCGCCAGGACCGAGCACGTGGTCGGGCGCGAGGTCGACGTGATCCGCAGCCAGCTCAGCCGCAACCAGGTGCAGCTGCTGCCGGGCACCGGCCGCTTCCTCGACGAGCACACCGTGGCCGTCACCGACGCGGCCGGCCGGGAGCGGGCGGTGACCGCGGACTTCGTGGTCGTCGCGACCGGCACCCGCCCGGCGCGCCCGGCGAGCGTGGAGTTCGACGACCGTACGGTGCTGGACTCCGACAGCGTGCTGAGCATGGACCGGGTGCCGCGCTCCATGGTGATCGTCGGCGCCGGAGTGATCGGCATGGAGTACGCCTCGATGTTCGCCGCGCTCGGCAGCAAGGTCACGGTGGTCGAGCAGCGCGAGGGCATGCTCGGGTTCTGCGACGGCGAGGTGGTCGAGGCGCTCAAGTACCACCTGCGCGACCTCGCGGTGACCTTCCGCTTCGGCGAGACGGTCGCGGCCGTCGAGCGCCACGAGCGGGGCACTCTCACGGTGCTCGCCAGCGGCAAGAAGATCGCCGCCGACGCAGTGATGTACTCCGCCGGGCGCCAGGGCCTCACCGACGGACTCTGCCTGGACCGGGCCGGGTTGGCCGCGGACAAGCGCGGCAGGATCGCGGTCGACGAGCACTACCGCACCGCGGTGCCGCACATCTACGCCGTCGGCGACGTGATCGGCTTCCCCGCGCTCGCCGCCACCTCCATGGAGCAGGGCCGCACTGCCGCCTACCACGCCTTCGACGAGCCCGTGCACGGCATGCCCGAGCTCCAGCCGATCGGCATCTACACCATCCCCGAGATCAGCTTCATCGGCCGCACCGAGGACGAGCTCACCGAGGCCGCCGTCCCCTTCGAGGTCGGCGTCTCCCGCTACCGCGAGCTGGCCCGCGGCCAGATCATCGGCGACGCCCACGGCATGCTCAAGCTCCTCGTCTCCCCCACCGACCGCCGCCTGCTGGGCGTCCACTGCTTCGGCACCGGTGCCACCGAGCTCATCCACATCGGCAGCGCCGTCATGGGCTGCGGCGGCACCGTCGACTACCTCGTCGACGCCGTCTTCAACTACCCCACGTTGGCCGAGTCTTATAAAGTCGCCGCCCTCGACGTCACCAACAAGATCCGCCAGATCGACCGCCTCGACACCTGACCGGCACCCGCCACCGGGTGGCAGGGCGGGTCGGAGCGGCCTCCGGCGGGGGGCGGCTGGGATGATCGCGGGATGCTGCAGGTATGTCTGAACGGTGGTCGGGGGCAGGGCGCGGGTGCGGCGGTGCCGGTGACGGCGTGGGAGTTGGGGGACGCCGCGGCGCAGGCCGTACGGGCCGGGGCCCGGGCGGTGCATGTCCATCCCAGGGACGGGAAGGGCGAGGAGACGATGGCGGCGGTGAGTGTGGACGCCGCGGTCGCGGCGGTGCGGGCGTCCGCGCCCGGGGTGCCCATCGGGGTGACCACCGGGGCGTGGACCGAGCCGGACCCGCGGCGGCGGGCCGCGCTGGTGCGGTCGTGGTCGGTGCTGCCGGACCACGCGTCCGTGAACTGGCACGAGGAGGGGGCCGAGATCGTCGCGGAGGCGCTGCTGGAGGTGGGGGTCGGGGTCGAGGCGGGGGTGTTCTCGGGGACGGATGCGGCGGTGCGGTTGCGGAGGTGGCCGCATGTGCGGCGGTTGGTGCGGGTGCTGGCGGAGGTCGTGGACCACGATCCGGTGACGGCGCCCGGGACCGCGGTCGCGCTGCTCGATGAACTCGCCGCGCTGGACGGGCTGGATCGTGCCGCGCGGGGGCCGGTGCTGCTGCATGGGGAGGAAGGGGGTGCCTGGGCGGTGTTGCGGTGCGCGGCGGGCCGGGGGCTTGACGTGCGGATCGGGCTGGAGGACACGGTGGTCCTCCCGGACGGGGGCGCGGCCGTGGACAATGCGGAGCTTGTACGGGCGGCTCTTGCTGAGGTGGCGGCGGCGGGTTGAGGTGATGCGGGGGCGTTGGGGCGCCAAGGCTGCGGGGGCGGGGGCGCCGGGGCTCCGGGGGCGGGGTTCGGGACTGCATATTTACGGCGCCTGCGCGTCTTCCGCGAACCTGCCCTTGCTTTCCGCGCCACAAATATACGAACGTCCCGAACCCCGCCCCCTGCGCCCCGGCTTCACTCCTCCGCGGTAGGGGGGTGGCGGGTGGGGGCTACTCGGGGGGTGGGAGGGTGCGGGTGGTGGTCCAGGTGAGGAGGGTGGGGGTGGACCAGGTGGTGAGGATGCGGGAAGGGGGGATGGAGGCGGCTTCGGCCAGGGCGCAGCCGTGGAGTTGCCAGGCGAGTTGGCCGGGGGCGTGGGCGTCGGAGTCGATGGAGAAGAGGGTGCCGAGGTCGCGGGCGAGGGTGAGGAGGGGGTGGGGCGGGTCGAGGCGGTGGGGGCTGCTGTTGATCTCGACGGCGGTGTGGGAGCGGGCGCAGGCGGCGAAGACGGCTTCGGCGTCGAAGGTGGACTCGGGGCGCTGCTTGGTGTCGCCGATGAGGCGGTTGGTGCAGTGGCCGAGGATGTCGACGAGGGGGTTGCCGACGGCGTTGACGAGGCGGCGGGTGAAGTCGCGGGCGGGCATGCGGAGTTCGGAGTGCGCGGAGGCGACGACGAGGTCGAGGCGGTCGAGCAGTTCGTCGCTCTGGTCGAGGGAGCCGTCGGGGAGGATGTCGCACTCGATGCCGGTGAGCACGCGGAAGGGGGCGAGGCGTTCGTTGAGTTCGGCGACGACGTCGAGTTGGCGCAGGAGCCGTTCCGTGGTGAGGCCGCGGGCGATCTTCAGGCGCGGGCTGTGATCGGTGAGGACCATCCAGGAGTGGCCGAGGTCGCGGGCGGTGCGGGCCATCGCCTCGATCGGGCTGCCGCCGTCGGACCAGTCGGAGTGCACATGGCAGTCGCCGCGCAGGGCCGCGCGCAGGGCCTGCCCGGCGCCGTCGGCGGGTGGGGCGGGCCGGCGGCGTTCGAGGTCGGCGAGGTAGGCGGGGGTGCGGCCGGCGCAGGCGTCGGCGATGACCTGGGCGGTGGTCTTGCCGATGCCGGCGAGGTCGGTCAGCCGCCCGTTGCGGGCGCGCCGCTCGACCTCGCCGGGCGGGAGTGCGGCGACGATGTCGGCGGCGCGCCGGAAGGCCCGTACCCGGTAGGTGGGCGCGAGGGCGCTCTCCAGCAGGAACGCGATCCGGTCGAGTGCCTCGATGGGCTCCATGGTGGCGCTGTTCCCGCCCGGGGCCGCGGCTAACGGCCGGGCGGGCCCGCGTCACCCGCCCGGCCCCGCGGCTCCGCGGTCCCCCGCGGCTGAGACGTTCGGCACCTGGAGGGCGTCCCAGCTCTCCTTGCCGGGCGGCCACTTGAGGGCGGCGCCGCTCCACCCCTTGTGGTGCCGCTCACGTCCTTGTTCGCAGTGCTCGATCGGCGGCTTGCGGCCGGCGGAGGACCAGGACGTGCCCGGGAACGGCTCGTACGCCGCCGCTGCCTAATTCCCCTTCGCCGCCCAGGCGGTGAGCGCGTCTTTGTCGGCGAAGGCGGCGACATTGCGGTCCAGGCCGTCGGCCGAGCTGTACTGGTGGATGGTCCAGGGGTGCTTCACCCGCGGGTGGCCCGCCTTCGCGCCCGGGTCCGCGATCCACAGGCCGTCGCCGCAGAAGGAGGTGGTGTCGCGGTGCAGCCAGTAGTCGCGGTTGCAGTAGAGCAGCACCCGGTGGGTGGGGGCGGCCTTCTGGAGCGCCTTGATGAAGGAGTCCTTCTCCGCGCAGCTCACGCCGGTGTCCTCCCAGTCCATGGCGAGGATGTCGCCGGCCTTGATCCCGGCGTGCTTGCGGAAGTAGGCGACCTGGTCGGAGACGGAGCCGGGCCGGGCGAAGTGGTAGTGGCCGACGGCGACGCCCTCGGCCCGGGCGTGCGCGACCTGGGCGGCGTGCCGGGGGTTGACGTAGCCGGTGCCCTCGGTGGCCTTGACCATCACGAAGGCCAGGCCGGAGGTGCTGAAGGTGCTGGACTGGTAGGAAGCGACGTCGATGCCCTTGATGGTCATGGCGGGCCTTTCCCTCACGTGGTGCGGTGCGCTGGTTCGTCGACGGTGGGTTCACGGGTCGGGGGTGCGGGGGCGGGCGGGTCGGCGGTGGCGTGCACGGGCGTGGTCACCGGTACGGACCCGCTCGCGGCCGGTAGCGGTTCCGCCGGAGCGGAGCGGCTCAGTGCACACTGCCGACCTCGAAGGTGTCGCCGCAGACGACGGGGTCGGCGGTCGCCAGGGCCATGGCGTCCCGCGAGCCGGGCGGGTATGCCTTGACCAGGGTCGGCCGGCCCCAGCAACTGTTCCCGCGCACGCCCTGGTTGAGCGTGTGCAGGTCCGCCTCCACGGTCGCGCCCGGCTTCAGGGGGACCACGGCGCCCTTGGGCCCCTCCCGCCCGGCGGGGCGGCCGATCGTGGTGCCGTCGCCCCGGATCAGGGAGACCCCGGGGAAGCCGTCGAGGACGCAGGGGTGCGACGAGGTGTTCGTGAACAGCAGCGGGTAGTACAGCTGGCCCGCGCCCGGGTCGCCGCGGCCGAGCCGCATCGTCAGGTCGGTGACGGTGCATCGGCTGCCGGCCGCCTCGGCCCGTACGGTCGTGGGGGCGTCGCCGTCCGTGGCCTGCGGCGAGGCGGCGGCGGTCCCGGGCGCGGTCGTGCCCTGCGGCGCCGCCGACGGGGAGGCGGAGTCGTCGGTGGTGGTGGGCGCGGGGCTGTCCGACGCGGCCGGCCGGGTGGAGGCGGCGGCCGCCGTGCCGGTGCCGCCGGTGCCGCCGTTGCCGCAGCCGGCGGCGCCGAGCGCGAGGACCGTGGCCACCGCTGCGGCCAGCGGTGCGGTACGCGCCAGCGGGTGCCGCCCGGCGGGCGTCCGCCGGCCGCGCGGTGACAGGAACGTCGTGGTACGCATATCTACCGCGTTCTCGCTCCGGGCCCCTCCGAACCGTCGGCACCACGGATTGTTGCCGTATCCGCACATTCTGTACGCCCTGTTCGAACCGCTGCCGGCACAGGCGCACCCCCTACGCACCCGCCCCGACACCGGGGCGAACTGACGGGTGATCACCTTGTACCGCCGGGGACCACCGGTTGGGGTCCAGCCTCGTATCGGGGGATCATCGCAGGTGGGGGGGATGTGCGACGGGGAACGGCAGTGCGCCCGAAAAGAGCGGGAGCGCGTGGGGGCAGGCGGTCGCGGCCGTGGTACTGGTGGGGGTCGCGCAGAGCGTGCTGCCCACGCTTCCGGGGTGGCAGGCCGCGGCCTGACCGAGCAGGCCGCCGTCAGTGGTCCGCGTCGGAGTCGCCGTCGGGGTCCGGCGCGCGGTGGGCGCCGCCACCGGACGTACCGCCCGGCGCCCGGTCGGCCTCGCCCCCGCTCTCGCTCTGCGAACCGTCCGGCTCCGCCGGGGGCTTGGACTCGCGCCCGCGCCGCTTGAAGTGCCAGTAGACGACCGCCCCGACCACGACCACCGCGACGACGACCGCGACGGCCGTGCCCGCCGTACGCTCCACCCGCTTGTACGCGTCGCCCGCGTAGTAGCCGAGCAGGGTGAAGCCGACGCCCCAGACGATCCCGCCGGCCGCGTTGAAGACGAGGAAGACCCGGTAGGGCATCCGGGACATGCCCGCGAGCGCCGGCATCAGGGCGCGGAAGAAGGCGATGAAGCGGCCGAGGAAGACCGCGGCCGGGCCGCGCCTGCGGATCAGCTCCTGGGCGTGGGCGATGCGTTCGTGGTGGGCGCGCAGCGCCCGGCTGTCCAGGATGCGCGGGCCGAACCGCCGGCCCACCTCGTAGCCGACGCTGTCCCCGGCGATCGCGGCGAGCACCACCACCACGCACAGCCAGAACACCGACACCCCGCCCTGGCTGGCGATCACCCCGCCGAGCACCGCCGCGGTCTCGCCGGGCAGCACGAAACCGAAGAAGAGGGCGTCCTCGCAGAAGACGAGGGCGCCGACGACGGCGTAGACGACCGGGCCCGAGGAGTGCGCGAGCCAGTCGGTGACGGAGCTCATCCGGTCACCGGCCCCGCCTCAGCGGACCGGCCGCGAACGCCTGCGGCGCAGCCGCCACGCGCCCCACGCCAGGTCCGCGACGAACAGCACGACGCCGATCACGAGCAGCACGCCGAGGCCCCCGGCGACCGCGCCGATCAGCCCGAGGACCATCGCCAGGATGATCAGCAGGAGGAACAGGGTCACGTTCCGGGTCCTTTCCGGGCGAGGGGCGGATGCGCGGGCTCGCGGGTGTGCGGCTCAGCGGCGGGCGAGCAGCCTGGTGCCCTTGGCGGCCGGCTCGTACGGCAGCCCGTAGTGCTGGAAGATCGCCTCCTCGTCCTCGGCGGGCAGCACGTCGTCGGTGCCGATCGAGGGGGCGGCCTTCAGCAGGGACTTGGGGTAGGGGACGCGGACGTAGCCGGGGCCCGCGACCGCCTCGCGGACGGGGACGAACAGCAGCCGGTGGCGCGTGGGCAGCCCGGTCCGTACCGTGACGACGGCGGGGCGGTCGGTGGTGGTGTCCACGTAGACCGCCTCGAGGACGCCGATCTTGTGGTGGTCCTCGTCGACCACGTCGTGGTCGCGCCACTCGCGCAGATCCGCGGGTTCGATCATCGCCCACCTGCCTTTCGCCGGGGTACGTCAGCGGGCCGGGCAAGGGCCCTGTGCGGGGTTTCCTTCCCCCGCGGCGCGATGCCACGCGGTTCAGCCGGCCTCGACCTCGTCGCGGCTGCCGCCCCACAGCGTGTGGAAGGTGCCGTCGCGGTCGGCGCGCCGGTAGGTGTGGGCGCCGAAGAAGTCGCGCTGGCCCTGGGTGAGAGCGGCGGGCAGCCGTTCGGCGCGCAGCGCGTCGTAGTAGGCGAGGGCGGCGGAGAAGCCGGGGACGGGCACCCCGCCGGACACCGCGGCGGACACCACGGCCCGCCAGTCGTCCTGGGCGGCGCCGATCTCGGCGGCGAAGCGCGGGTCGGACAGCAGGCTCGGCAGGTCGGGGCGGCCGTCGTAGGCGGCGGTGATCCGGTCGAGGAACGCGGCCCGGATGATGCAGCCGCCGCGCCAGATCGCCGCGATCCGGCCCAGGTCGATGTCCCAGTCGTAGGTGTCGCTGCCGGCCTGGATCTGGTGGAAGCCCTGGGTGTAGGAGACGATCTTCGACGCGTACAGGGCCTGCTCGACCTGGTCGGCGAAGTCGGCGGCGGCCTGACCGGTCAGGGCCTTCGCCCGCGGTCCTGGCAGGTCGCGGGAGGCGGCGCGCAGGTCGGTGTGGCCGGACACCGAGCGGGCGAAGACCGCCTCGGCGATCCCGGAGACGGGCACGCCCAGGTCCAGCGCGGTCTGCACGGTCCAGCGGCCGGTGCCCTTCTGCTCGGCCGCGTCGGCGACGACGTCCACGAAGGGGCGGCCGGTCGCGGCGTCGGTGTGGGCCAGCACCTCGGCGGTGATCTCGATCAGGTAGGAGTCGAGCCGTCCGGTGTTCCAGGTGCGGAAGATGCCGCTGATCTGCTCGGGGGTGTAGCCGCCGACGGCGCGCAGCAGGTCGTACGCCTCGGCGATGAGCTGCATGTCGGCGTACTCGATGCCGTTGTGCACCATCTTCACGAAGTGGCCGGCGCCGTCCGGGCCGATGTGGGTGGTGCAGGGCGTGCCGTCCTTGGCCTTCGCGGCGATCCGCTCCAGCAGCGGGCCGAGCGACTCGTACGACCGGGTGGAGCCGCCGGGCATGATCGACGGGCCGTTGAGCGCGCCCTCCTCGCCGCCGGAGATGCCGGTGCCGACGAAGTGGATGCCCTGCTCGCGCAGTTCCCGCTCACGGCGCCGGGTGTCCTCGAAGTGGGCGTTGCCGCCGTCGATGATGACGTCGCCGTCCTCCAGCAGCGGGGCGAACTCGCGGATCACCGCGTCGGTGGGGTCGCCCGCCTTGACCATGACGATCAGGCGGCGCGGGCGCTTCAGCGCGGCCACGAACTCCTCGGGGGTGCGGGCGGGCACGAAGTCCCCCTCGTCGCCGTGCTCCTCGACGAGGGCGGTGGTCTTCGCGGTGGTGCGGTTGTGCAGCGCCACGGTGAAGCCGTGGCGGGCGAAGTTGCGGGCGAGGTTGCTGCCCATGACCGCGAGGCCGGTCACGCCGATGTCCGCTGTTGCGCTCATCTTCCGCTCCTGGTTGCCGCGCCGGGGTCGTGGGGCCGCTCCCGGTCATTGTGCGCGGCGGGAGGGTGCCGGGCCGTCGCACTGCGGCCGTTCGGGTGGACGGCGGCGGTGCGGGCGTGGAGCGGCGGCTGGCTGGGGGGTGCGGCCGCGGGCCGGGCGGGGGTCCGCCGCGGCCCGCGGCTCACCGTCGTCGGTCGCGCGAGTCGCCGAAGACCAGCCGGTAGGCGATGAGCAATACCAGCGAGCCGACGATCGCGGCCAGCCATGTCGAGCGGTCGAAGAAGTGGTGCGGCACCGGGTGGCCGAGCACCTTGGCCGACAGCCAGCCGCCGAGGAAGGCCCCGATGATGCCGATGACGGTGGTGCCGAGCACCCCGCCCGGGTCGCGCCCGGGCAGCAGCAGCTTTGCGATCGCTCCTGCGAGCAGTCCCAGAATGATCCAACCGATGATTCCCATGTCGGCCATATGCCCCGGCGCCCGCGGCGCACACCGTGATTTCCGCCGTACGGCGGCTTGTTACGGGGCCGGGACATGTCTGCGACGCCGCTGCGACGGCCGGGCCGGCGGCCGAGGGGTGGGCCGGCCGGGCCGGCAGCCGAGGGGTGGGCCGGATATACGTTGGCCCGGCGGCCGGGTGCTCTGGGAGGCTGGCGGCCATGCACCGATCCCAGGCGACCGACCGGCCCCGACCGCACCGCGCGCACCTCCAGGACCGCGCGCACCTCCAGGACCGGCGGACCCGCGGGGCCCGCTCGTGATCGACGCGTACGCCGACCCCGGCACGCCCGAACGCCGCGGCCCGGGCCGCTACCTGTGGTGGCTGCTGGCCCGCCAGCCGGGCCGCACCCTGGGCGGCGCGGTGCTCGGCACCGTGTGGATGGTCCTGATGGTCCTCACGCCCTACGTCCTGACCCGGGCCGTCGACGACGGGCTGGAGCCCGGCCGCACCGGTCCGCTGCTCGCCTGGAGCGGCGTCCTGCTGGCGCTGGGCACCTTCAACGCCTGGGTCAGCACCATGCGGCACCGCACGATGACGCGGCTGCGGATGGACGCGACCTTCCGCACGGTCAAGTCGGTCATCGCGCAGGCCAACCGGCTGGGGGCGGACCTGTCGCGGCAGGCGGGCGCCGGCGAGGTCGTCACCATCGGCGTGACCGACGTCCAGCAGATCAGCCAGTCCCTGACGATGACCGGACCGGGGCTCGGCTCGGTGATCGCCTATCTGGTGGTGGCGGTGCTGCTGCTGTCGATGTCGGTGTCCCTGGGGCTGGTGGTGCTGCTCGGGGTGCCGGTGATCGCCCTGCTGGTCGGTCCGCTGCTGGGGCGGCTGCGCGGGGCGGAGTCGGTCTACCGCGAGCGGCAGGGCGGACTGACCGCGCGGATCGGCGACCTGTCGGGGGGCCTGCGGGTGCTCAACGGGCTGGGCGGCAAGCAGCTGTTCGCCGACGCCTTCCGCCGGGAGTCCGCCGAGCTGACGGCGCAGGGGTACCGGGTCGGGGCCGTGACGAGCTGGGTGCAGGCGCTCGGTGTGGGGCTCCCGACGCTCTTCCTCGCGCTCGTCACCTGGCTCGCGGCGCGCCTCGCCGTCCAGGGCACCCTGTCGGTGGGCGAGTTCGTCGGGGTTTACGGCTATGTCGCGGTGCTGGTGATGCCGGTGGCGTTCTTCATCGAGTGCGGCTACGACATCACCCGCGGGCTGGTGGCCGCGAAGCGGGTGGTGGGCTTCCTGGCGCTGGCGCCCGAGGGGGGCGAACGGCAGGAGGGCGCGGCGGACGCGCCCGCCGGGCCCTCGGTGCTGCGCGACCCGGACTCCGGGGTGGTGGTGGCGCCGGGGCGGCTCACCGCGCTGGTCAGCGCCCGGCCGGCCGAGTCGGCGGAGGTCGTCGACCGGCTCGGCGGGTTCCGGCGCGCGGACGTGACCTGGGGCGGGGTCCGGCTGGCGGACGTGCCGGCCGCGCAGGTCCGCGACCGGCTCCTGGTCGCCGACAACGAGGCGGACCTGTTCGCCGGGACGCTGCGGGAGATGGTGGCCGGCCGGCGGGCGCACGACGACGAGGCGGTCGCCCGGGCCGTCGGGGACGCCGCGGCGCAGGACGTGGTGGCCGGGCTGCCCGAGGGGCTCGGCACCGCGATGGACGCACAGGCCCGCAACCTCTCCGGCGGGCAGCGCCAGCGCGTGCGGCTGGTGCGGGCGCTGCTGGCCGAACCCGAGGTGCTCATGGCGGTCGAGCCGACCTCCGCGCTCGACGCCCACACCGAGGCGGCCGTCGCGGCCCGGCTGCGGGCTGCCCGGACCGGCCGCACCACGGTGGTCACCGGCACCTCGCCGGTGCTGCTCGACCAGGCCGACACCGTGCAGTACCTCGTCGACGGCAAGGTGGCCGCCTCGGGCACCCACCGCGACCTGCTGCGCCGCGAGCCGGGCTACCGGCTGCTGGTGGACCGCAGCGCGGCGGAGGAGGAGCACGCCGGGCAGGTGCCGGGGCCGGCGCCGGGCGGCGGGGCGGGGCCGGGCGGCGGGGCGGGGCCGGGCGGCGGGGCGGGGCCGGGCGGCGGGGCGGGCGCGATGGACGGGCGGGCGCGGGCCGAGGAGGCGGGGCGATGACGCCGCGGCAGTTGCCGGTGGCCGGGCCGCGGGAGGTCGCGCGGGCGGGCGGGCGCCTGGTGCGGGCCGACCGGTGGGCGTTCGCCGGCGTGCTCGGGCTGAACGCGCTGGCCGCGGCGGCCGGTCTGGTCGGTCCGTGGCTGGTCGGCCGGATCGTGGACGACGTGCAGAAGGGCGCCGGGGTGGGCGACGTGGACCGGATGGCGCTGGTCATCCTGGTCTTCTCCGCGGCGCAGTTCCTGCTCGCCCGCTACGCCCGCTACCTGGGGCACCGCTTCGGCGAGCGCACGCTGGCGCGGGTGCGCGAGCAGTTCGTGGACCGTGCGCTGGCGCTGCCCGCCTCGGTGGTGGAGCGGGCCGGCAGCGGCGATCTGACCGCGCGCGGCACCACCGACGTGGCCATGGTCGGCACCACGCTGCGCGACGCGGCGCCGGAGGTGCTGATCGCCATGGTGCAGGCGCTGTTCATCTTCGGCGCGGTCTTCCTGCTGGACCCGCTGCTGGGCTGCTGCGGCCTGGTCGGGCTGCTGGGGATCTCCTGGTCGGTGCGCTGGTACCTGCGGCGGGCCCGCGCCGCCTATCTCGCGGAGGGCGCGGCCAACTCGGCGGTCACCGAGGTCCTCACGGCCACCGTCACCGGTGCCCGGACGATCGAGGCTTTCGGCTTGCAGGAGCGGCGGGTCGCGGCGAGCAGGGACGCGATCGAGTCCTCCCGCCGGGCCAGGACCCGCACGCTGGACCTGCGCAGCGTGTTCTTCCCCACCGTGGAGGTCTCCTACGTCGTCCCCGTGGTCGCGGTGCTGGTGGTCGGCGGTATGCTGCGCGCGCACGGCGTGGTCGGGCTGGGCGCGGTGGTGAGCGCGGCGCTGTACCTGCGGCAGGTTTCCGAGCCGTTGGACTCGATCATGATGTGGGTGGAGCAACTTCAGAGCAGCAGTGCCTCCTTCGCCCGGGTGGAGGGGCTGGGCGCGGCCGCGCGGCAGGCGCCGGCGGCGGCCGACACCCCCGCGGACGACCGGATCGACGTGGTCGGGGCGCGCTTCTCCTACGAGGGCGGGCGCGAGGTGGTGCGGGGTGTCGACCTGACAGTGCGGCCCGGGGAGCGGATCGCGCTCGTCGGTCCGTCGGGGGCCGGGAAGACCACGCTGAGCCGGCTGCTGGCGGGGATCGACGCGCCGCACGCGGGGTCGGTGACGGTGGGCGGTGTCCCGGTCGCGGCCTTGGACCCGGAGCAGTTGCGCCGCCATGTCGTGCTGGTCACCCAGGAGCACCACGTGTTCCTGGGCACGGTCCGCGACAACCTGCTGATCGCCGCGCCCGCCGCGCAGGACGCCGAACTGCTCGCGGCGCTGGCGGCGGTGGGCGCGGACTGGGTGGAGGACCTCCCGGCCGGCCTGGACACCGCGGTCGGCGACGGCGGCCACCGCACCGACGGCTCGCAGGCCCAGCAACTCGCCCTGGCGCGGGTCGTGCTGGCCGATCCGCACACCCTCATCCTCGACGAGGCGACCGCGCTGCTGGACCCGACCACCGCCCGGCACACCGAACGCGCCCTGGCGAGCGTGCTGCGCGGCCGTACGGTGATCGCGATCGCCCACCGCCTGCACACCGCGCACGACGCGGACCGCGTGGCGGTGATGGAGGACGGCCGTCTGACCGAACTGGGCTCCCATGACGCTCTCCTGGCTGCCCGCGGCACCTATGCGTCGCTGTGGTCGTCCTGGCACGGCGGCACGGACGGCGCTCCGGCCTGACGGGCGTGCGGCCCGCACGGCTGCCGCGGGAGCGCGGCGGTCACTGGGCCGAACGGGGGAAACCGGGCGGGGGTGGAATAGCGGCCGGCGGGCAGGGGGTTGGACGGGGCGTGGGCGGAAGGGCCGCCCGCGGGGGGACCGTCGTGCGGCGCGGGCCGGCCGGGGTGGGCCGGGGCGCGTCCGCGGAAGGAGCAGGCGAACGTGAGCGCACAGACCCAGCCCGCGAAGGCGTCCGGGAGCTTCACCCTGTCCGGGAAGCTGCCGGTCACCCGGCTCGGGTTCGGCTCGATGCAGTTGACCGGCCCCGGGGTGTGGGGTGATCCGAAGGACCCCGACGAGGCGGTGCGGGTGCTGCGGCGCGCCGTGGAGTTGGGCGTCGACTTCATCGACACCGCGGACTCCTACGGGCCGGTGGTGGCCGAGCCGCTGATCCGCAAGGCGCTGCATCCCTACCCGGCGGACCTGGTGATCGCCACGAAGGCGGGCCTGGCCCGGTCGGGGCCGGATGCCTGGCAGCCGCTGGGCCGGCCGGAATACCTGCGGCAGCAGGCGGAGATGAGCCTGCGCCATCTGGGCCTGGAGCGCATCCCGCTCTTCCAGCTGCACCGGATCGACCCGAAGGTGCCGCTGGAGGAGCAGGTCGGCGAGCTGAAGCGGCTCCAGGAGGAGGGGAAGATCGCGCACATCGGGCTCTCCGAGGTCGATGTGGACCAGCTGGAGGCGGCCCGGGCGGTCGCGGAGATCGCGTCGGTGCAGAATCTGTACAACCTGGCGAACCGCTCCGCGGAGCGGCTGCTGGACCACGCGGAGGCGGCGGGCATCGCCTTCATCCCGTGGTTCCCGCTGGCCACCGGGGAGCTGGCCAAGCCAGGTGGACCGCTCGCCGAACTGGCCGAGCGGCACAGCGCGTCGCCCTCGCAGCTCGCCCTCGCCTGGCTGCTGCGCCGTTCCCCGGTGGTGCTGCCGATCCCGGGCACATCGTCGGTGGCGCATCTGGAGGACAATGTGGCGGCCGCCGAACTCCAGCTCAGCGACGAGGAGTTCGCGGAGCTGACCGCCGCGGTGGGCTGAGCGGGCGCGGGGCCCGGCGGCGTTCGCGGGTGCGGGCGCCGCGGCCCGGCCGGTGCGCTGGGCCGGACGGATGACGCGGGAGTGGCGCTCGGGTGCGCGGCGGGCGGGGTCCGCGCGTCGGGGCGGCCAGGTCGGATGTGCAGGGCGGTACCGACAGTAAGGTCTCGAAAATGCACAAATGGAGTGGCCATCCCTTTCCGCTCGGCGCCACCTTCGACGGCACCGGCACCAACTTCGCGCTGTTCTCCGAGGTCGCCGAGAAGGTCGAGCTGTGCCTGCTCGACGACGCGCGCCGGGAGACGCGGGTGACCCTGACCGAGGTCGACGGCGTGATCCGGCACGCGTACCTGCCGGGGGTCGGCCCCGGGCAGCGGTACGGGTTCCGGGTGCACGGCCCGTACGACCCGGCGCGCGGGCACCGCTGCAACCCGGCCAAGCTGCTGCTCGACCCGTACGCGAAGGCGGTCGAGGGGCAGGCGGACGGGCACCCGTCGCTGCTCGGCTACCGCGACGGCGACCCGGCCGTGCCCGACCCGGCCGACAGCCTGCCGCACGCGATGCTCTCGGTGGTCGCCGACCCGTACTTCGACTGGGGCGACGACCGGCTGCCCAAGCGGCCGTACCACGAGTCGGTGATGTACGAGGCCCACGTCAAGGGCCTGACGATGACGCACCCGGGGCTGCCGCCGGAGATCCGCGGCACCTATGCCGCGCTGGGGCACCCGGCGGTGATCGGGCACCTGACGGAGCTGGGCGTCACCGCCGTGGAGCTGATGCCGGTGCACCAGTTCGTGCAGGACGGGCATCTGCTCGGCCGGGGCCTGACCAACTACTGGGGCTACAACACCATCGGCTTCTTCGCCCCGCACAACGGCTACTCGGCATCGGGCGGCCGGGGCGGGCAGGTCGCGGAGTTCAAGTCGATGGTCAAGGCGCTGCACGCGGCCGGCATCGAGGTGATCCTCGACGTGGTCTACAACCACACCGCCGAGGGCAACCACCTGGGTCCCACGCTGTCCTTCCGCGGGATCGACAACGCCGCGTACTACCGGCTGGCCGACGACGACCCGGCGTCGTACTTCGACACCACCGGCACCGGCAACAGCCTGCTGATGCGCAGCCCGCACGTGCTCCAGCTGATCATGGACAGCCTGCGCTACTGGGTGACGGAGATGCACGTCGACGGCTTCCGCTTCGACCTGGCGGCCACGCTGGCCCGGCAGTTCCACGAGGTGGACCGGCTCTCCGCGTTCTTCGACCTGGTGCAGCAGGACCCGGTGGTCTCGCGGGTGAAGCTGATCGCCGAGCCATGGGACGTGGGCGACGGGGGCTACCAGGTCGGCAACTTCCCGCCGCTGTGGAGCGAGTGGAACGGCCGGTACCGGGACACCGTCCGCGACTTCTGGCGCTCCTGCGACGGGGTGCTGCCGGAGTTCGCCTCCCGGCTGACCGGCTCCTCCGACCTGTACGCGGGCGAGCACCGCAGGCCGCGCGCGGGGGTGGACTTCGTGACCGCGCACGACGGGTTCACCCTGCGCGACCTGGTCTCCTACAACGACAAGCACAACGAGGCGAACGGCGAGGACAACCGGGACGGCGAGAGCCACAACCGCTCCTGGAACTGCGGCGCCGAGGGCGAGACCGCCGACCGGGCGGTGCTGACGCTGCGCGCCCGCCAGCAGCGCAACCTGCTGACCACCCTGCTGGTCTCGCAGGGCGTGCCGATGCTCGCCCACGGCGACGAGCTGGGCCGCACCCAGCGCGGCAACAACAACGCCTACTGCCAGGACAACGCCCTGTCCTGGATCGACTGGGAGCTGGACGAGCAGCAGCGCGAGCTGCTGGACTTCACCCGGCGGCTGATCGCGCTGCGCCGAGGCCACCCGGTCTTCCGCAGGCGGCGGTTCTTCCGCGGCGGCCCCGGCCCGGACGGCGGCCCGGGTGATCTGACGTGGCTGCGGCCCGACGGCCGGGAGATGGCCGAGCGCGACTGGTTCCGGCGCGACGCGCACGCGCTGGCGGTGCACCTCAACGGCGACGCGATCTCCGAGCCGGACGCCCACGGGCATCCGATCGCGGACGACTCGTTCCTGCTGCTGTTCAACGCGCACTGGGAGCATGTGGCGTTCCGGCTGCCGCCGGTGGAGTTCGGGCCCGGCTGGAGCGTGGTGGTGGACACCGCGGAGCGCTCCGGGGCGGACGGCGGCGCCCCGGTGCGCTTCGCGGCCGGCGACACCTGCAAGGTCGAGGCGCGCGCGGTCGTGGTGCTGGTCCGGGAGCCCGGCCGGGCGCGATGAGGCGCCGCCCGTAGCGGCCGCCCGAGGTCCCGGGCGAGCGGGCGGGAAACGGGCAGGGCGGCCCGGTACGGGCACACCGGCGCGAACCGGGCACGCCGCTCCCCCGCCTCCGGCCCGATACGCACCGGAGGTCCGGAATGCGCCCGGCGCCGGCGCCGGGCCGGCGCCGCGGACCGGGCCCGGCGCCCTCCCGACCGGGCCGGAAAACCCGTCGAACGCGCCCGGAAAGATGTATCCGCCCGCTATCGGGCAACCGCCCGAACCGGGCCCGCCAGCCGCCGCTTTGGGTGCGATTCGGTCGGCATACCCTCCCATCACCTGGGGGACCAGGGACTTTCCACCGGCGGACCGGGCAATACCGGGCCGTTTGTTGTCCGTTGTGGGCCCTGGTCGGACAAAGGGCCGACGGTATAACTCTTCTACGGGCGATACCGGGCAGGCCGCGCCCGGACCGGAGCGAAGAGGCGAGGTGGGCGATGAGGGCCGAGGAGCGCCAGCACCGCATCCTGACCCTGGCCCGTCACCACGGCCAGGTGGAGGTCACCGCGGTGGCGTCGGACCTGTCGGTGGCACCGGAGACGATCCGGCGGGACCTGGGCGTGCTGGAGCGCCGCGGTCTGGTGCGCCGCACCTACGGCGGGGCGTATCCCGTCGAGGGCGCGGGGTTCGAGACCGCGCTGGCCGAGCGGGTCAACCTGCACGTCGCCGACAAGCGCCGGATCGCCGCAGAGGCGGTCAAGCTGCTCGGCGAGGCGGAGACGGTGTTCGTGGACGAGGGCTACACGCCCCAACTCGTCGCCTCCCTGCTGCCGCGCGACCGCCCGCTGACGGTGGTCACCGCGTCGCTGTCCACCGCCGCCGCGGTCGCGGAGTCCGCCGACACCACGGTGCTGCTGCTCGGCGGCCGGGTCCGGGCCAGGACCCTGGCGACCGTGGGCTCGTGGGCCTGCGCGATGCTGGCCGGCTTCGTCATCGACCTGGCGTTCGTCGGTTCCAACGGCATCTCCCGCGAACTCGGCCTGACCACACCCGATCCGGTCGTCGCCGATGTCAAGGCCAAGGCGCTGGAGGTCTCGCGCCGGCGGGTGTTCATGGGCCACCACAGCAAGTTCGGCGCGAGCAGCTTCTGCCGCTTCGCGGAGGTCTCCGACTTCGAGGCGATCGTGACCGACACCGGGCTGTCCAGCACCGAGGCCCACCGCTACACCCTGCTCGGCCCCCGCGTCTTCAGGGCCTGACCCCCGCCGCCGATCCGCCGCCCCCGACCCACCGCTCCCGATCCACCGCTCTCGACCGACCGACCGCTCCCGACCTCCCCCGCACCTCCTTCCGCCCGCACCCCCGTGCCGTTCCGACGTGCCGCCATCGGCCCGCCGGATGATCCCCCACACCCCGACCCCAGTCATGAAAGGGACGAATCATGACATCGTCTACCGGCTCCACCGCCTCCCGCAGACTGCGCCGCCGCACCCTCCCCCCGTTGGCGCTGGCGGTGTCGGGCATGCTGCTCGCGGCGGCCTGCTCGGGCGCGGGCGGCGCCGGCGGCGGCTCCGGCTCGCACTCCATCAACGTGCTGATGGTCAACAACCCGCAGATGGTGGACCTGCAGAAGCTGACGGCCGCCAACTTCACCAAGTCCACCGGCATCAAGGTGAACTTCACGGTGCTGCCCGAGGACGACGTCCGCGACAAGATCACCCAGGACTTCTCCAGCCAGGCCGGCCAGTACGACGTGGCCACCATCAGCAACTACGAGGCGCCGATCTTCGCGAAGAACAACTGGCTGTCCTCGCTGTCGTCCGAGGCGAAGGCCGACACCGCCTTCGACCAGAGCGACATTCTGCCCGCCATGCAGCAGTCGCTGACGTACAACGGGCAGCTGTACGCCGAGCCGTTCTACGGCGAGTCGTCGTTCCTGATGTACCGCAAGGACGTCTTCGCCGCGAAGGGCCTGACGATGCCGGCGAACCCGACCTGGACCCAGGTCGCGGACCTGGCCGCCAAGGCCGACGGCGCCGAGAAGGGCATGAAGGGCATCTGCCTGCGCGGCCAGCCCGGCTGGGGCGAGATGATCGCGCCGCTGACCACCGTGGTGAACACCATGGGCGGCACCTGGTTCGACAAGGACTGGAAGGCCCAGGTCGACAGCCCCGCCTTCACCAAGGCGGTGAACTTCTACGTCGACCTCGTCCGCAAGCACGGCGAGGCCGGCGCCGCCCAGTCCGGGTTCACCGAGTGCCTCAACGACCTGGAGCAGAGCAAGGTCGCCATGTGGTACGACGCCACCTCCGCGGCCGGCTCCCTGGAGGGCTCCGGCTCCCCCGTGGCCGGGAAGATCGGCTACGTGCCCGCGCCGGTCGACCAGACCAAGAACGCCGGCTGGCTGTACACCTGGGCCTGGGGCGTGCAGAAGGCGAGCAAGCACCAGTCCGACGCCTGGAAGTTCATCTCCTGGGCGTCCGGCAAGGGCTACGAGAACCTGGTCGGCCAGAAGCTCGGCTGGTCCCGGGTGCCGGCCGGCAAGCGCACCTCGACCTACAGCAACCCCGACTACGTCAAGGCGTCCGCCGCGTTCGCCCAGCCGACGCTCAACGCGCTCAAGGACGTCGACCCGGCCAACCCCGGTGTGCAGCCGCGCCCCGCGCCCGGCATCCAGTTCGTGGACATACCGGAGTTCACCGACCTCGGCACCCAGGTCTCCCAGCAGCTCTCCTCGGCGGTGGCCGGCCGCACCAGCGTCTCCAGCGCGCTGAAGGCCAGCCAGAAGCTCGCCGAGAAGGTCGCCGACAAGTACGCCGGCAAGTGAGCGGGAAGCCGACACCATGAGCACTCCCTCGATCCTCGGAAACCGCCACGCGCCGCCGGCCGTGTCGGGGTCCGCCGCGAACCGGGCACCGCGCCGCAACGCCGGTGCCTGGGCGCGGCGGGCGCCGCTGCTGCCCGCGCTGATCTTCATGATCGTCGTCACCCAGCTGCCGTTCGTCGGCACCCTGGTGATCTCGTTCATGCGCTGGAACGCCCTGGACCCCAGTGACAAGGGGTTCACCGGCTTCGACAACTACAAGGAGGAGTTCACCGACCCGCAGCTGCGCTCGGCGCTGACCACCACGGTGGTGCTGACCGTCACGGTGGTGCTGGTCAGCCTCGTGCTGGGGCTGGGCCTGGCGCTGCTGATGGACCGGAAGTTCCCCGGCCGCGGCGCGGTGCGCACGCTGCTGATCACGCCGTTCCTGGTGGTGCCGGTCGCCTCAGCGCTGCTGTGGAAGCACGCCCTGTACAACGCCACCTACGGCTTCATCAACGGCTCACTCACCTGGATCTGGAGCGTGTTCGGCAGCGACAGCGCGCCGCAGCCGGACTGGCTGTCCACGTCGCCGAAGCTCGCCGTCGAGGCGTCGCTGATCTGGCAGTGGACGCCGTTCATGATGCTGATCCTGCTGGCCGGGTTGCAGTCGCGCCCCACCGACGTCGTCGAGGCGGCCCGCGTGGACGGCGCCAACAACTGGGACGTGTTCCGCTTCCTGACCCTGCCGCACCTGCGCCGCTACCTGGAACTGGCCGCGCTGCTCGGCACGGTCTACGTGGTGCAGAACTTCGACGCGGTCTTCACCCTCACCTCCGGGGGCCTGGGCACCGCGAACCTCCCCTACGCGGTGTACAGCACCTTCTACGAGGCCCACGACTACGGGCAGGCGTCCGCGGAGGGCGTGATCGTGGTGATCCTGTCCATCCTCGTGGCGACGTTCGCGCTGCGCTCGGTCTCGTCGCTGCTCAGGGAGGAGTCCCGCTGATGGCCGCCACCACCCTCGACCCCGTCACCCCGGTCGCCGGCCGCGCGCCGCGCGAGCGCAAGGAGCGCCGCAACCGCGGCCTGCTGGCCGTCGGCGCCTGGCTGTGCGGGATCGTCTTCTTCCTGCCCTTCGCGTGGATGGTGCTGACCTCCTTCCACAGCGAGCAGGACGCGGGCACCAACCCGCCGAAGATCGACGCGCCGCTGACCCTGCACGGCTACCGCGAGTTCTTCGGCTCCGGCACCGGCGTCAGCCCGTGGCCGCCGCTGATCAACTCGCTGACCGCCAGCGTCGTCTCCACCCTGCTGGTGCTGCTGCTGGCCACCCCGGCGGCGTACGCGCTGTCCATCCGGCCGGTCCGCAAGTGGTCCGACGCGATGTTCTTCTTCCTGTCGACGAAGATGCTGCCGGTCGTCGCCGGGCTGCTGCCGGTCTACCTCATCGCGAAGAACATCGGCATGCTCGACAACATCTGGCTGCTGGTCATCCTCTACACCTCGATGAACCTGCCGATCGCGGTGTGGATGATGCGGTCCTTCCTGTCCGACGTGCCCGGCGCGATCATCGAGGCCGCCTCGATCGACGGCGCCGGACTGCCGACCATCCTCGCCCGGATCGTCGCCCCGATCGTCGCGCCCGGCATCGCGGCGACCGCGCTGATCTCGTTCATCTTCAGCTGGAACGAGCTGCTCTTCGCACGGGTGCTCACCGGTGTCACCGCCGGCACCGCGCCCGTCTTCCTGACCAGCTTCGTCACCAGCCAGGGCCTGTTCCTGGCGAAGGTGTGCGCCGCCGCGGTCTGTATCTCCCTGCCGGTGCTCGCCGCCGGGTTCGCCGCCCAGGACAAGCTCGTCCAGGGCCTCTCCCTTGGAGCCGTCAAGTGAAAGCCGCCGTCATCAGCTCCCCCGGCCAGGTCGGCATCGAGACCGTGGACGACCCGACGCCGGGCCCGGGCGAGGTGGTCGTCCAGGTCGCCGCCTGCGGCCTGTGCGGCACCGACCTGCACATCCTCCAGGGGGAGTTCGCGCCGACGCTGCCGATCGTGCCCGGCCACGAGTTCGCCGGGGAGATCGTCGCGGTCGGCTCGCAGGTACGCGGTCTGAGCGCCGGCGACCGGGTCGCGGTGGACCCCTCGCTGTACTGCCACGAGTGCCACTACTGCCGGATCGGCCGCAACAACCTGTGCGAGCGGTGGAACGCGATCGGCGTCACCGTGCCCGGCGGCGCCGCCGAGTACGCCGCCGCCCCGGCCGCGAACTGCGTCAAGCTCCCCGAGCACATCGCCACCCGCGACGCCGCCCTGATCGAGCCGCTGTCCTGCGCGGTGCGCGGCTACGACATCCTGCGCTCCCAGCTGGCCACCCACGTCCTCATCTACGGCTCCGGCACCATGGGCCTGATGATGATGGAGCTGGCCAAGCGCACCGGCGCGGCCAGCGTCGACATGGTCGACCTCAACGAGGAGCGGCTGACCACCGCGCGGCAGCTGGGCTGCTCCGCGGCGGCCACCAGCGCCGACGAGCTGGACCAGCCGCGCGGCTGGGACGTCGTCATCGACGCGACCGGCAACGCCGCCGCCATCCAGGACGCCCTGGGCCGGGTCGGCAAGGGCGGCACCTTCCTCCAGTTCGGCGTCGCCGACTACGCCGCCCGCGCCACCATCGAGCCGTACAAGATCTACAACCAGGAGATCACCATCACCGGTTCGATGGCGGTGCTGCACAGCTACGAGCGGGCCGCTGAGCTGTTCGCGGGCGGGGTGCTGGACCCGGAGGTGTTCATCAGCGACCGGCTGCCGCTGGTGGACTACGCTGCCGCCCTACAGCGCTTCCAGGCGGGCGTCGGCCGGAAGATCCAGGTCCTGCCGTAGGGCCCGCCCCTGCCGACTCCCCCCACACCCGTCCCTGGTCCCGCCGTGTTGCCGTGCCGCCGGAAGAGGAAGGCCCATGACCGCACCCCTGCCCGCTTCGCCCCCCGTGCCGCCGCTGCCGCCTCCCCCGGTGCCGGCGCTGGTGATCGGCGAGGCACTGACCGACATCCTGACCGGTCCGGCAGGGGTGCACGGCGAGCACCCCGGCGGCAGCCCGGCGAACGTCGCACTCGGGCTCGGCCGCCTCGGCCACCCGGTACGCCTGGCCACCCGTATCGGCCGTGACCGCACCGGCACGGCACTGCGCGAGTGGCTGGAGCGCGGCGGAACCGAGCTGCTGCCGGGGTCCGTCGGTGACGCGCCGACCTCGTCGGCGACCGCCCGGGTGCGCCCGGACGGCACGGTGGGCTACGAGTTCGACCTCGTCTGGGACCTCGCGCCGCAGACGGTCGAGGCGCTGCGCTCGGGGCCCCCGGCCCATCTGCACATCGGGTCGGTGGCCGCCGCGCTGCCGCCGGGCGCCGACCTGGTGCTCGCGGCCACCGAGCAGCTCCGGCCGCGCGCCACCGTCTCCTACGACCCCAACATCCGCCCGGCGCTGCTGGGCGACCGGGACACCGAACGCGCCCGGGTGGAGCACCTGGTCGGGCTGAGCGACGTGGTGAAGGCCAGCGACGAGGACCTCGCCTGGCTCTACCCGGAACAGGACCCGGACACCGCGGCCGCCCGCTGGGCGCGGCTCGGCCCCGCGCTGGTGGTGCTCACCCGGGGCCCGCGCGGCGCCCGCGCCTGGTGGCAGCACGGCATGCTCGATGTGCCGGCGCCGCCGATCCGCGTGGTGGACACCGTGGGCGCGGGCGACTCGTTCATGTCCGCGCTGGTCAGCGCGCTGCTGCGGCGGGACCTGCTGAGCGGCGGCGGCACGTCCGCGACCGCCGCGACCCGGGCACGGCTGCGGGAGGCGACCGGTGCGGCGGCCCTGAGCCCCGAGGTGGTCGGGGCGCTGCGGTACGCGGTGCGGGCGGCGGGCATCACCTGCTCCCGCCCGGGCGCGGCCCCGCCGACCTACGAGGAGCTGGAGCGGCCGCCGGCCTGAGGCGTCGGGCGAGCACGCGGGCGAGCACCGGGATGAATCCCGGGTGAGCCCGCGCGGTGGCGCGCCCGGCCCGCGTCACGCGAAGTGGACGACGATCCGCCCCTGGTTGGACGGGTCGGCCTCGAAGCTGCGGTAGAGCCGCTTGAGATGGGGCTGCCGCAGCGTGGCGAGCACGCGCGTGCGCAGCTTGCCCGAGCCCTTGCCGGAGATGATCTCCACCCGGTCCGCCTTCGTGGCCGCGGCCCGGAAGATGATCTCCCGCACGGCGCGGTCGATGTCGCGGTCGCTGCGGAACAGCGGGTGCAGGTCGAGGGTGAGCGTCATCGGGTGCCTGTGCCTTCCGAGCCGGCGGCGGCGCCCACCGCGGGCGCCAGAAGCACCGTACCCCCGGCGGGGAAATCGCGTGGCGGCCCCGGGCAGCCGCGGTTACGGTCGCGCGATGACCACTCGTACCTTCCGGATCACCGTCCGCGGCGTCTTCGACCAGCTCACCGACGCCCAGCGCGCCGAACTGCTGGCGCACGCGGCCGAACACGACGTGCTGCGGGCCGCCTTCACCCCCGAGGGGCACCTCAGCTACGACCTCGCGGCGCGCCCCGCGTTCACCTTCCGCTTCAGCGACACCGGTGAGGCCGAGGAGGACATCCTGCCCGCGACCGAGCGCGCGCAGGCCGCCGCCCGCGCCTGGCTGGAGAGCCGCGGCTACGGCTTCGCGAAGCTGCGCGCCCAGGCCGAGGACCTGTCGCTGGCGCCGCTGGGCAAGCGGCAGAAGCGGGAGGCGACCCGGCGGCAGGCGTAAGCGGGCCGAGCGCCACCGCCGTTCCCGGCCCGCCGCCTTGAGGCGTCAACGGCCCCGCCGGGTGCCGAAAAGGCACCCGGCTGCGTCACACTGCTCTCAGCCACCACCCGAGCACCGGCCGCACCTCCTCGCACCTCGCCCCCACCGGAACACCCGTCAGGAGCGTGAGTTGAAGAGATTCCTGCCCGCGATCGCCCTTCCCGTCGCCGCGTTGGCCGCCGTGCTGGCGCCACCGGCCGCCGCCGCCGGACCGGCCATCGCCGGACCGCCGCCCGCCTCCGCACCGCAGTACCCGGACCTCGCCGCCGCGTACGACAACGCCGGCATCAGCTCGGCCGCCGATCCCACCGCCGCGGACCTCGACGGCCTCGGCAACAGCTTCGTCGCCGAGGACCTGGCGGCCGCGGGCTGGGGCCCGGGCGCCGCGGTCACGGTCGACGGCACCGAGCTGGCCATGCCGCGGCGCGCACCGGGCCGGCCGGACAACGTCGTCGCCGACGGCCAGCGCATCGCGCTGCACGGTGCCGGATCGGCGCTGACGTTCCTGGTCACCGGCACGGCCGCCGACGCCACCGGGTCCGGCACGGTCCGCTACGCCGACGGCGGCAGCCAGAGCTACCGGCTGACCGCGCCCGACTGGTACAGCGGGCCGAGCGACCTGCTGGCCGTGCGCACCGCGCGCCGTGACACGCCCGCCGGCCCGACCGCGCTGGACGTCAAGCTGTACGCGGTGTCCGTGCCGCTCGACGCCCGCAGGCGGCCGGTGTCGGTGACGCTGCCGACGGTGGCCGCCGCGGACGGCGCCGCGGCGCCCGCGCTCCATGTGTTCGCCCTGGGCCTGCGGAAGGTGCCGGCCGGGTGGACCGCGACCTGGTCCACCGCGGTCGACGACAGCCTGGCGCCGTACGTGTGGACCGACCGCACCCTGCGGATGGTGGAGCACACCAGCGTCGGCGGCGACCGGGTGCGGATCAGGCTGGACAACTCCTTCGGGCCGGCCCCGCTGACGGTCGGCCACGCCACCATCGCGGTGCGCGCGTCCGGCGCGGCGCCGGCCGCCACGCCCGCCACCCTCACCTTCGGCGGCAGGCAGCAGGTCACGATGCCGGCCGGCGGGCAGGCGTACAGCGACCCGCTGCCCTTCGCCGTGCCCGCCGACAGCGACCTGCTGGTCAGCGTCTTCCTGCCGGGCACCGTGCAGTTCGCGCCGATGCACAGCCTGGGCCTGCAGGACATGTACTCCACCGCCGACAACGGCACCGACCACGCCGCCGACGGCGCCGGCTTCCCGGTGAACAACCTCTTCCGGTTCTGGACGGTGCTGTCGGGCATCGAGGTCACCGGCCCCGCGCACGGCACCGTCGTCGCGCTGGGCGACTCGATCACCGACGGCTACGCCTCCACCGTGGGCGGCAACCAGCGCTGGCCGAACTACCTCGCGCAGCGCCTGCTCGCCCAGGACGGCCCGAAGGCGCCGGCCGTCGCCGACGAGGGGATCAGCGGCAACAAGGTGCTCACCGACGCGTTCACGGGCCTGCCGGACACCGGCACCGCGGGCGTCAAGGCGACCGCCCGGCTCGACCGCGACGTCTTCGCGCAGGCCGGGGTGCGCACCGTCGTCGTTCTGGAGGGCATCAACGACGTGGACGCGAACGCCACCGCCGCCGACGTGATCGCGGGGCTGAAGCAGATCGCCGCGGCGGCCCACGCCCACGGTCTGCGGGTCGTCGCCGGCACCCTCACCCCGACCGGCGGGTGCAGCTGCACCAACCCCGCGCGGGCCGCGGCGCGCGACGCGATCAACGCCTTCGTCCGCGACAACGGCGGCGTCTTCGACGCGTGGGTGGACTTCGACGCCGCCGTGCGCGACCCGGCCGACCCGCAGACGATGCTGCCGCGCTACGACTCCGGCGACCACCTGCACCCCAACGGCGCCGGCTACCGCGCCATGGCCGACGCGATCGACCTGGCCGCCCTCCGATAAAGTTCTTGACCTGTACATGGCACTTTTTTGCCCCTACGATGACCTCGCACCTCCGCGAGAGAGCGCTCTCTCCCGCACTTCGGTCTCACTCCCCCCGGACGGAAGAAGAAGTGTCATGAGACGCAGAATCGGCATGATCGCGTGTCTGTCCGCCGCCCTCGTGGCGACCGCCCTCACCGGCGCGGGCGCCATGTCGGCGGACGCCGCCCCGGCCTCCGCCGCCCGCGCGGACGCCTCCGACGCCGTGGTGTCGGCGATGGTCCACGACCTCGGCCTCACCCCGGCCCAGGCCCACCAGCGGCTGCGGCAGCAGGCCGCGGCCACCGCACTGACCCCCAAGGCCCGCAAGGCGGCGGGCGGTTCCTACGGCGGATCGTGGTTCGACCAGCGCGACGGCTCGCTGGTGGTCGCCGTCACCGACGCGCACGCGGCGGCAGCGGTGGCGAGGACCGGCGCGACCGCGAAGGTCGTCTCCCGCACCGCCGAGCAGCTCAACACCGCGAAGTCGGCGATCGACACGCTGGCCAGGGCGCACAAGGCCCCGGCCGGGGTGAGCAGTTGGGGCGTGGACCTCCAGTCCAACCAGGTGGTCGTCGACGTCCAGGCCGCCCATGCGAAGGACGCGGCGGTGCGGGCGTTCGTCGCCGGGGCCGAGCGGGGCGACAGCGCCCACGCGGTCACGGTCCGCACGACGGCCGCGGCAGCTCCGACAACGCTGTCAGCCGGCACCGTCGGCGGCGACCCGTACACCAGCCACGGCATCCGCTGCTCCATCGGCTTCTCGGTGATCGGCGGGTTCGTCACCGCGGGCCACTGCGCCCAGCAGGGCGCGGCGGTCTACGGGTGGGACGGCTCCTACGTCGGCAACTTCCAGGCCGGCACCTTCCCGGGCAACGACTACTCCTGGGTGAACGTCGGCAGCGGCTGGTGGACGGTGAACGTGGTGCTCGGCTGGGGCACCGTCTCCGACGTGCTGGTGCACGGCTCCAACGTGGCGCCGGTGGGCTCCTCGATCTGCCGCTCGGGGTCGACCTCGCACTGGCACTGCGGCACCGTGCTGGGCATGAACGAGACGGTCAACTACAGCGAGGGCAGCGTCTACGGGCTCACCGAGACCAACGTGTGCGCCGAACCCGGCGACTCCGGCGGCTCGTTCATCAGCGGCGACCAGGCCCAGGGCGTCACGTCCGGCGGCTACGGCGACTGCACCTCGGGCGGCGAGACCTGGTTCCAGCCGGTCAACCCGATCCTGTCCGCCTACGGTCTGACGCTCCAGACCAGCTGACCGCCGGCACCTGAAAGGCACCAGCGCGGCCCGTCCCGGAACTCCCTCCGGGGCGGGCCGTCGCGTGGGCGGGCGCGCTTGACGCGATTAGTTATAGGTCGCACAATTGTTGCTATGACTACAATCAATCACCCCGACAGCACTCGGCCCGACCCGACGGCCCGGCTAAGCGAGCGGGTGCTGCTGATCGGCGCCTCCCGGGGGCTGGGGCTCGCGCTCGCCCAGGAGTGGGCGAAGGACGGCCGGCAGGTCGTGGCGACCGTGCGCGGCACCGCCCGCACCGCGCTGCACGACCTCGCCGACGGCGCCGCGGGCCGCGTGCAGATCGAGACCGTGGACATCACCAAGCCGGAGCAGATCGCGGCGCTGCGCGAACGGCTGGCCGGCCGGCGCTTCGACCTGCTCTTCGTGAACGCGGGCGTGACCAACCAGCCGGAAGGGACCGTGGCCGAGACCTCGACCGAGGAGTTCACCCGGGTCATGGTGACCAACGCGCTCGGCCCGCTGCGGGCGGTCGAGGCGCTCCAGGACCTGGTCGAACCCGCGGGCACCATCGGCGTGATGTCCTCCGGGCAGGGCAGCGTCGCCAACAACGAACGCGGCGGCCACGAGGTGTACCGGGGCAGCAAGGCCGCGCTCAACACCTTCATGCGCAGCTACGCGGCCCGGCACGAGGGCGAGCCGCGGAGCCTGGTGCTCATGGCGCCGGGCTGGGTGCGCGTCGGCGTCGGCGGCCCCGACGGCCGGCTCAGCGTGGAGGAGAGCATCCCGAACGTGGTCCGGACGCTGGACTCGCTGCGCGGCACGCCCGGCCTGCACTACGTCGACTACCTCGGCCGTACGGTGGCATGGTGAGTCCGGCGCCGGCCCCCGGCGACGCGGACGCCGACCCCGTACGGCAGGTCTGGACGCTGATGCGGCGCTTCGTCGAGGCCCACAGCCGGCACGGCGAACTCGCCGACGCGCTCGGCTTCCGCCTCGGCGGGGGCCGCGGCAAGGTGCTGCTCCAGCTGCGGCAGGGGCCGCGCACGCTGCGCGAGATCGCCGAGGCCAACGGGGTGGACGCGCCCTACGCGACGATCGTCGTGGACAAGTTGGAGGCGCACGGCCTGGTCGAGCGCCGCCCGCACCCCGACGACCGGCGGCGCAAGCTCGTCACGCTCACCGCGGCCGGGCAGCGGGCGCTGGAGACCGCCGACGCCATCCTGCTGCGTCCGCCCGCGGCCGTCGGCACGCTGCCGCCGGGGGACCTCGAGCGCCTGGCGGGGTTGCTCGCCCGGCTGCTGGCGGCGGACGCGGCGGGCGGCTGAGCGCGCGGGGCGCGGCCGTGGCCCGGCCCGCCCGGGAAGCAGGCGCCGCGTCCGGCATCATGCTGGTCATGACCGTCTCCGAACCAGGCAGCACCCCGGGCACCGGCCGGGTGGCGCACGCGCGGGTGCCGATGACCGGCCGCGACCCCGGCGAACACGGCCGGGTCTCCACGCCGTTGGAGCTGCTGCTCGACCTGACCTTCGTCGTCGCCGTCGGCACCGCGGCCGACCAGTTCGCCGAGATGCTCGCCGGCGGGCGCACCGGTGCCGCGGTGGCCTCGTTCCTGATGGCGATGACCGCGATCCTCATCGCGTGGATCAGCTTCAGCTGGTTCGCCTCGGCCTTCGGCACGGACGACTGGCTGTACCGGGTGCTGACCATGGTGCAGATGATCGGTGTGGTGGTGTTCGCGCTGGGCCTGCCGGCGATGTTCCACTCCGTGCGGGAGGGCGGGCACCTGGAGCTGCGGGCGATCGTCGCGGGCTATGTCGTGATGCGGGTCGCGATGGTGCTCCAGTGGTGGCGGGCGGCCCGGGACTCGCCGCCCTTCCACGACGTCGGCATGGCGATGATCCGCTGGACGGTGATCGCGCAGGCGGCGTGGACGGTGGTCGGCTTCGCGCCGCTGCCGCGCACGGCGGTCTTCGCGGCGTTCGTGGTGCTCGCGGTGCTGGAACTGCTGCTGCCGGTGCTCGGGCAGGGCGGCGCCGGGGGTACGCCCTGGCATCCGCACCATGTGGCCGAGCGGTACAGCCTGTTCGCGATCATCACCCTCGGCGAGGGCGTGGTGGGCACCGTGGCGTCGTCGGGCGGTCTGCTCGGGGGCGCGGACGGCACGCACTGGACCGGCACCGCGGTGGCGGTCGTGGTGGCGGGGATCGGCCTGACCTTCGGGATGTGGTGGGTGTACTTCACCACGCCGTTCGGCGACATCCTGGTCCGCCGCCGCGCGTTCGGCTACCTCTTCGGCTACGGGCACATCCCGGTCTTCGTGGGGATCGCCGGCGCTGGCGCGGGGCTGCATGTCGCGGGGCTGTACCTGGAGCACGACGCGGAGCTCGGCGGGACCGCGGTGGTGCTGGCGCTGGCCCTGCCGGTCGGCCTGTACGTGCTGATGATCTACCTGCTGCACACGCTGCTGCTGTCCGCGCGGGACAGCTTCCACCTGCTGCTGATCGCCATCAGCATGGTGGTGCTGCTGGCGGCGGTGCTGCTGGCGGCGGCGGGCGCCGCGCTGTCGCTGTGCCTGCTGGTGGTGATGCTCGCGCCGTTCGTCACCGTCGTCGGGTACGAGACGGTCGGGCACCGGCGGCAGCGGCGGATGCTGGACGGGCTGCCCCCGGCCGGGGACGCGCCCTGAGCAGGCCCCGGGCCGGGGCGGAGGGCGGTTCACCCCGGACCGGGGCGCCGCGCGGTCACGCGGTCACGCGGTCAGGCGCGGTCGGTGCGCGGGAAGACGTACTCGTCGAGCACGATGCCCAGCGCCACCGCCGCCGGGATCGCCACCAGACCGCCGACGATGCCGAGCAGGCTCCCGCCGACCAGGACCGCGACGACGGTGACGACCGGGTGGACGTCGACGGCGTACTTCATCGCCCGCGGCATGATCAGGTAGTCCTCGGCGACGCGGAAGGCGACGGAGAAGGCGGCGGTGGCCAGCGCCACCGGCAGTGACACCGACAGGGCGATCAGGCTGACCGCGATCCCGCCGACCGTGGAGCCGATCACCGGCACCATGTCCACCAGGGCGACGAAGAAGCCGAGGGCGGCCGGGTAGGGCACGCCGGTGGCCTCGCACCAGGCGAAGGCGGCGGCCCCGGCGATCGCGGAGGTGACGACGTTGCCGAGCATGAAGCGGCCGACCCGGCTGAGGATCTCCTCGCTCACCGCCTCCGCCCTGGCCCGGCGGGTGCCGGGCACGAAGCGGTAGCCGAAGCACTTGATCGCGGGCAGGGCGGCCATGACGTAGAGGGTCACCGTGACCACGATCGCGGTGGAGGCGACCGCGCTCACCACGAGCTGGCCGGCGCCCAGCACGCCGCCGGCGATGTCCGCCGCTCCCCCGCCGGAGCCGAGCTGCTGCCGGACCTTCTCGATGACGTGGTAGTGCTCCTCCAGCCGTCCCAGGGTGGTGCGGTGGTCGTGCAGCTGGCTGCGCCAGCGCGGCACGTCGTCGGTGAGCGCGGCGATGGCGGCGCTGACCGGCGGGATGACCAGCGCCACGAACGCGGCGAGCACCCCGGCGAACCCGGCCGCCACCGCGGCCACCGCCAGGCCCCGGCGCAGCCCGCGCCGGCACAGCCACGCCACGACCGGCTCCAGGCTGACCGCGATGAACACCGCGAGCAGCAGCAGCGTCAGCAGCTCGCTCATCCGCAGCACGGTGCGCACCAGCATCCAGGCGAGCACCGCGCCGAGCCCGGCGCCGAAGCCGACGCCGAACCAGGAGCGGCGGACCGCCGGGAGGGCCGCGGCGAGCCGGGGCCGCGGCCGGGCAGTGCCGGGCGCGGCGGGCGCGGCAGTGGCAGCCGGGGCGGGGGCGGAAGCGGCGGCGGGGGCCACGGGGAGCGCGGTGCCGGCGGGCAGGTCGGTCATGGCTGGGCTCCCTCGCGACGGTGGACCGCACTCGACGGCCGCGCGGGCGGGGGCGGCCGCCGCCCGCGGGTCCACCTCTACCAACGGCGCGGAGCGCGGCGCGTCACCCGTTGCCGCCTGGTCGGCGGAATCCGGGGGGCGCCCGAACCCCCGCGAACCGCCCATGTGCACCCCGCGCGCACCTCCCGATCCCCTCCTTCCGCGCCTTTCGGGCACCCGCGTGCGCGAAACACCGAGGTAACGTGCGCATTTTTGACTCAATCATGGGTCTACTGAGCAGAAACGCGCGGTTGACACAGGGGAATCTGCGCGATTTACTCCCGGGCAAGCGCCGGAAACGAGGACCGGCGCGAGAGGTACGCCTAGCCGGTGATCCGGCCCCCACCCGGGCCGTAAGTCCGGACAAAGTCGCCAGGACCGCCGTGCGCGTCCGAGGCGGGGACGTACCCCCCATCATCAGGAGCTCGATGATGCGCATCGACCGCGGTTCCGTTCTCCGACTGACCGCGCTTCCGGCGCTCTTGGCCACCGCGCTCGTCCCGTCGCTCGCGATGCAGCAGGCCGGCGCCGCGACCGACTCGGTGGCCCTTCCCCCCACCCACGCCGACTTCGACTACCAGCTCGGCGGCGCGTACACCCCGCCCGCGGGTGTGACCGTGGTCAGCCGCGACCACACCGACGCGCCCGCCGACGGGGTCTACAACATCTGCTACGTCAACGCCTTCCAGGCCCAGCCCGACGCCGAGGACGACTGGGGCTCCGACCTGCTGCTCCACAACGCGGACGGGGACGTCGTCTACGACGAGGACTGGGGCGAGGCCCTGCTCGACACCAGCACGGCGGACAAGCGGCAGCGCATCGCCGCGAAGGTCGACGGCTGGATCGACGACTGCGCCGCCAAGGGGTACCAGGCCGTCGAACCCGACAACTACGACAGCTACAGTCGGTCGGGCAAGCTGCTCACCTCGGCCGAGGCGGAGGCGATGATCACGCTGCTGTCGGCGCACGCGCACGCCGACGGGCTGGCCATCGCGCAGAAGAACACCCCGCAACTGGCCGACGACCGGGCCAAGACCGGGCTGGACTTCGCGGTCGCCGAGGAGTGCGGCTACTACGACGAGTGCGGCGACTACACCGCCGCGTTCGGCGACAACGTGATCGTCATCGAGTACACCGCGAAGGGACTGAAGAAGGCGTGCGCGGGGTGGGGGGACGAGCTGAGCATCGTCCAGCGTGACCTCGACGTCGTGCCGGCCGGCAGCAAGGGCTACGTCCGCAAGACCTGCTGACGGCGCGGTGGGCGGCGCGGGCACCCCGACCCCGCGCCCGCGCCGCCCGCCTCCTCCCGCCGCCACCGCTACCGCCGCACCCGCACCCGCACCGACACCCCGCGACCGCCACCCCCGGACCGGCACCGCGGCACCACCCGCCGCCGCGCCGCGGCCACCCCGCGAAGCGCCCCGGCCCCCGCGCCCCTCCCCACCGGCGCCCCGCTCACCGGCTCCTGAAACGTTTCCTCGCCCCCGGCTCCCGCCGCCTCGCGGCAGGCCCTTCCCCCGTCACACCCGCACGCTCCCCCATATACGCCCTTTGTTCCGTCTGTCCGTCCAGCGATCCGGTGGTGTCCCATGCTCCTGCCCTGTCCGACCCTCAGGAGGTCCCGATGACCGGGCCACAGTCGCCGACCCCGCACGAGCGGCCCTCGCGCCGTGCCCTGCTGCGCGGCGGCGCCGCGGTGGCCGCCGCGGCCGGCGCCGCGCCCCTGCTGGCCGCCTGCGGCGACGGCGCGAACGACGGGGTCGGCAAGGACGGCAAGGTGACCGTGGAGCTGTGGCACGGCCAGACCGACGTCGGCAAGGCCGCGATGGAGACGCTGGTGAAGCAGTTCAACAGCGAGCACCCCAAGATCCGGGTGGACCCCGGCGGGGGTGTGCTGGCGGACTCGATGCTCCAGAAGATCACCGCGGCGCTGGCGTCCGGCTCGTACCCGGACATGGCGTACATCTTCGGTTCCGACCTCGCCAGCGTGGCGCGCAGCCCGCAGGTGGTGGACCTGACCGAGACCGTGAAGCACGCCCCGACGCCGTGGAGCCGCTTCTGGGCGCCGTCGCGGGCCGCCGTCACCGTCAACGGCAAGGTGCGGGCCGCCCCGGCGGTGCTCGACGCGCTCGCCGTGGTGTGCAACCGGAAGATCTTCGCCGCCGCGGGGGTGCCGATCCCCAAGGCGGGCTGGACCTGGCAGGACTTCGTGGAGACCGCGAAGGCGCTCACCGACAAGGGCGCGGGCGTCTTCGGCACCGGCTGGCCCGGCGTCGGCGACGAGGACACCGTCTGGCGGCTGTGGCCGATGGTGTGGGACCTGGGCGGCGAGGTCGTCAACAAGAGCGGCAACGGCATCGGCTTCGCCGACAGCGGCGTCAAGGCGCTGGAGACGGTCGCCGCGCTGGCGAAGGACAAGAGCGTCTACATCGACCCCAAGCCGGGCAGCGAGCAGATGTACCAGGTGTTCCTCTCCGGCCGGATGGCGATGTCCATCACCGGGCCCTGGCAGCTGCCGGACGTCATCCAGGCGAAGGTGGACTACGAAGTGGTGCCGCTGCCCAGCTACAGCGGGCGGCCGATGACCATCTCCGGTCCGGACACCTGGACGCTGTTCGACAACGGCTCGGCCCGGGTGGCGGCCGCCCGCACCTTCGTCACCTGGCTCAACCAGCCCGCGCAGGACGTGCGGTGGGACATCAAGACCGGCTCCCTGCCGCTCAGCCGCGCCACGCAGGCCCTGCCGCAGTGGACCGCGCAGACGAAGAAGACCAAGGGCCTGACCGTCTTCACCACGGCCCTGGACACCGCCCGGGTCCGCCCCAACCACGCCGCCTACCCGCAGATCTCCGCAGCGCTCGGCCAGGCGATCGTCAGCGTGCTGCTCGGCCGCTCCACCCCGGCCAAGGCCATGCACGACTGCGCCCGCCAGTCCAACGCCGCTCTGCTCATCCCGCGCTGAGGAGGACCCATGCCTCGCCTTCCCACCCCGCTCACCCTGCCGGCCGACACACCGACCGACGCCGAGGTGCGGCGCGCCCGACGCCGCCGGCGCCGCGCGGAGACGGGCACCGCGTGGGCGTTCATCATGCCCTCGGTGCTGGTCATCATCGGGCTGAGCGTGCTGCCGGTGATCTGGTCGCTGCTGCTGTCGTTCCAGGCCGACGACCTGGTCACGCCCAGCCGCTGGGTCGGTCTGCAGAACTACCACGCGCTCACCCAGGACCCGAACTTCCGCCAGGCGGTCCGCAACACGCTGATCTACACGGCGCTGTACGTGCCGCTCAGCATGGTGCTCGGCCTGCTGCTGGCGATCGCGCTGAACCGGAGGATCAGGCTGGTCGGCCTGTACCGGACGCTGTTCTTCGTACCGTTCGTGATCTCGGCGGCAGCGCAGGGCGTGCTGTTCTCCTTCATCCTCGACCCGGAGTTCGGCGCGGCCAACTCGGTGCTGCACAAGCTGCACATCCCCGCGCAGGGCTTCCTGACCGACCCCGGCCAGGCGCTGTACGTCCTGGTGGCGATCTCGCTGTGGAGCGGCACCGGCTTCTGCCTGGTGGTCTACCTGGCCGCGCTCCAGGACGTGTCGCCGTCGCTGATCGAGGCGGCGAAGCTGGACGGCGCGGGACGGCTGCACCTGCTGCGGCACGTGGTGCTGCCGGCGCTGACGCCGGTGAACGTCTTCCTGCTGGTGTGGCAGGTGATCCAGTCGCTCCAGGTCTTCGACCTGGTCTACGTCACCACCAAGGGCGGCCCGCTGGGTTCCACCACGGTGATCGTCTACTTCATCTGGGAGATGGCCTTCCAGAACTTCACCGCCGGATACGGGGCCGCGGCCGCGTACGTCCTGGCGGTGGCCCTGCTCGTGATCGGGGCCGGGACCCGGCTGCTGCGCCGCCGGAGCCCGGACCAGCTGGAAGGAGCCACCCGATGACCGCGACCTCGGCGCCCGCCCGCGCCGTACCCGAGTCGGACTCGCCCGCCGCCGCCCCACCCGGCAGGCGCCGCCGGGTGCTGCCGTTCAGCCCCTGGCACCTCGCGCTCGCCCCGCTGGCGCTGCTGTTCGCGATCCCGCTGGTGTGGCTGCTGCTCAGCTCGGTGATGAGCGACGCGCAGATCAACCGCTTCCCGCCGGCGCTGTGGCCCTCGCACATCGACCTGAGCGGCTACCGGTACGTGCTGGGCAACGCGATGTTCCCGCGCTGGTTCGCCAACTCGCTGATCGTGTCGGTCGCGTCGGTCGCCTCCAACCTGGTCTTCGGGGCGCTGGGCGGCTACGCCTTCGCGCGGATGCGCTTCGCCGGGTCGCGGGTGCTGCTGGCCACGATGCTCGCCACGATGGCGATCCCCTTCCAGCTGACGATGATCCCGACGTTCCTGGTGATGAAGAAGCTCGGCCTGATCGACTCGCTCGGCGCGCTGATCGTGCCGTCGCTGGTGACGCCGTTCGCGGTGTTCCTGCTGCGGCAGTTCTTCCTGTCGCTGCCCCGGGAACTGGAGGAGGCTGCGTGGATCGACGGCTGCAACCGGCTGCGGGTGCTGTGGTCGGTGGTGCTGCCGCTGTCCCGGCCGGCGCTGAGCACGGTCGCGGTGCTGACCTTCCTCAGCACCTGGAACGACCTGACCTGGCCGCTGATCGCCATCAACCACGACGCGCACTACACGCTCCAGCTGGGGCTGACCACCTTCCAGGGCCAGCACCACACCAAGTGGTCGGCGGTGATGGCCGGGAACGTCATCACGGTGCTGCCGGTGCTGCTGGCGTTCCTCGGCGCGCAGAAGTCGTTCATCCAGTCCATCACCTCCAGCGGCCTGAAGGGTTGACCCGATGCCCCCCACCTTCGACCTCCTCGTGATCGGGGACGTCAACCCCGACGTCGTCGTCGGCCCGCTGCCCGGGCCGCTCGCCTTCGGGCAGCGCGAGCAGCTGGTGCCCACCGGGCTGCTCACCCTGGGCGGCTCGGCGGCGATCATGGCCTGCGGGGCGGCCCGGCTCGGCCTGAAGGTCGCCTTCGCCGGGCGGATCGGCGACGACGACACCGGCGCGTACGTCCGGGCGGCGCTGGCCGCGCGCGGTGTGCACACCGACGCGCTGCGGGTCGATGGCGACCTGCCGTCGCCGCTGACCGCGGTCCTCAACCGGGCCGCGGACGACGGCGGCGAGAACGGCGACCGGGCCATCCTCACCGCGCCCGGCACGCTGGCGGCGACCAGCGGCGACGACGTGCCGGCCGAACTGCTCGCCGACTGCCGGCACGTGCACGCCGCGTCGTACTTCCTCATGCCGGGGCTCGCCGCGGCGCTGCCGGAGCTGTTCCGCACCGCCCGCGCGCACGGCGCGACCACCTCGCTGGACACCAACGACGACCCGGACGGCCGCTGGGACCCGGCGGGTCTGGCGGCGGTGCTGCCGGTCACCGACTTCCTGCTGCCCAACGCCCAGGAGGCGCGGGCCCTGTCGGGCCACGGCGACCTGGCGGGCGCCGCGGCGGCGCTGGCGGCGTACGGCCCGACCGTCGTCGTCAAGGACGGCGCCGACGGGGCGCTCGCCCACGACGGCTCGGCCGTGCTGCGCACCCCCGCCGTGCCGGTGCGGCCGCTGGACACCGTCGGCGCCGGCGACACCTTCGACGCCGGACTGATCGCCGGGGTGCTGGCCGGGCTGCCGCTGCCGGAGGCGCTCGCGCTCGCCGCGGCCTGCGGCGCGCTGTCCACCCGCGCCTACGGCGGCACCGGCGCGCAGCCCACCTGGGACGAGGCACTGGCCGCGTCCCGCACCACCGCCCCGGGCTCGGGGCAGAACCACGGAGAGAGCACGTGACCACCACCACGACCAAGATCGCGTTCATCGGCGCCGGGAGCGTCGTGTTCACGCAGGGGCTGCTGGCCGACCTGTTCGCGTTCGAGGAGCTGAAGGGCGTGCACATCGCGCTGCACGACATCGACGCGGAGCGGCTGGCGACCGCGGAGGGCGCCGCCCGGCACATCGCCGGGCACCTGGCCGCCTCGCCGCGGATCACCGCGCACGCCGACCGGCGCGAGGCGCTCGAAGGCGCCGCCTTCGTGGTGAACATCGTGCAGGTCGGCATGGGCGAGTCGACCCGGACGGACTTCGAGGTGCCGGCCCGCTACGGGGTGCGGCAGACCATCGGCGACACCCTCGGCGTCGGCGGCATCTTCCGCGCGCTGCGCACCTTCCCGCTGCTCAAGGCGCTCGGGCAGGACATCGCCGAGGTGTGCCCGGACGCCTGGCTGCTGAACTACACCAACCCGATGGCGATGAACGTGCAGTACCTCGCCGAGGCGACCGGGCTGACCCGGGTGGTCGGCCTGTGCCACTCGGTGTACTGGACGATGCACGACCTGTGCGAGCTGCTCCAGGTGCCGCTGGAGGAGGTCAGCTACCAGGCGGCGGGCGTCAACCACCAGGCGTGGGTGCTGCGCTTCGAGCACCAGGGCGAGAGCGTGTACCCGAAGCTGGACGCGCTGATCGCGAGCGACCCGCAGCTGCGCCGCCGGGTGCGGGTGGACATGTACCGGCGGCTGGGCTACTACCCGACCGAGACCAGCGAGCACTCCTCGGAGTACGTGCCGTGGTACCTGGGCCACGAGAGCGAGGTCGAGCGGCTGCGGCTGCCGATCGGCACCTACCTGGACATCGTGGCCGACAACGTCAGGCAGTACGAGCAGACGCGCGACGCGCTGAAGGCCGGCACCCCGCTGACGGTGGCCGGCACGATGGAGTACGCCCCGCAGATCGTGCACAGCATCGTGACGGGCACGCCCCGCACGGTCTACGGCAATGTGACCAACCGCGGCCTGATCGACAACCTGCCCGCGCACGGCACCGTCGAGGTCCCGTGCCTGGTCGACGGGCTGGGGGTGCAGCCGACCCGGATGGGTTCGCTGCCGCCGCAGTGCGCCGCGCTGAACCGCTCGTACCTGAGCATGAACGACCTGGTGGTCAAGGCCGCCGTGGAGGACGACCCGCGACACGTCCGGCAGGCGGCGATGGCCGACCCGGCGACGGCCGCGGCGCTGACGGTGGAGCAGATCTGGGAGCTGTGCGACGACATGGTGCGCGCGCACGGTGAGCTGCTCCAGCCGGGGCTGCGGGCGGTGCTCGGCAGCTGACCCCTCCGGGGACGCGGAAAAGGCGAAGGGCCGCCCGGTCGGGCGGCCCTTCGTCGTCGGTGTCTGCCGGTGTGTGCCGGTGTCTACCGGATGGGGGTCAGGAGTTGCCTGCGGTGTCGCTGAGCTCCTGGGACCAGTAGCTGCCGGTGGGCAGGGTGTCCCAGGGGTTGGGCAGGTCGTCGGGGGTGGCGTAGAGGTAGCCGGCGTTGCGCTGCTTGCTCAGGGTGACGGTGTTGTCGAGGGCGGCCTGGGTGGGCGTGTCGTACACCAGGTGCCAGAACTTGCCGGGGTCGGTGGAGTTCTGCTCCCAGGCGGGCGGGGTCCAGCCGGTGTAGTCGGCGTAGGTGCCCTCGTACATCACGAGGATGTCGGCGGCCGAGGAGTAGCACTGGTCGGCGGGGGCGCCGGGGTTGTCGACGGTCAGGGCGCCGGGGTGGGCCTGCTTGGTGGTGGTGTTGATGCCGGAGTACAGGTCGACGTGGGCGTTGCCGGTGCCGCAGTCGTTGAGGGCGTCGTCGAAGAAGATCCCGGCCAGGCCCGAGGAGCCGTACCAGGAGTACCAGTTGGCGACGTCGGCGTTGATCTGCGCGGTCCAGGCGGCGACGGAGGTCTGTCCGTCGCGGGTGGTGCGGCCGGTGGTGCCGAAGTAGCCGGTGTCCACGTAGCCGATGACCTTGGTGCCGTCCGCGGTGGCGGACTTCACCGCCTTGGCGTAGGCGCTGTTCGCCGCGGTGCCGGGGCCGTTGGAGGGGTTGGCGATGGCGATGCCGACGCCGGGGCCGGACTGCTCCAGCTGGTTCCAGTAGGTGGCGCCGGCGCTGTCGGAGGGGTCGAAGTAGGCGGGTACGGCGACGTGTTGGACGCCGGCCGCGGCGCCGGCCGGGGTGCCGGCGGCGCCCAGGGCGGTGAGGGTGAGGGCGGTGGCCGCGGCGGCGAGCACCGCGGCGCGCGCCCGCCCGGCGGACCGGCCGGAGCCGGTCGCCGGGCGGGCGGGTGCCGCGGTGCGGGGGGAGTTCGCCGGTTCGTCGGACGTCGAGCGGCGGGAGGTGAACACAGGTGCCCCTTTCACGGTGGGGGTGGGGGGGTAGAGCGGGCCGGTCAGCCCTTGACTCCGGTGTGTGCGATTCCCTGCACGAACTGCCGTTGCAGGAAGGCGAAGACGACGATGACCGGCAGCGAGGCGAGCAGCGAGCCCGCCATCAGCACGGGGTAGTCGGTCTGGAACTGCCCCTGGAGGGAGGCGAGTCCGGCCGACAGGGTCATCTTGTCGGGGTCGGTGTTGACCACCAGCGGCCAGAACAGGTCGTTCCAGCTCCACAGCAGCGCGAGCACGCCGAGCGCGACCAGGCCCGGCCGGACCAGCGGCAGCATCACCGACCAGTAGATGCGCAGCGGTCCGGCGCCGTCGATCCGCGCGGCCTCCTCCAGTTCCTTCGGCAGCGACAGGAACGACTGCCGCAGCAGGAAGACGCCGAACGCGCTGAACATGCCCGGCAGGATCAGCGCCTGGAGGCTGTTGAGCCAGCCCAGGTCGGACATGATCTGGTACTGCGGGATGATGAACAGCTGCGGCGGCACCATCAGCACCGACAGGAACAGCCCGAAGAGCACCCCGCGGCCGGGGAAGCGCAGCCGCGCGAAGGCGTAGGCGGCCATCGGGCAGAGCACGACCTGGCCCGCGGTGCGGCCCAGCGCCATCAGCAGCGTGTTGAGGAACTGGTGGCCGAACGGCAGCAGTTGGAAGACCTTGCGGTAGTTCGACCACTGGCCGCCCGGCAGCGGGGACGGCGGTACATGGGTGGCGTCGGTGAGCGATTTCAGCGAGGTGATCGCCTCCCACACGAACGGCGCCACCATCACCAGCGAGGCGGCGATCAGCACCGTGTGGACGCCGAAGTGCGATCCCTTGCGCGGGGAGCGGGCCTCAGCCATAGTGCACCCACCTTTTCTGCATGCGGAACTGGAAGGCCGTCAGGGCGATGATCACCAGCAGCAGCACCATGACGATCGCGGCCGCGTAGCCGCGGTCGTTGGTGACGAACGCCCGGTCGTAGAAGAGCTGCACGACGGTCTCCAGGCGCGGGAACGCCGGGTTGGCGCGGGCCGCGCTGCCGGAGCCGGCCATCACGTAGACCAGGTCGAACAGTTGCAGCGACCCGATCACGGAGATCACCGACACGAAGAACGCGGTGGGCGACAGCAGCGGGATCGTCACGGAGAAGAACTGCCGTACCGGGCCGGCGCCGTCGAGCTGCGCGGCCTCGTAGTACTCCTTCGGGATGGCCTGCATGCCGGCGAGGAAGATCACCAGGTTGTAGCCGATGCTGCTCCACACGCCGACCGCGACCAGCGCGTACAGCGCCACGTGCGGGTCGGCGATCCAGTTGGGGCCGTCGATGCCGACCAGCGACAGCAGGTAGTTGATCAGGCCGTAGTCGCCGTTGTAGAGCCACCGCCAGACCATCGCGATCGCCACCGGCATGGTGACCACCGGCAGGAAGAACAGCGTGCGGTACACGCCGGTGCCGCGCAGCCCGGGCCGGTTGAGCAGGGCGGCGAAGACGATCGCCAGCGGGATGGAGACCAGCCCGAGCGCGGTGTACGCCAGCGTGTTGACCATGGCCTGGCCGAACTCGCTGTCGTGCAGCAGCCGGTGGTAGTTGTCCAGGCCGGACCAGGTGTGGCCGCCGAACGCGCCCCACGCGGTGAACGAGAAGTACGCGGTCTGGACGACCGGCCACAGGTAGAACACCGCCAGGCCCAGGCCGATCGGGGCGATGAAGGCGTAGCCCCACAGCGCCTCGGTGACGCGGTCGCGGCGCTTGCTGCGGCCGGCCCGGGCCGGGCGGCCGCCCTTGGCGGGCGGCTGCTCGGTCCGGGTACCGCCGGGAGTGGACGTGATCGTCATGTCACTCCTTGGCGAGGCTGGCGTTCATCGCGGCGGCGAGGTCCTTGGCCGCCTTGTCGATGGACTCCTGGCCGTTCCACGCCTTGGTGAGGTAGGTCAGCTCCTCCTCGTTCCAGGCCGCGGTGTTCTTGGAGACGGGGAAGGGCACGGCGTAGGACAGCTCGTCGACGAAGGTGCCGAGCTTGAACTGCGGGTGGGCGGCGATCCAGGCGGCCTGGGTGCCGTTGTAGGCGGGCATGGTGCCCTTGGCGCCGAAGATGTCCGCGGCCTGCTTGGAGCCGAGGAACTTCACGAACTGCCAGGCCTGGTCGGAGTGCTTGGTCTTGGCGGAGACCACGTTGGCGACGCCGTGGATGATGGTGGCCTGCTTCTCGCCCTTGGGCAGCGGCGCGACGTCGACGTTCGCCTTGGTGTAGCTGTTGCCGCCGAACTCCGTCGCGTCCCAGGAGCCGCCCCAGTACATGGCGATCTTGCCGGCCTCGAAGAGCTGGAGCGGCGCGGTGTCCGTCATGGTCTTCAGGTCCGGCGACTCCTTCTTCTTGATCAGGTCGGTCCAGAAGCGCAGGCCCTCGATGGTCTTGGGGTTGTCGTATCCGGACTTCTTGCCGTCGGCGGAGATGACCTCGCCGCCGGCCTGGGCGATGGTGTCGTACTGGTACTCCTGGAAGCTGGTCAGCTCCGCGTCGGTGCCGTACTGGCCCTTGCTGGCGTCGGTGAGCTTCGCGGCGGCGTCCTGGAAGTCCGCCCAGGTCCAGCCGGCCTTCGGGTAGGGGACCTTGGCGGCGTCGAAGAGCGCCTTGTTGTACCAGACGCCGACGGTGTCCATGTCCTTCGGCAGGCCGTAGTGCTTGCCCTGGTAGGTGTAGAGGTCGACCAGCTGCTTGGGGTAGTTCGACAGCGAGACCTTGTCCTTGGCGATCTCGTCGTCCAGCGGGCTGATCACGCCGTTGGAGGCGTAGAGCTGGAAGTTGGGGCCGTTCATCCAGAACACGTCGGGCGCCGAGCCGCCGGTCGCGGCGGCCTTCAGCTTGGTCCAGTAGTCGGCCCAGGGCGTGACCTCGACCTTGACCTTGATGTTCGGATGGGTCTTGGTGAACGCCGCGCTGAGCTCCTCCATCGCGGACTTCTGGGTCGCGTCCCACACCCCGTAGGACAAGGTGACCTTGCCGTCGGAAGCCGCCGAGTCACTGCCACCGGACGAGCAGGCGGACGCGGCCAGCACCACCCCCAAGGCCACCGCGGCCCACCGCACCGAGTTACGCATCCCATGTCCTCCCACGGTCGAGAAGCCCTGCTCGCCGACCGGTCGGCTAGGGCATCGAGTTCGCTTAATCATGGAGTCCAGGGAAATTAAGTCAATACCCGAGGCGGTTACGAAGTTGTTGCCTTCGCGTTCCCGGCCGCCCGGCAACCGCCGCGCAGGCCCCGCCACGGGGGCGCCACGGCAGCGCCCGCACGCGCCGCCGTACCCGTTCTACCAGGTCAGCGGCCTGCGCTGAGCACCCGGTGGGCGGCTGACAGCTCCCGCGCGAAGTACTCGGGGCCGCCGAGGTCGACGCGTTCGCGCAGTTCGCGGTCCACGTGGTCCAGGGCCAGCCGCAGCGCGCCCAGCGCCACCCCCTCGTCGCCGAACTCCGACACCCGCACCTCGGGGGTGCGGATGCACCAGCGGTCCAGCTCGCGCCGCAGCGGCTCGACGATCAGGTCCGCGGAGCGCGAGAACCCGCCGCCGATCACCACCAGTTCGGGGTCGAGGGTGAGCACCAGGGCGGCTGCCCCCACGGCGACGTCGCGCACGTACCGGCGCACCACGGCCGCGGCCTTGCGGTCGCCGGCCCGGGCGGCCTCGAAGACCGCCTCGGCGGCGTCGTCCTGGTCGCGCCCGCCCAGGTCAGGGCCGCTGCCCAGGGCGCCTCCCGGCGCGCCTCCCACGCCGCCTCCCGCCGAGGCCGCCGCAGCCGCAGCCGCAGCCGCAGCCGTCGAGCCGGCACCGGGCGAGCGCTCCGGCGGCGGCCAGGACTTCAGGTGCTCCTGCGCCCTGATCCACCCGGAGGCGGGCAGCGCCCCGATCTCGCCGGCGGCGTTGCCGAAGCCGCGGTGCAGCTTGCCGTCGATGATCAGGCCGGCGCCGGTGCGCAGGCCCGCCAGGATCAGTACCACGTCTTTGGCGTAGCGGGCCGCGCCGCGCCAGGACTCGGCGAGCGCGGCGAGCTTGCTGTCGTTCTCGACCAGGACCGCGCCGCCGGCCCGGCGGCGCAGGTGGGCGGCCACGTCCACGCCGGTCCACTCCGGCAGCGCCTCCGAGAGCATCACCCGCCCCGCGCCGTCCACCAGCCCGGTGGTGGCCGCGCCCGCCGCCCAGATGTCGCCCGCGGCCACCCCGGCCCCGGCCAGCGCGTCGGCGACCGCCCGGTCCAGCGCGGCCAGCCGGTCCTTGCGGCCCATCGCCGGGGCGACGGCGACCCGGGCGCTGTGCAGCACGGTGCCGTCCAGGTCCGCGACCAGGGCGAGGATCTTGTGGCCGCCGATGTCGACGCCCAGCACGCGTCCGGCGTCCGCCCGGAAGCGGTAGCGGCGGGCGGGCCGGCCCACGGCGCCGGCCGCGGCGGGCACCTCGGCGAGCCAGCCGCGCTCCAGCAGCCCGCGCGCGACGTCCTCGGTGGACGCCCGGGACAGCCCGGTCCGGCGGGAGATTTCGGTCAGCGTCAGCCCGGGCTCCTCGCGCAACACGCTGATCAGGGCCAGCGAGTTGAGCCGCCGCAGCTGGGAGAGGTCGCCGCCTGGCGCGATCTCGGTCACCGCTCCCCCTTGAGATCGGTTGGCACACTGCTAATAATGAGGGACTCCTTCGTAAGTACGGGAAAGGACCCCATGCCTCCGGTGACTCTAGCTCTCGTCGGCGCCGGGCTGCGCGGCCAGTCGTACGCGCGCCGCGCCCATGCCACCGGTGAGGGCCGGGTGGTGGCGGTCGCCGAGCCCGACGACGCGCGACGCGCCGCCGCGGCCCGCGAGTTCGGGATTCCGGCCGACCGCGTGTACTCCGACTGGACCGAGATCGCCGCGGCCGGGCGCCTTGCCGACGCCGCGATCGTCGCCACGCAGGACCGGCTGCACACCGACCCCACCGTGGCACTGGCCGACCAGGGCTATCACATACTCCTGGAGAAGCCGATGGCCACCGAGGAGGCCGAGGCCGAGGCGATCGCGGCGGCGGCCGAGCGCAACAAGATCACGCTGGCGGTCTGCCATGTGCTGCGCTACACGCCCTACACCCGCGCGCTCAAGCAGCTGCTGGACGACGGGGTGATCGGCCGGCTGGTGAGCGTGCAGCACCTGGAGCCGGTCGGCTGGTGGCACCAGGCGCACTCGTTCGTCCGCGGCAACTGGCGCAACTCCGGCACCTCCGCGCCGATGCTGCTCACCAAGTCCTGCCACGACATCGACTGGCTGCTCTACCTCTTCGGCCGCGCGCCGCAGCGGGTCGGCTCGTTCGGCAGCCTGTCGCACTTCCGCCCCGAGGACGCACCCGAGGGCGCCGCCGCGCGCTGCGTGGAGTGCCCGATCGAGTCCACCTGCGCGTACTCCGCCAAGCGGCTGTACCTGGACTGCCTCGCCGACGCCGACAGCCGGTTCTGGCCGCTGTCGGCGGTCACCGACGACCACACCGAGGAAGGCGTCCTGGCGGCGCTGCGCACCGGCCCGTACGGGCGCTGCGTGTACGCCTGCGACAACGACGTGGTCGACCACCAGGTGGTGTCCATGGAGTTCGAGGACGGCGCGACCTGCTCGTTCACCATGAGCGCGTTCACGCCGATGGAGCACCGGCGGACCCGGCTGATGGGCACCCGCGGCTTCCTGGACGGCGACGGCCGGTCGATCCGCCGGGTGGACTTCCTCACCGGCTCCGACGAGACGTTCGAGGTCGGGGCGGAGGCGGGCGCGTCGGCCGCCGACGGGCACGGCGGCGGCGACGAGGCGCTGACCGACGCCTTCCTGGCCGCCGTCGCGACCGGGGACAGCGCGCAGCTGCGGTCGGACGCGGCCACCAGCCTTGCCGGCCACCGCGTGGTGTGGGCCGCGGAGCGGGCCCGCGCGACCGGCACCGTGGTCGAGGTCGCGCGGTAGGGCGGGCGCTGGGGCCCGGGGGTAGGGCCTGCGGTGGGGCGCGCCCCTTTTGCCCCGGGCCGTCACCGCGCCCGGGGCGGAGCCCTGTGCCGCGCGCGGAGCCTGGGCACAGGGCTCCGCGGGAGCCTCACCGGGCCGGTGCGAAGCCCAGGACGGCCTCGGCCAGTTCGGCCGGCGCCTCCAGCGGGATGAGGTGGCCGGTGCGCGGGATCACCGTGACCTCGGCCCGGGACAGGTACGGCACCAGGTTGGCGCGCAGCACCTCCGGCGGCTCGACCTGGTCCTGCTCCCCCGCGACGACGAGCGCGGGCACCTCGATCCTGCGGGTGCGCGCGGTGATGTCCTCGGCGATGCCGTGCAGCGGCCACTGGGTGCGGGCGGCGTCCGCGCCGGACCGCGAGTCGGCGACGACGCGCGCCCTGACCGGCGCGGGCAGTTCGGTCGCGGTCAGCACGTGGTCCAGGGCCCAGGTGGCGGACGCCTCGGAGTCGTAGGCGTGGGAGAGCTGCTGCCGGTACTCGGGCGTGACGGCGGCGGCGGGCTTCGCCGGGCCGGAGCCGACCAGGACGATGCCGCGCAGCCCGGCGGGCCGGGTCGCCGCGACCAGCTGCGCGACCTTGCCGCCCATCGAGTGCCCGACCAGCACGTGGTCGGTGACGCCCGCCTCCGCGAGCACCGCGAGGGTGTCCTCGGCGAGCCGGTCGAGCGTGTAGGGGCCGGGCAGGCCGCTCGACCGGCGCCACCCGCGGAAGTCGACCGCCAGCACGTCGCGCCCGGTCAGGCGGTCGGCGACCAGGTCCCAGGTGCGGGCGGAGCCGCCCCAGTAGTGGAGCAGGACCAGGGTCGGCCCGGTCCCCTGCCGGTGGTCGTAAGTGGGCAGGTGCTGCTGTCGCGTCGTGGTCATGACGGCCTTCCGGTTCGCTGCGGTGGGGGGATCTCCCCCATGCGTCCATCGAAGCTCTTCCGCCGGGGGCGGGCATCGGCGCGACTGGTCGCGCCATGGTGGAAACTGGACAGGTGCAGGCGATCCGGCAGATGACCTACCAGCCCGCCGGCCGCGGTGCCGCCGGGGTCGAGACGATGACGTTCGCGCGCCTTCGCGCGCGGGGCGACGGCGGCACGCAGCGTGCCGACTTCCATGTCCTCGCCGTCGTCGACGCCGGGCGCGGCGCGGTCACGGTGGACTTCCTGCGGCATCCCCTGGCGGAGCGGTCCGCGGTGTGGGTTCCGCCCGGCGCGGTGCACCGGTGGGACGACATCGCCGCGCTGGCCGGGCACCTCGTGCTGTTCGTGCCGACCGCGCCGGTGACCGGCGCCACCCGCGGGCTCGTCGCGGCCCCGGACCTGGCCGCGCACTGGGGCGTGCCCGACGCCGACTGGCCGTATGTCGACGCCGCGTGCCGCCATCTCGTGCTGGAGGCCGCGGCCCCGCCCGGGGACTTCGCGGCGGAGCTGCCCGGCATCCTGCTCTCCGCGCTCCTCGCCCGGCTGCGGCCGCCGCACGCCGAGAAGCCGTCCGCGCATCCGCTGTTCCCGCTCTTCCGCGCGAGCGTCGAGGCGCACTTCCGGGAGCACCACGACGCCGGCCACTACGCGCGCGCCCTGGGGTACGCGCCCCGCACCCTCTCGCGCGCGGTGCAGCAGGCCACCGGCCGTACGGCGAAGGGGTACATCGTCGACCGGCTCGTCCTGGAGGCCAAGCGCCTGCTCGCGCACGACCGCCTCACCGCGGCCCGCTGCGCCGACGCGCTGGGCTTCCCCGACGCGTCCAACTTCTCGGTGTTCTTCCGCAAGGCGACCGGCATGCGCCCCGGCGCGTGGCAGGCGGCCGCCGACGACGCGCGGTGACGGGGCCCGGCCGGGTCACCCGGGCGGCGTCCCGTATCCCCCGCCGCCGGGGGTCTCGACCACCAGGACGTCCCCGGGGCGCAGGTCGGCGCTGTCGCAGCCGGCGAGCGGCTGGACGCTGCCGTCGGCGCGCTCGACGTGCGCGGCGCCGAGGGCGCCCGGCAGGCCGCCGGCCATCCCGTACGGCGGCACCCGGCGGTGGCCGGCGAGCGTGCTGACCGTCATCGGTTCGAGGAAGCGCAGGCGCCGTACGACGCCGTCGCCGCCGTGCCAGCGCCCCGCTCCCCCGGTGCCGCGCCGTACGGCGAACTCCTCGACGCGCACCGGGTGGCGCCACTCCAGGACCTCGGGGTCGGTCAGCCGGGAGTTGGTCATGTGGGTCTGCACCGCGCTCGCCCCGTGGTAGCCCTTCCCGGCGCCGGAGCCCGACGCGAGGGTCTCGTAGTACTGGTGGCGTGCGTTGCCGAACGTGACGTTGTTCATGGTCCCCGAGCCCTCCGCCTGGACCTCCATCGCCGCGTACAGGGCGCCGATGACGGCCTGTGAGGTCTCCACGTTCCCCGCGACGACGGCGGCGGGGTAGGCGGGGGCGAGCATCGAGCCGCCGGGGACGACCAGGCGCAGCGGGCGCAGGCTGCCGTCGTTGAGGGGGATGTCGTCGGCGACCAGGGTGCGGAAGACGTAGAGCGCGGCGGCGGTGGTCACCGACGCCGGCGCGTTGAAGTTGGTGGCGAGCTGCGGCGAGGTGCCGGTGAAGTCCAGGGTGGCGGTGCGCCGCGCGTGGTCCACGGTGACGCGGACCGCGATGACCGCGCCGGAGTCCGTCTCGTACCGGCACTGCCCGTCGCGCAGCGCGTCGATGACGCGGCGCACGGCCTCCTCGGCGTTGTCCTGCACGTGCCGCATGTACGCCTGCACCACGTCGAGGCCGAAGTGCTCGATCATCGCGCCGACCTCGTCGACGCCCTTGCGGTTGGCGGCGATCTGGGCGCGCAGGTCGGCGAGGTTGGTGTCGGGGTTGCGGGAGGGGTAGGGGCCGGCGGTCAGCAGCCGGCGGGTCGCGTCCTGGAGCAGCCGGCCGTTCTCCACGAGCAGCCAGTTGTCGAAGAGCACGCCCTCCTCCTCGATGCTGCGGCTGTCCGCGGGCATGGAGCCCGGGCTGCTGCCGCCGATCTCGGCGTGGTGGCCGCGGGAGGCGACGAAGAAGAGGATGCGGGGCCGGCCGGTCTGTTCGGTGTCGAACACCGGCGTGATCACGGTGACGTCGGGCAGGTGGGTGCCGCCGTGGTAGGGGTCGTTGACGGCGTAGCTGTCGCCGGGCTTCATCGTGTCGGCGCGGCGCCGGATGACCTCCTTGACGCCGGCGCCCATGGACCCCAGGTGCACGGGGATGTGCGGGGCGTTGGCGACGAGGTCGCCGTCGTCGTCGAAGAGCGCGCAGGAGAAGTCGAGCCGCTCCTTGATGTTCACCGACTGCGCGGTGGACTCCAGGCGCGCGCCCATCTGTTCGGCGATCGACATGAAGAGGTTGTTGAAGACCTCCAGCATGACCGGGTCGGCCTGGCTGCCGACGTCGGCCCGGTCCGGCTCGGCGGTGCGGCGCAGGACCAGGTGCCCTTCGGGCGCCATCGCCGCCTGCCAGCCCTCGTCGACGACCGTGGTGGAGTTCGTCTCCGTGATGACGGCCGGGCCGGCGACGGACTCCCCCGGACGCATGGACTCCCTTGCGCGCAGCGGCACTTCGCGCCATGCGCCTTGGGTGTACAGGGCCGCGGTCGCGTCCTGCGCCGCCGGTGGCGCCTGCGCGGGCCGCGGTGTCAGGTCCGGCTGCTCGGTCAGGCCGACCGCTTCGGTCGACAGCGACTCCACCACGATCGGGCGGTCCATCAGGAAGGAGTACCTGGCTTCGTGGCCGGCCTCGAAGGCGGCCCTCATGGCGCCGGGTTCCGCGAGGTCCACCGGCACGGTGGTGTCGGTGCCGTCGTAGCGCAGCCGGGCGCGGCAGGTGATCCGGATGCTCTGCGCCGGGACGTCCTCGTCGAGCAGTTCGCGGCGGGCCTGCTCCTCCAGTTCCCGGGCCACCGCCCGGACGCGGTCCATGGCGGCCGGCTCCAGCGGGACCTCCACGGACTGCTCGCGCATCGTGGTGGTGTCGGCCATGCCCATCCCGAGCGCGGAGAGCACCCCGGCCATGGGCGGGACCAGCACAGTGCGCACGCCGAGCGAGTCGGCGACCGCGCAGGCGTGCTGGCCGCCCGCGCCGCCGAACGTGGTCAGCGCGTACTGCGTGATGTCGTGGCCCTTCTGCACCGAGATGCGCTTGACGGCGCCCGCGATGCCGGCGACCGCGACCTGGAGGTAGCCCTCGGCGACCTGCTCCGGTGTGCGCGTGTCGCCCGTCGCCGCGCCGATCCGCCCGGCGAGGTCGGCGAACCGCCGCCGTACGGTCCGCGCGTCCAGCCGCTGGTCCCCGTCCGGCCCGAACACGGCCGGGAAGTGGCCGGGTTGGACGCGGCCGAGCATCACATTGGCGTCGGTCACGGTGAGGGGGCCGCCCTTGCGGTAGCAGGCGGGTCCGGGGTCGGCGCCGGCGGAGTCCGGGCCGACGCGGTAGCGGGTTCCGTCGAAGTGCAGCACCGAGCCGCCCCCGGCGGCCACGGTGTGGATGTCGAGCATCGGCGCCCGCAGGCGTACGCCCGCCACCTGGGCGTCGAGCACCCGCTCGTAGGCTCCGGCGTAGTGCGAGACGTCGGTGGAGGTGCCGCCCATGTCGAAGCCGATGACCCGGTCGTGGCCGGCCGCGCGTGACATGCGCGCCATCCCGACGATGCCGCCGGCCGGACCGGACAGGATCGCGTCCTTGCCGCGGAAGTGCCCGGCCTCGGCCAGCCCGCCGTTGGACTGCATGAACATCAGCCGCACACCGCGGAGTTGCCCGGCGACCTGGTGTACGTAGCGGCGCAGCACCGGCGAGAGGTACGCGTCGACGACCGCGGTGTCCCCGCGCGGGACCACCTTCATCAGCGGGCTGACCTCGCTGGAGAGCGACACCTGCGGGAACCCGAGGCGTTCGGCCAGGGCGCCGACGGCCTGCTCGTGCCGCGGGTGCAGGTGGCTGTGCAGGCAGACGACCGCCACCGCCCGGATGCCGTCGCCGTGGGCGGCGCGCAGGTCGGCCGCCAGCCGCTCCAGGTCGGGGGCGCGCAGGACGGTCCCGTCGGCCGCGATCCGCTCGTCCACCTCGATGACCCGCTCGTAGAGCTGCTCGGGCAGGGCGATCTCGCGCGCGAAGAGGTGCGGCCGGTTCTGGTAGCCGATGCGCAGGGCGTCGGCGAAGCCGCGGGTGATGACGAGGGCGACCCGGTCGCCCTTGCGTTCCAGCAGCGCGTTGGTCGCCACCGTGGTGCCCATCCGGACGCTGTCGACCAGCGCGGCGGGCACGGCCTGGTCCTCGGTCAGGTCCAGCAGGTGCCGGATGCCGGCCACCGCGGCGTCCTGGTAGGCCGCGGGGTTCTCCGACAGCAGCTTGTACGACAGCAGCCGCCCGTCCGGCCGCTGGGCGACCACGTCGGTGAAGGTGCCGCCCCGGTCGACCCAGAAGCGCCAGCCCCGGTTCGCCATGGGCACCAGTATCCGGCCGCCCGCGACCCCGGGCAAAAGTTCCCTTTCACCGTGAAAGGAACGCTCCGGCCGGTCGGCGCCGCGGCGGTCAGCGGTGCTGGCTGGATGCCGGGCTCTTGGAGAAGTTGCCGGTCCAGGCGGCCTTCGCGCCGGAGTCCCCGATCCGGTACACCTGCACGACGGCGCCGGCGGCCACGACCGCGCACACCACGGCCGCGGCGACGCGCAGCGGCATCGCGGCCGCCGCCGCGCCCGTGCCGCCCCCGGCCGGGCCCGCCTGGGCTCGGCGGTGCCACCACCACAGCGCCACGGCGAGGACGAACAGGCCCGCGGCCCAGGGCAGCAGGCCGTCCCCGAGTTCGGCGTGCCTGCGTATGAGCGGGGTGCTGGCGGTGTGCCGCTCCAGCCACTCCCCGGCGTGGGTGGTGAGCGGCACGCTCGCCAGCGTCACCAGCGCCAGGAGCGGCAGCACCAGGCCCATCCGCCGCATCCAGCTCGGCCACACCGCGCAGCCGATGAGCGCGATCCCGGTGAGGGGGACGAGTACGACGACCACGTGCACCAGCAGGATGTGCGCGGGCAGGCCGTTGATCTGGGTGGGACCCACGGAGGGGACCTCCTCGGGGAGGGACTTGGGGAGCGACAACCTACTACAAGCATGTAGACGTTCGTGCGGGCCGGTCCCGCCGCCGGCCTCCCGGGCCGGTCCGCTGTCGCTCGCCTTCGCTCCCGCCGGTCCCGTCTGCGCAGGTCAGCGCCCCCGTGGGTGGTCGCTCCGCCCGTGGGCGTTCTCCTCGGCGTCGAGCGCGCCGAGGTCCATGAGCCGCTGGCCCATCTCCCGCAGGGCGCGGCCGGCGGCGTACTCGTCACCGATCTCGGGCACGAGCCGCTCACCCGGGTGGCAGTGGGCGCTCGCCCACCGGTCCAGCCGGTTGTCGCCGGTGTCGAGCACCACGTGCGCGGTGGTGTCGCCCTCCTTGTCGTCCTCGAAGAGGTCGAGGCGAACGTTCCACGACCTGGTGTGATCCGGTGTGCTCGGCTTGGTCTGCCCCGTCATGAGCGCGCTCCTCTCCGTGGCCGGCACCGTTTCTAGGTGCACCTCTCCTTCCACGCGAACACACCCGGCCGCCGCCCCGGCAGGGCCCTTCGGGCCGTCGCACCGGGACCACCGGCCCACCTGCCTACCGGACGACCGCGACCTGCCCGACCCTTGGAAGCGACATCCCTCCCCGGCCCGGCAAGGAATCCCCTCATGCCCCAAGAGCAGGAACTGCGCGGCGGTTTCATCGGCACGACCGTCCTCGTCGACGGCACGGTCCGCCGCACGCCCACCTCCCCCTACGTACGGCAGGTGCTCGGCCACTTCGCCGACCAGGACTGGCCGGGTGCGCCGCGCTGCCTCGGGTCCGACGCGCAGGGGCGGGACATGTTCACCTTCGTCCCCGGCCTCGTGCCCTGGGAGTACGACGAACGCGTCGCCGCCGTCGGCAGCCTGACGGAGCTGGCCCGTCTGGTCCGCGCCGCGCACGACCTCACCGCCGGCCACCGCCTGGCCGCCGGCGCGGAGGTGGTGTGCCACAACGACCTGTCGTACCGGAACACCGTCTACCGCGACGAGGGCCGCCTGCTGCGCCCGGTCGCGCTCATCGACTGGGACCTGGCGGGACCCGGCCGCCGGGTCCACGACGTGGCCCACCTGTGCTGGCAGTTCCTGCGGCTGGGCCCCGGCCGCGAGACGGACTGGGCCGGGCCGCGGATGCGGGCCGTCGCGGACGCCTACGGGCTGGCCGGCACCGACCGCGCCGACCTGGTGGCAACCGTGCTGTGGTGGCAGGACCGCTGCCGGCAGGGCATCGAGCAGGGCGCGGCCGCAGGCGACCCCGCCATGGTCGGCCTCTGCCGGCGGGGCGTCCCCCAGGAGGTGCGCGCCGCCCACAGCTGGACGGCCGCGCGGCAGCAGGAGCTGACCGCCTTCCTCTGAGGCTCCGCGCCGCGGGGCTCGCGAACTCGGCGCCGCGGGGCTCGCGGGAAGGCGCGCCGGTGCTCCTATTCTGGAGAGGGGGGCGCGGGGAAGCCGCACAGCAGACGGAGGGAGGCGCGGGATGCGTGCTCACGTCGGGGACTGGATCGTCGTGGAGTCCGTGCATGTGGACGGCCACCGCCGCCGCGGCCGGGTCGTCGGCCTGGAGCATCCGGACGGCACACCGCCGTACACCGTGCGCTGGACGGAGGACCACCGGGAGACGCTGTTCTCCCCCGGGCCGGAGGCCCATGTCGAGGCCGAGGGCGAACACACCGGGCGCGGGGGCGGCGGCCGCTGACCGGCCGGGCGCGGCTGGACGGGCGTTCGCTGCCTGACGCCGGGTCAGGGAGGTGCGCCTGGCCGCGTGCCGCACGGCCTTCGGATACCCGGGTGGGGTATCCTCGCAGCGGCTGCGCCGGGAGGCGTGTGCCCAGGCGCGTTGCGAACGGAGGGGTCCGGCGGTGGCGGGCAGGCGGCAGGTCGGCGGGCGGGGCGCTGCCCGGCTGCTGCTGGCGTGCGCGGTCCTGGCCGGCCTGTTCCTGATGCACGGTTCTCCGTTCGGCGCGGCCGAAGGGTGCCATGGCACGGCGGCCGCGCCTGCGGGCATGAGCGTCCCGGCCGCCGCCGCGATGGCGCCGAACGGCCCCGCGGCGGCGGCACACCAGCGCCCCGGCAGCGCGCGGACCGGGGCCGTGCCGGCGATGCGCGGGCAACTGTGCGTGTCGACCCCGGCCCGCCCCCGCCTTGTGCTGCCCGCCGGCGGGCCGCTCCTCGCCGTCGCCGTGCCGGCGGCCGCCCTCCTGGCCTTCGGCCGGCTGCTGGGCAGGCCGCACCGGGCGAGGCGGCGCGGGCCGCCGCCACGGGGCGGGCGCCCGCTCCTGCTCCAGGTGTGTGTCGCGCGGACCTGACCGGGCCGCGCCGGGCCGGCAGTTCCTGCCGAGATCCGGTGAGGTGCCCTGATGACGTCCGCGCACCCGGTGCGGGTGCGCCCACCCGGAAAGACCCCACCCATGTCTGCTTCTTCCCGCATCAGTACCGCCATGCGCCGCCGCGCCCTCGCGGCTGCCGCCGCGGCCGTACTCGCGACCACCCTGGCCGCGTGCGGCTCCAGCGGCTCCGGCGGCCACGGCGCCATGCCCGGCACGCACCACGGCGCGATGCCGTCGGCCACCGGCGCCGCCGCAGCCACTGCCACTGCCACCGCCACGTCAGGTATGCCCGGCATGCCCGGCATGGGCGCCACCGCGGGCGGCGACGGCCTGTCCGACCACGCGGACGGCTACCGCCTCACCAGCGCCGCCACCACGCTGCCCGCCGGCACCCCCGCCCCCTACCGCTTCACCGTCGTTGGCCCGGACGGCAGGCCGGTCACCGCGTTCCGGGTCGACCAGACCAAGCGGCTGCACTTCTACGCGATCCGCTCGGACCTGACCGGCTTCCAGCACCTGCACCCGGTCATGGCCCAGGACGGCACCTGGACCGCGCGCCCGGCCGCCCTCGCGCCCGGCTCCTGGCGGATGTTCGCCGCTTTCACCCCGGCGGCCGGGCCGGGCGCGGGCACCGCGTTCGTGCTGTCCCGTCCGGTCACCGTCCCCGGCGCCGCCACCGCGACCCCGCTGCCCGCCGCGTCGGCCACGGCCACCGCCGACGGCTACACCGTCACCGTCAAGGGCGACCTGATGGCGGGCATGGAGCACCCGCTGACCGTGCACCTCGCCACGTCGAAGGACGGCCGGCCCGTCACCGGCCTCCAGCCGTACCTGGACAGCTACGCGCACCTGACCGCCTTCCACGAGGGCGACGCCGCCTTCGCGCACCTGCACCCCACCACGGCGGCCGACGGCGGCCACGGCGGCCCGGACCTGTCCTTCCACGCCGAGCTGCCGAAGCCGGGGAACTGGCGGATGTTCCTCCAGTTCCGGGCCGCCGGAGCCCTGCACACCGCGGCGCTGACCCTGCGCGTGAGCTGACCGTGAGCTGACCCCGTCCGAAGGGGGTCCGAAGGGGGCGCCGACCGGCAGCGGCGCCCCCACCACCCGATCGGCCGGGCCGCCCCGCGCCTGCGCGCGGCGCCGCGCGGTCCCGCTCCCTCCACGGGGAAGGCTGTGACGTATGCACGCGATCCTGCACGCCCTGTCGATCACCGGCTCGATGGCCTGGGAGATCACCTGGGCCCTGATCCTGGGCTTCGCCCTGTCCGCCGTCGTGCAGGCGGTCGTCCGCACCTCCACCGTCGTGGCGCTCCTGGGCGACGACCGCCCCCGCACTTTGGCGCTCTCCGCCGGTCTGGGCGCGGCCTCGTCGTCCTGCTCCTACGCGGCGGTGGCGCTGGCGCGCTCGCTGTTCCGCCGGGGCGCCGACTTCACCGCGGCGATGGCGTTCGAGATCGCCTCCACCAACCTTGTCGCCGAACTCGGCGTCATCCTCGCGCTGTTGATGGGGTGGCAGTTCACGCTCGCGGAGTTCACCGGCGGCCCGATCATGATCGTCGTCCTGGCGGTGCTGTTCCGGCTGCTGCTGCGCGACCGGTTGCTGCGCACGGCCCGGGCGCAGGCCGAACGCGGCGTGGCCGGTGCCATGGAGGGCCATGCCGCGATGGACATGTCCGTACGGGGCGAGGGCTCCTTCGCCCGGCGCCTGCTGTCGCCCGACGGGTTCACCGCGACCTCGCACGTGTTCGTCATGGAGTGGGCGGCGATCCTGCGGGACCTGGTGGTCGGCCTGTTCGTCGCGGGCGCCATTGCCGCCTGGGTGCCCGACGCGTTCTGGCGCGCGTTCTTCTTCGACGGCCACCCGCTGGCGTCCAAGTTCTGGGGTCCGCTGATCGGCCCGCTGGTCGCGATCGCCTCGTTCGTCTGCTCCATCGGGAACGTGCCGCTCGCGGTCGTGCTGTGGAAGGGCGGGATCAGTTTCGGCGGGGTCGTCGCGTTCGTCTTCGCCGACCTGATCATCCTGCCGATCCTGAGCATCTACCGGAAGTACTACGGCGCCCGTATGGCCCTCTTCCTGCTCGGCACCTTCTACGCGGCCGCCGTCGTCGCCGGATACGCCGTCGAGCTGGTATTCGGCGGCCTCGGCCTCGTCCCCGACCAGGCCGACGCCACCATCCCCGCCGAAGGCGTCACCTGGAACTACACCACCGTCCTCAACATCGCCTTCCTCCTCCTGGCCGCCGCGCTCCTGACCCGCTTCCTGCGCACCGGCGGCCTCGGCATGCTCCGCATGATGGGCGGCGCCCCCAGCACGGACAGCGACCACTCCCACCACTAGGGTCCGTCCCGCCGATCACCGTCGCCCCAGGCTCTCAGCGGACGACCGAGACCGCGAAGGGGGCGAACCCGCTGGAGCGGATCACGTGGTGCACGAACAGGATCGCGGCCTCGGTGGCGCGGGCGGTCCCGATCCCGCCGAGGTCCGTGATCCACTCCTGCTGCCAGCCGAGGTCGGTGAGCAGTTCACGGACGGTCTGCTTGGCCTGCGGGTCCTCGCCGGAGAGGAAGGCGGTCGGCGCCTGGGCGAGCGCGCCGGGCGCGGTCATCACGGGGAAGAGCATCGTGTTGAGCGTCTTGACGACGCGCGTTTCCGGGAGTGCCTCCTGGAGTTGCTCGGCCAGGCTCGAACCGGGGTAGAGCAGGTCGGCGGGCAGCCCGTCCGGTCCGTCGACGGTGGCGTTGGAGACGTCGACGAGGATCTTGCCGCGCAGTTCGTCGCGCAGTGCGGTGAGCCGCTCCAGCGAGCCGGCGCCCGGGGTGGCGTTGACGACGATCCGCGCCTCCTCGGCGGCGTCGGCGGCGGCGCCCGGCGCGCGGCCCACCGCCGTCACCCGGTGGCCTGCGCGGGTGAGGGCCTGGGCGAGGTTGCCGCCGACGCGGCCGTTGCCGAGGACTGCGATGGTGGTCATGGTGTTCTGTTCCTTCGGTGGGTGCGGGTCGTGGTGGGTGGTCAGCGGGAGAGCGTGGTGACGGCCCGGGCGTGGACGCCGGGCGCGGCGGCCAGGAAGCTCGCGCTCTGCGGGGTCCAGGGGCGGCCCTCGGCGTCGGTGATCCGTCCGCCGGCCTCGGTGACGAGCAGGGCTCCGGGGAGCAGGTCCGCGCGGGCGCCGGCGAACTGCCAGAAGGCGTCGAGCCGGCCGGCGGCCACGTCCAGCAGGTGCAGGGTCGCGGGGACGGCGACGCGGACGACGAGCGCGTCGAGGAGCATCGCGGTGATCGAGGAGCCGATGCGCCGCACGACCTTCTCGTCCTCGTCCGGCCGGGCCTGGCTGGTGGCGACCAGGCTCAAGCCGAGGTCCGCGGTCGGGGACACGTGCAGGGGCCGGCCGTCGAGGTGGGCGCCGGCGCCGGCGAGCGCGGTGTAGGTCCGGCCGGTCAGCGGCTGGTGGACCGCGGTGAGCACCGGCCGGTTGTCGCGCACGAGAGTGGCGGTAACCGCCCATTCGGGCAGGGCGTGCAGGTGGTTGACGTTGCCCTCGGCCGGGTCCACGACCCACCACTCGCCGGACGGCAGCGCCCCGCCGTCCAGTTCGTTCTCCACCCAGCCGGCGTCCGGGCGCAGGCGCGTCAGGCGGGGGCGCAGGACGGCGAGGGCCGCGTCGTCGTTGGCGGCGAGCACACCCATCAGCTCTTCACGGGTCCGAGGAGCGGCCACGTCCCCGAAGCGCTCCCGCAGCACCGAACCCGCCGCGCGTACGGCGTCGGCGGTCCGCGCGAGCAGGTCGGTGTCGGACGCGGAGTCGGCGGGCGCGGCGATTTCGGCGGTGCGGATCGATTCGGACATGGTGGTGCTCCCATCGGAGGAGGGGGTGGTCGAGCAGACCGGGCGAAACCGCGTTCCGTTCGCGCCTGCCCTTCGAAAGTAGAGCGGCCGATCATTAACCTCAAGTGCATGTCACGCACTACTGAGATGACTCCCGCGCAATTGGATCTGCTCCCCTCCCGCAGCGCCCGCGAAGCCCGTCGAGATGCCCCGACGGGACGCTACTGGTCAGCAGCGTCCGGAGCGGTGAACAGGCCCTGGAGGGTCTGGGTCGCCAGGTCGAGCAGCCAGGTGTGGGCGGGGTCGTCGTCGTAGCGCTGGTGCCAGAGCAGATAGAGCGGCACGGGTGGCAGGTCGAAGGGCAACGGCAGTGTGGTCAGGCCCAGTTGGTCGCGGGCGGAGCGGGTGACCGCGTCGGGGAGGGTGACCACGACGTCGGCGTCACGGGCGAGTTGCAGGGCGGTGTCCGTCGCGGGGGCGGAGACGATGACACGGCGCTCGTGGCCGAGGGCGGCGACGGCGTCGTCCACCCGGTTGCGCAGGCTCCCCCGCCGGGAGACGGTCACGTGATCGGCCGCGGCGTACCTCTCGACCGTCACCGGCCCGTCGGTGAGCGGATGGCCCGCCCGGACCGCGAGGATGATCCGGTCCTGGCCGATGAGGCGGTGACGGATGTCGGGCTGGGGCGGGGGTCCGGCGCTGGAGGCCACATCGACCTCTCCGCGACGCAGCTCTGGGGTGTCGTGGCCGGGCTCGACCGTGAGGCGCATCTTCACCTTCGGGGCCTGGCGGTGCACCGCGGCGACCAGGGCAGTCCCGCAGGCGGTGGTGAGGGCGTCGTGCAGGCGAACGGTGAACACCCGCTCCAGGTCCGCCAGGTCGAGGTCCGTACGGGAGGACAGCAACTGGTGGGCCTGCTGCACCAGGACGTGGACCTCGGTGCGCATGGCCAGTGCGCGGGGGGTGGGCGTCATGTGGCGTCCGGTGCGGACCAGGATCTGGTCGCCGGTGGCTTTGCGGATGCGGCCCAGCGAGCGGCTCATCGCCGGCGCGGTGACATGGAGCCGGTCCGCGGCTCCGGCCACGCTGCCCTCTTCCAGCAGCGCGTCCAGGGCGGTGAGCAGATTCAAGTCCAGTTGCATGGCAGTAACTATATGAATGAAGAGCATGCACTTGCTGTTAGGCGGTATTCCTGGTGATCACGCGCGGAACCGGATGACGAGTGCCGGGCCGGACAGGTGGCGGAACGTGCCGGGTCCCGGCGGAGCACCGGTCGGCCACCGTGTTGGCGGTAGCGGGCACCCTGATGCCGCAGCGGCGGTGCCGCGGACGCCGACGGCCCTGCGGCAGCGGTCACTTGGCCGCCGCGGCGCTCCGGATGGTCCTGCTCCGCGTGCACACGTGTCCGGGCGCCCGCAGGGTGAGGTCATGGCAGAGACACGTGCCCGACAGTCCCGTGTGCCGTCCCACCGGTCCGGCTCCCGCAGCGGGCATCCGAAGGACGCGCACGACGCGGCCGAGCGGGCCGCCCACCTCCTCGGCGAGCTGATCCGGCGTCCGACCGAGGGCTGCTCCGCGGTCGCGCCGCTGGAGGAGGGCGGCTGGCGCGTCGGCGTGGACGTGGTCGAGGTCGCCCGTATCCCGGACACCACGAGCCTGCTGGCGACGTACGAGGTCGAGCTGGCCGAGGACGGCGCACTGCGCAGCTACCGCCGCGTCCACCGCTACCGGCGCGGCGCCGTCGACGAGTGACCCGCCGACCACTGAGCCGTCGCCGCTCCAGCCGCCCTGTCCCCCGGGGCCCACCCGAAAGATTGGTACCGCCGTGACCGTCATCACCGATGGAGTCGTGTGCCCCCCGCGTGCGGGCACGCTCTACGACGTTCTGGACCTCATCCTCGACCGGGGCATGGTCATCGACGTGTTCGTCCGGGTGTCCCTGGTCGGCATCGAGATCCTCAAGATCGACGCGCGCATCGTCGTGGCCAGCGTGGACACGTACCTGCGCTTCGCCGAGGCGTGCAACCGCCTGGACCTGGAGAACGACTCCACCAGCCGCACCGTCCCGGAGCTGTTCGGCGGGGCCTCCGCCGCCATAGGCAAGACCGGCGCCAAGCGGGCCGCCCGGTCGGTGGGCGACAAGGTCAAGGACGCCATCGGCGTCGGAGGCGACGGGGACGACGAGGACGAGGGCGACGAGGAGGAGCAGGAGCGGCCGCGGCGCAAGAGCTCGGCCCGCCGCTCCGGCAGTTCCTCCGGGAGCCGTTCCAGCTCTCGTTCCGGCAGCCGGTCCCGGCGTCACGACGAGGAGGACTGACCGTGGGGAGCACTTACGTCTACGGGGTGACCGCGGCGGACGTCGTCCTGCCCCGCCAGGTGCATGGCATCGGTGATCCGCCGGCCCGGCTGCGCACGCTGGTCGCGGGCCCGCTGGCCGCCGTGGTCAGCGCCGCCCCGCAGCGGCTGCGCGCCTACCGCCGGGACCTGCACGCGCACCAGAACGTCCTGCTGTCGCTGTCCGGCAGCGGCCCGGTGCTCCCGGCCCGGTTCGGCGTGGTGGCCGACGACGAGGACGCCCTGCTCGCTCAGCTGCGGACCGGCGCCGACGGCTACCGGGCCGCGCTGGCCCGGATCTCCGGCCGCGTCGAGCTGAACCTCAAGGTCTCCCCGGTCGAGGCCGGCCTCGCGGACCTCACCCGCACCGACCCGCAGGTGCGGCGGCTGCGGGAGGAGGTACGGCGGCGGCCCGGCTACGACACGAGCGTGCGGCTCGGCGAGGCCGTCGCCGCGGGCCTGCGCCGGCGCGCGGAGGAGGTGGGGCGGCAGGCGGCTGCCGCGCTGGCGGCGCTCGCCGAGGAGACGGCTCCCGGCCCGGACGTTCCCGGCTGCGTGCTGAACGCGTCCTTCCTCGTCGCCGCCGACCGCACGGACGACTGCCGCGCCGCGGTGGACACGCTCGCCGCCCGGAACGTCTTCGGCGCCGGGCTGCGGCTGACCGGTCCGCTGCCGTGCTACAGCTTCTCCGACGTACCGGCCCTCGCGGGGACCTGACATGTGCCTCTTCACCGGTCTGCTGCTCCTGCCGCTCGCGCCGGTCCGCGGTGTGGGCTGGCTCGCCGACGTGCTGCTGGAGACGGCGGAGAACGAGATCGACGACCCGGCGGTGCTCCGTGCCCGGCTCGCCGAGCTCCACCGGGCCCTGGACGACGGCGAGATCGACCCCGAGCGGTTCGCGGCGGAGGAAGAACGGCTGCTGGACCAGCTCGAACACGGCACACTCCGGCGGCAGCGCGCCGCCCACCAGTCAGGAGACGTTCGGTGACGGACAGTTCGTGCAAGACCGCGATCGCCGCGGCGGTGGCCGGCGGCTACCTCCTCGGCCGTACCCGCAAGGCGAAGACGGCCATCGTCATCGGCACCTTCCTCGCCGGGCGCCGGTTCCCCCTCTCCCCGGCGGGGCTCGCCGCGGAGGGCCTGCGCCGGCTGCGGGAGCATCCCCAACTGGACGAGCTGCGCGCGCAGATCAAGGACGAGCTGTACATGGCCGCGAGCAAGGCCGCGTCCTCGTCCGCCGACCGGGGCTTCTCCTCCCTCGCCGGAGCGCTCCGCGAGCGGGGCGCCCGCCGCCCGCAGGAGGAACCCGGAGAAGCCGGAGAAGCCGAAGACCGGGAGGACGGTGCGGAGGAGGACGAGCAGGGCCCGGAAGACGACGACCGCGGCGGCGCGGAAGGCGCCGACGACGCGGAGGAGCCCGAGTCCCCCCGGCACGCGCCCCACCGGCACGACGGGCCGGCGGGCAGGAAAGCGGCGAAGCACGCGGCTCCGCCGAAGAAGGCCGCGGCCGCCAAGAAGACGGCAGCCAAGAAGGCGGCGGCCAGGAAGCCCGCGGCGAAGAAGGCCGCGCACAAGAGCGCGGCCGCCAAGTCCGCGTCCCGCCAGGGCGAGACGGCCCGGCGGAAGACCACGGGCCGGGCGGATTCCACGACCAACCGGCGCGGGAGGTAGACGGCGATGGCCAGGCAGAACGAGAAGTCCGACCGCCCCACCGGGCTGGAGGAACTGCGCGAGGAGTTCGGTCACTTCCTCAGCGGAATGACGCAGGGGTGGATCGACAAGGCCGGCGGCAAGGTGTCCGACCTGACCGACCGGCTGTCCGACATCGGCGAGGGCGAGGGCGGCATGCTCGGCGTGGGCAGCCGCGTCCTCCAGGGCGAGTCACCGTTCAAGGCGATGGCCGGACAGAAAGCCAAGGACGCCAAGGAGAAGGTCATGGGCACGGTCAAGAACGCCGTCGGGGGCGGCGGCGGTGGCGGCGGTGGCGGGGGCAAGGGGGACAACGTCAAGGCGGTGAACATCGTCGAGACGCTGGACGTCGGCGTCCCCCTGCGCACGGCGTACGACCACTGGACGCAGTTCGAGGACTTCAGCGGCTTCACCAAGGGCGTCCAAGGCGTCTCGCAGGAGGACGACGTCACGACCGAGTGGAACGTCAAGGTCGGCCCGTCCAAACGGAACTGGAAGGCAACGATCCAGGAGCAGATCCCGGACGAGCGGATCGTGTGGACGTCCGAGGGGCCCAAGGGCACCACGGCGGGCGCCGTCAGCTTCCACGACCTCGGCCCCACCCTGACGCGCATCCTCGTGGTGGTGGAGTACACCCCCGCCGGGTTCTTCGAGAAGACCGGCAACCTCTGGCGCGCCCAGGGCCGGCGGCTCCGCCTCGACCTCAAGCACTTCAGCCGCCACGTCACGCTGCACGCCGACGACGAGATCGAGGGCTGGCGCGGCGAGATCCGCGACGGCGAGGTCGTGCGCTCCCACGAGGAGGGCCTGGAGGACGACGAGGACGGCGAGGACAACGAGGGCGCGGAGGGCGCCGAGGACGAGGAGGAGTTCGACGAGGACGAAGCGGACCAGGGCGAAGACGAGGACGAGGACTGGGACGAGGAGGAGGACGAGGAAGAGGAAGCCGAGGACCAGGATGAGGACGAGGACGAGGACGAGGACGAGCGTCCTCGGCGGCGCGGCCGGAGCCGGCGGTGACGGCACCGCTCGACTTCCCCACCGCCGACGACCCCTACCGCCACTCCCCCTCGACGTCCAACCTCGCCGACATCCTCGAACGCATCCTGGACAAGGGCATCGTGATCGCCGGCGACATCAAGATCGATCTCCTGGACATCGAACTCCTCACCATCCGGCTCCGGTTGTTCATCTCGTCGGTCGAGACGGCCAAGAAGGCCGGCATCGACTGGTGGGAGACCGATCCGGCCCTGTCCTCCCGCGCCGCCGAGCGCGCCCTCGCGCAGGAGAACGAGGAACTGCGCTCCCGGGTGGCCGAGTTGGAGGACCGGGAGGACGTCCCCGCCCGCAGCGCACCGTCCAGGGCGCGGACATGACGGCCCCCACCGACCGCGGTCCCGCGCCGGTCGGGCCGAGCACGCCGGCCGGGCCGGCCGACGGGATGACGGCGACCTGCGTCTTCGCCGTCCGGCGCGGCGGCGATCCCGGCAGTCTGGCGGGCCGGAGCGGGCACACGGGCGGCGGGCCGTTGCGCCTGCTGCCGCTGGCCGGCTCCCTGCGGGCGGTCGTGCAGAGCGTCCCGGCGGCGGACTTCACGCAGGAGGCCCTGCGCCGGCGGCTGTCGGACCCGGTCGCCTTGGAGCGCTGCGCCCGCGGCCACCACGACGTGGTCGTGGCCGCCGCCGCGGACGGCCCGGTCGTTCCGCTGCCGCTGGCGACCCTCTTCACCGACGACCGGCGGGCCGCCGAAGCCCTCGACCACCAGCGGCAGTTGTTCCTCGGCACGCTGGACCGGTTGGCGGGGCGCGCCGAGTGGTCCGTCAAGGTCCACCTCGGCCGGTCGGCCGGCACCGCCCCGGCCCCGGCCGCTTCCCGGACCGCGGGCACCGCGAGGGCGGCCGCTCCCGGGGCGGGCGCGGCCTACCTGTCCCGGGTGCGGGGCCGCGAGCGCGACCGCCAGTCCTGGCAGGACGCGGCGCTGCACGTGGCCCAGCGGGTCCACGACACCGCGGCCGCCCTGGCCGTGGCCGCGGTGCGCCGCCGTCCGCACGGCCCCGAGGTCACCGGGCGGGACCGGCACCAAGTGCTCAACGCCGCCTTCCTCGTCGACAACGCCCGGTCCGCGGAGCTGGCCGCGGCGGTGCACGCCCTCCGGGGCTCCTTCACCGGTCTCGAGGTGCACATCGACGTCACCGGCCCGTGGGTGCCCTACTCCTTCACCGGCGGGGTCCACCCGTGACCGCCGCGACCGACACCGTCAGCTGGGTGGGGCCCGACAGCGGCGCGCCGCTGGGCGTCCCGCTCGTCGACCTGCTCGACCGCGTCCTGGCGACCGGCGTCGTCATCAGCGGCGACCTCGTCATCGCCATCGCCGAGGTGCCGCTGATCCGGCTCTCCCTGCACGCCCTGCTCGCGTCCGTCAGCGAGCGGGTGCCCGCCCCCTGGAGCGACGGAGGGCCCCTGTGACCGCCCCGACGGTGCGCCTCGACCCGGACAACGCCGCCCGGGACCTCGTCTCCCTCGTCCTCACCCTGGTCGAGCTGGTCCGCCAGCTCCTGGAACGCCAGGCCGTGCGCCGCCTGGACCAGGAGGACCTCACCGCGGACCAGGAGGAGCGGCTCGGCCTCGCCCTCATGCGGCTCGACGAGGCGATGACCGAGCTCTGCGCGCACCACGGACTCAGCCGCGACGACCTCAACCTCGACCTCGGCCCCTTGGGCCCCCTCCTCGCGGACAGCTGGCGCTGACCGCCGGGGCCCTGGCCGGGGCCGCCGCCGGGCCCTGGTCAGCGGGTCGGCGGGGTCAGGACGGTGCGGTCGAAGGGGCCGGGGTGGGCGGCGGCGTGGGCGACCGCTTCGTTGACCGCGTCGAGGCCGAAGCAGCGGACCTGCTCGGGGGCGAGGTCGAGGGCGCCCGAGGCGATCAGGCGGATGATGCCGGTGTTCGCCTCACGCGGGTACATCCACTGGCCGCGCACGGTGACCGAGTTGCGCATGATCCAGGGGTACGGCAGGGCGAAGTCGTCGCCGCCGAGCATGCCGACGCCGCCCATGAGGACCACGCGGCCGTACTCGCGCACGGTCATGGCGGCGGTGCGCGCCACCGAGCTGGGCGCGCTCGGCGGGAGCAGGTCCAGCACCATGTCGATCGGGCCGTGCGCCGCGGCGGCCATCGCGGCGGAGTCGACGGCGCTGTCGCCGGTCAGCGGGACGGGCCGCACCCGGGTCCCGAAGCGGTCGGCGAGGAGGTCGAGCGCGGCCTGGTTGCGGCCCGGGGCGACCACGCACCCCGCCCCCATGGCCAGGGCGAGGGCGACGGCGCTGCTGCCGAGGTTGCCGGTGGCGCCGCTGACGAGCAGCGTCTCGCCGGCCGCGAGCCGGCCGGCCAGCAGCCCGCCGTAGGGGATGACGTGGCAGCCGACCGCGGACCAGCGCGCCGGGTCGTCGGCAGCCGCGGCGGGCAGCGGGTAGACGTTCTCCGTGGGGACCCGCATGAGCTGGGCGAACGACCCGTCGTGCAGGTGTCGGGCCAGCCGGGCGCCGCCCTCGCCGCGGGAGCTCCAGCCCTGGAGGGTGATGTCGGGGGTGAGGGCGTCGTCCCGCGAGCGGACCGTGCAGTCGCACCACACGAGGTCGCCGGGCCGCAGGCGGGTGGCGTCCGGGCCGACCCGGACGACCCGCCCGATGCCGCCGATGCCGGGCACGACGGGCGGGACCAGCGGGTACTTCCGCGCACCGCTGAAGACCTCGGCCGCGTACGGCGCCACGCAGGTGGCGAGCACCTCGACCAGCACCTCGCCGCCGCCGGCCACCGGGTCGGGTTCTTCCCGCACCGCCAGCGGGCTGCCGAACCGGGTGAGAACTGCTGCGTACACGTGGGGCCTCCGTGATCGTTCCGGGCTGTCGTGATCGACCGTAGGAGTCCGGCCGCCCTGCGGGAAGCGACGATCCGGCATCCGTGGTATGCGTAGGCCGCATGGACATCTCCAGCACCGGCCTGCGGGTCCTGCGGCAGATCGCCGAGTCCGGCAGCTTCACCGCGGCCGCCGACCGGCTCGGCTACACCCAGTCGGCGGTCTCGCGCCAGGCCGCCGCCCTCGAACGCAGCGCGGGCGCGGTCCTGTTCGAGCGGCGCCCCGACGGGGTCCGGCTGACGGCCGCGGGCCTGACGCTGCTGCGCCACGCCCGTACGATCCTGGACACGCTGGCGGCGGCAGAACACGATCTCACCGGCACCGCCCCGCGCACCGAACGGGTGCGGCTCGGGCTGTTCCTGAGCGCGGGCGCCGCCCTCCTGCCGCCCTCGCTCGCGCGCCTGGCGGCGAGCGACCCGCACGTCACCGTGACGACCACCGAGGGCACCACGCCCACCCTGGTCCGGGCGCTGCGCGCGGGTTCGATCGACCTCGCGGTGCTCAGCTCCCGCCCGCCGCACCGGCCCGTGGACGGCGAGTCGCCGCGCCTGTCGGTGGAGACCGTCGCGGACACCGAGCTGGTGGTGGCGGTGGCGTCGACCGGGGAGTTCGCCGGGCGCGACGCGGTGCACGTCGACGAACTGGTCGGCGCGCCGTGGATCGCCACCCCGTCGTCCGGGTCCGAGCCGCTGCTCGGGGTCTGGCCCGGTCTGCCCGGACGGCCGCGGATCGTGCACAGCGCGCGTGACTGGCTGACCAAGCTGCTGCTGGTCGCGGGCGGCTTCGGGGTGACGACGGTGCCCGCGGGGCTGTCCGGGGTGCTGCCGCCGAAGGTGAGCCTGGTGCGGGTGGAAGGCGCGCCGCCCGAGATCCGGCGGATTCTCGTGGCGCGCCTGCCCGGGCGGCGGTCGCCCGCGCTCGCGGCCGTCACCCGGGCGCTGACGGCGGGCGCCTGACCGGCGCGCCCGCCGCCGTACGGCCGCAGGATTCCCCGCGTTCGGGGTCTCAGGGGTGGTCCGGCGCTCAGGGGTTCCAGAAGATGGTGGCGGCCGCCTGGTCGAAGCGGCCTGCGGCGAGGTCCGGCAGGCGGATCGGCCAGTGCACGGTGAGGCCCTCGCGGCCCTCCAGCCCCGGGTGCCAGTCGGCGAGCAGCACCCAGTCCCTGGGGTTCTGCCCGTCGGGCGACTCGCGGTGGAAGCCCTCGCCGCCGTACTCGTCCGAGGGGTATCCGCCGAGCTGGAGCGGACCGCCGCCGGGGATGCGCCACCCCACCTCGTCCCACACCTCGCTCATCTGCTCGGCGCGGGGGTGGTCGCGCACCAGCGCGGTCCAGAAGTGGTCGGGGACGTCCGGGTCGCTGTACGACGGCAGGAGGACGTCCCGGCTCAGCCGCATCTCGCCCTGCGGGTACTGCTCCAGCAGCCGCAGCACCTGCTCCTGCGTCTTCGCGTCGTCGCTGAAGTCCGTGGCCCCGTCGCGCACTTCGCGTTCCTCGACGGCGGTGCCGGGCGGCAGGTACAGCGCCTCGCCCCCGCCTCCCCTGCCGTACGGGTCGTCGGCGTGCGCGAACAGCAGCAGGTGGCCGCCGGCGGGGAGTTGGAGGTCGGTCGCGTCGGCGGGGAGCGCCGCGAGGTCGATGGTGGCGATCAACGGGTAGTAGGGGTCGGGGAGTTCGGGCGGCAGCAGGAGCGGGCCGCCGAAGTGCCCCACGACCGGGCCGTCCCCGTCCGTCGACAGCGACGCGCAGGGGCGGGCGGCCGCGGCTGTCCACCGCTCCACCTCGGCGAGGGGTATGCCCTGTTCCACCGCCTCGTCGCGGAACGGGGCCAGCCGGTCGAGCAACTCTTTGTCCATACCAGGACCTTAGCCAGTCGGTCGGACAGCGCCGCCCCGCGCCCGGGCCCGGGGCGGCGGCCGTTCAGACCGTGACGACGACCTTCTTCCCGCCGTGCCGGCCCTCCTCGACATGGCGGTGGGCCTCGGCGACGTCGTCGAGGGCGAACACCTCGCCGATGGCGGGCTGGAACGCGCCGTGGCTGAGGCCCGCGCTGAGGAAGGCGGCCATGCGCCGCACCACGACGGGGTCGAAGAGGAGGTCGAAGCCGCGGTAGCTGAAGGACGTGAGCGAGGGGCCCGCCGGGAAGGGGGTCGGCCGGGGGTCCAGGAAGCCCGCGGCGACCAGGGTCGCGCCCGGGCGGACCGCCTGCACGAGGGCCTGCTGGCCCGGGCCCCGCACCAGGTCGAGGACGAGGTCGGCGCCGGCCCCGCCGGTGTGGCGGCGGACGGCCTCGGCGACGTCCTCGCGGTCGGTGGCGATGACCGCTTCGGCGCCGGCGGCGAGCAGGTCGTCCGTGCGTGCGGTGTGCCGGGTGACGGCCAGGGGCACCGCGCCGAGGTAGCGGGCGATCTGCATCGCCGCCCGGCCGACGGCGCCGGACGCGGCGGTGATCAGGAGGTGGTCGCCGGGCCGGATCTTCGCCCGCTCCACGAGTGCGCCGTAGGCGGTGGAGTACGCGACCCAGACCGCCGCCGCCTGCGTGGTCCCGAGCCCGGCCGGGCGGGGGATGACCCGGCCGGCCGGGACGGTGGTGTACTCGGCGTAGCTGCCGCGGACGACCGCGTCCGGAACGGCCGTGAGCAGGACCGGGTCGCCGACCGCCAGTCCGGTGGTGTCCGGGCCCAGCGCGTCCACGACGCCGGTCCCCTCGACGCCCAGGCGCGCGTGCGGCAGGGGGACGGGCGCCGGCGAGGCGCCGGCACGCATCATCAGATCCAGCGGGTTGACCGCGAACGCCTCGATTCTGACCCGTACCTCGCCGGCGGCCGGCTCGGGCACCGGCTCCTCGACGATCCGCATGACCTCCGGCCCGCCGAACGCGTCGAACACGACGACTCGTGGCATGGTGACTCCTCCGCATCTCGCTGTGCTGATCACTGCTGCCGATCGCTGCTGCTGAGCGCTGCTGCTGATCTCTGTGCACGACGTTACGGAGCCGCCCGTTACCTCTTGGTACCTTCGATGGTATGCAGAACGCGGCCGGACCGGTCTTCCTCACGGACTGCCCCACGCGGCTGGCGGTCGAGATCCTCTCCGACAAGTGGGCGGTGCTCGTGCTGTACGCGCTCGGCCGCCGCCCCCGCCGGCACGGCGAGATCGTCGACGCCATCGGCGGTGTCTCGCGCAAGGTCCTCACCCACACGCTGCGCCGGCTCCAGCAGTACGGCCTGGTCGAGCACCGCACCGAGGCGCGGCAGGCCGAATACCGGCTCACCGACCTCGGCCGGACCCTCGTCGAACCCATCGAGGTGCTCAACGACTGGGCGAAGCAGTACGGCGGGGCCGTCGCCGACTTCCAGGAGGCGGCGCAGGCCCGGCCGCACACCGACGGCCGTCCCCCGAACGGCCGCACCGGTCAGGTGAGGGCGGGGTAGAGCCGGCGGGCGGTACTGGAGAGGATGGCGGCGCGGTCGGCCTCGGGGAGCACCGACAGCGCCGCGTGCGCCAGGCGGAGGAGCTCGGGCAGCGGCTGCTCGGCCGCAGGGAAGTTGGACCCCCATGCGATGCGGTCGGAGCCGAACGCGTCGAGCAGCGGCACCAGGAACCGGCCGGCGTCGGCGGTCTCGAGCGGCACGGTGTTGCGCATGGTGAGCTTCAGGAACACCTGCGGGTACTTCGCCAACGGCTCGATCTCGCCGAACGCGGCCTCCTCCCGGCCGGGGGCGATGGCGGGGTAGGCCATGTGGTCCAGCACCACCGTCACCCCCGGGAAGCGCTCGAGGACGTCGACGAGCTGCGGTATCCCCGCGATCCGCATCTGCACGCAGACCGGCAGCCCCGCCTCCTGCACCGCCGACCAGAACGGATGGGTGCTCTCGTCGCTCAGCCAGCCTGCCTGGCCGGGCATGGTGCTGCCCGTGGTGAACAGCCGGATGCCGGCGAACCGCGGAGTGCGCGCGGCGGTCCGGACCGTTCCGGCCGCGTCGGGCGCGAGCGGGTCCACGCAGCCGACGGCCACGAAACGGTCGGGGTGGCGCGCGGAGCTGTCGAGCACGTACCGGTTGTCATACCCGTAGGCGGTCGACGCCTGGACCAGGGCGGCCTTGGCGATGCCGGCCTCGTCCATGGCGGCCAGCAGCTGCTCGGCGGTGACCGGCCGGCCGGCGGCCCAGCCGGAGACCTTGCCTCCCACCGGGGCGAGCGGATAGGCGGTGGGGTCGTCGGACAGGATGTGCGGGTGGATGTCGATGATCTCGGGTGGCTGGGTCATGCGGATCTCCGGTCTCGGTTCGGACAGCGGACGACGGACGGCAGACAGCTGGCGGGGGGCGGGGGGGCGGGCGAGCGGGCATCAGGCTTCAGGCGCTGAAGGGGCGTCAGGCCGTCGGATAGTCGCCGGGCGCGAAGATCTCCTCGACCGACACCGCCGTGTCGAGCAGGTGCTGCTCGCCGGCGTAGCGGATGAGCGCTTCGAGGGACCGCGCGTTCGGCTCGATGCCGTACGGGATCGGGTCCTCGTCCTCCGGTATGGCCGCGCCCGCGGCGAGCCCGGCGACCAGTTCGGCGCGCCCCGCGCCGGCGTCCCGCTTCGCGGCGGCGAAGGCCGCGTACAGGTCGGTGGCGAGCCGGGGGTATTCGCGCGCGAGCTCCTCGCGCAGCACGATCACGCCGTGGATCGGGTAGATGCCGGTGCGGCGGTACCAGTCCCGCTCCAGCGGTTCGGGCGTGCCGAACAGCGAGTACGGCGGCTCGGCGGCCGGCTGCGGCGCGGCGTTCCCGTCCGTCCAGCCGTCCCTGGGCGCGCCCTTGCGGCCGACCCCGGCGTTGCCGGTCAGCGCGGCGTCGATCCGGCCCTGGTCGAGCAGGTCCACCAGGCTCTCGCCGGGCGCCACGGCTGACACGTTCGGCGGGGCGACGTAGCTCGCGACGTGCTCCTCGTCGTCGGTGACCCAGCGGACCGACGCCGGATCGACGCCGAAATCGTCGGACAGCAGGCCCCGCACCCACACACCGGTGGTCACCGAGTAGGCGCGGACACCGACCGTGCGGCCGACGAGGTCGCCGGGCACGCGGATGCCCGAGGTGGCGTGGCAGCGGATGTGGCCGTGGTGGAAAAGGCGCTTGGTGAAGACCGGTACGGCGATGACCGGTACCCCCGCCGCACGCGCCATCAGATACGTGGTCGGCGCCAACTCGCAGATGTCGTAGGCGAGTTCCCGGACCATCTCGCGGTAGGCCCGGATGATCGGCTTCGTCGGGACGAACTGGAGCGGGCCGCCGGGCAGCTCGACGCGGCCCTCGGCGAGCGCCCGGGTGTGCGGATAGACGGTGAACGTCGACTTCAGCGAGGACACGGCTCTCAACTCCCTGTCACGGACCTGGCACAGCCATTGCGATTTGGATTGTCAGACAATGAATCTCGCATCGTCAAGCAATTTGACACGATGGACGCGTGGGGCATCCCGTGCCTACAGGCCGTATTGCCAGTACATGGGGCGTTTTGCTCCACCCTCAAGCAGCCCGCGTCCAAGTTAACCTCGTCGTAACGCTTGACAATCAACAACAGACCGTCTGACGATCTCGTCCATGGCCTCTGTGATGGAACCCACATCCCGCACTCCTGAGGCGGCACCGCCACGCAGCCGACGCGCTCTCGTGCGGTTCACTCCGGAGCGCATCGCGCTCACGCTGTTCACCCTGGCCGTGGTCGTACTGATCGCGGCACCGCTGGTGGAAGTCGTCATCCGCTCGCTCGAGAAGCAGACCGGTCTGACCAGCCACGTGTGGTCCGGTGCGAACTACCAGCAACTCAAGGCGTCGGAGATCCTGAGCTCCGCCCGCAACAGTGTGGTCATCGCCCTCGGGTCGATGGTGCTGGCCACCGTCATCGGCGTCGGACTGTCGTGGCTGGTCACCCGGACCGACCTGCCGCTGCGGCGGGCGTTCGAGATCCTCAACCTGATCCCGTTCTTCCTGTCGCCGCTGATCGGCTCGATCGCCTGGACCTACCTGGCCGACCCGAGGACCGGGTTCATCAACCGGGTGGCACGCAGCGCGGGGATCAGCCACGGCGCGATCTTCAACGTCTACTCGACGTTCGGCATCATCGTCGTGCTCGGCCTGTTCCTGGTGCCGTTCGTCATCCTGCTCACCGGCGCCGCCTTCCGGCAGATGGACTCCTCGCTTGAGCACGCGGCAGCCGCCTGCGGCGCCTCCGGCTGGCGGACGGCGCTCCGCGTGACGCTGCCGCTGGCCGGCCCGGCGATCACGGCGGCGGCGATCCTGACGTTCGTCATGGCGATCGAGGACCTGTCGGTGCCGCTCGTGCTGGGGTACGGCAACGGCATCCAGACGCTGTCCACCCGCATCTACGACGCGGTCCAGACGTTCCCGCCGAACTACAACTTCGGCGCCGCCCTCGGCTGCGTGATGATGCTGATCACCGCGGTGTGCCTGTACTTCCAGCGCCGGGCGATGCGGGACCGCGGCTATGTCACGGTCACCGGCAAGGGCTCGCGGGCCGAACCGCTGCGGCTGGGGAAGCTCCGGTGGTGGGCCTTCGCGGCCGAACTGCTCTACCTGCTGTTCGCCGCGCTGCTGCCGATCGGCATCCTCACGCTGATCGCGTTCTCCAAGCGCTGGACCGGCAGGATCGACTTCGACGACCTGACCCTGGACAACTTCCACGCGCTCTTCGGGAAGGGGTCGATCGTCAAGACCGCCTTCCTCAACAGCCTGGAACTGTCCGCGCTGTGCGCCTGCGTGGTCGTCGCGCTCAGCGTCGTACTGGTCTACGCGATCGAACGGGCCAGGATCACCGGGCGCCGGCTGTTCGAGGTCTGCCTGACGGTCCCCGTCGCGGTGCCGGGCCTGGTGCTGGGTGTCGGCCTGCTCACCCTGCTGCTGAAGACCTCGCTGTTCGGCACGCTGTGGATCATCGGCGTCGCCTACATCGTGCGGTTCCTGCCGTTCGCCCAGCGCTCGGTGTCCGCGGCGTTCCTGTCGGTGCACACCGAACTGGAGGAGGCCGCCCGCACCAGCGGGGCGTCCCTGACCCGCTACGTCTTCCGCGTACTGCTGCCCCTGGTCCGCCCCGGACTGGTGGCCGGGTGGCTGCTGGTGTTCCTCACCTTCATGCGGGAGCTGCCGATGTCGGCGCTGCTCCAGACGACCGGGACCCAGACGCTCTCGGTGGCCCTGCTCAACAGCCGGTCGTTCGACTCCCCCGGCGTGACGGCCGCGTTCACCCTGCTGCAGGCGGCCGTCCTGCTGGTGGCCGCGGCGGTCTTCTGGACGATCACCACGCGCCGCGACGGCGCCTCCTCCGACATGGCGGCCGGACTCTGATGGGTAGGAAGACCATGAAGACAACCACCGACGGGCGGACCGCGCCCATGCCGGCCCGCACGGCCCCGCTGCCGGAGCGCACCGGACACCTGGAGGTCACCGGGCTCACCCGGGACTTCGGCTCCGGCGGGGTGCGCGACGCCTCGTTCTCCGTCGAGCGCGGGCAGCTGATCACCCTGCTCGGGCCGTCGGGCTGCGGCAAGACGACCACGCTGCGCTGCCTGGCCGGCATCGAGGTCCCCGACGCCGGCCGGGTCAGGCTCGGCGACACGACGATGACCTCGACGGCCGAGCGGATACACCTGCGGCCGGCCAAGCGCGACATCGGCATGGTCTTCCAGTCCTACGCGCTGTGGCCGCACATGACCGTCTTCGAGAACGTCGCCTTCCCGTTGCGCACCCGCGGCGAGCGCACCACCGCCATCCGCCCCCGGGTCGAGGAGATGCTCGACCTGGTCGGCCTCGAGGGCATGGGCGGGCGCCGGCCCAGCCAGCTCAGCGGCGGCCAGCAGCAGCGTGTGGCCCTGGCCCGCTCCCTGGTCTACCGGCCCGGCCTGCTGCTGCTGGACGAACCGCTCAGCAACCTCGACGCGGCGCGCCGGGACGCGGTCCGCCGCGACATCGGCCGCCTGCAGCGGGAACTGTCCATCACCGCCGTCTACGTCACCCACGACCAGGACGAGGCGATGACCCTTTCCGACCGCATCGTGGTGATGCGCGACGGCAGGATCGTCCAGAACGGGACGCCGGCCGAACTGCTCGCCGCGCCCCAGTCCCTGTTCGTCGCCGGTCTGCTCGGCCAGATCAACATCCTCGAGGGTGTCCTGGCCGCCGAGCACACCCGAACCGGCCCGAACGGCACCGAACGCGTCGGCGGGGTGGACATCGCCCTGCCCGACGGCACGACCCGGCTGACCGCCCGCATCGTCGGCGAGGCCGAGGTCGGCACGAAGGTCTCGATCGTGTGGCGCCCCGGCGACATCGCGATCGAGCGCGCGGACGACCCGTCGGACCCGGGCCGGGAGAACGCGCTGCCCGGCACCGTCACCGCGGTCCGCGTCGGCAGCTCGGTCACCGAGTACGACATCGACACCGGGATCACGACCCTGCGGGCCATCGGCCTGGGACGCGCTGCCGCGTCCGTCGGCTCCCGTGTCCGCGTGTCCTGTCCGGTGGACAGGTCCATATCCCTCAACCACTGAAGTCTGGAGACCCCTTCATGACCCTCGACAGCACGATCGTGCGATCCGCGAGCACCTTCGGCCCCATGCAGACCGACTGGGAGACCCGCATCGACATGGAGCGGCTGCGCACCGAGCGGCTGGCCAGGACCCGCGCGGCCATGGCGGCCGCCGACGTCGACTTCCTGATCGAACTGCGCGCCGAGAACGCCCGGTACAGCACCGGCATCAAGCGGCTGTACTGGCCGACCATCCAGCTGGGCGGCGGGCCGCTGGCCGTCCTGGCCGCCGAGGGCGACTCGGCGATCTGGATCATCGACCCGGACTACGCCGCCAAGAACATCCCCTGGGTGCCGGACGACCGGTTCCACACGCCGTACCAGATGGACCTGACGCAGGACGTCAACTCCTTCGTCGACGACCTGTACCACTACTTCGGCTCGAAGATCGAGAAGGCCCGCATCGCGGTGGACATCTGGTCCCCGTCGATGTTCGACGTGCTCACCAAGCGGCTGCCCAACGCCACCTTCGTCAACGGGCAGGAGCTGATGATCGGCGCCCGCCAGATCAAGACCGCGGACGAGATCAAGGCCCTGAAGATCGCCTACGCCATCTCCGAGGCCGGCATGCAGGCCGCGGTCGACATCCTCAAGCCGGGCGTGCGCGAGTGCGAACTGGTCGGCGAGTGCTTCCGCGCCATGTGGGACCTGGGCACCGAGACCACGCAGTGCTCGGAGGTCGTCAACTCCGGCCCGGGCGCGCACCCCTACCGCCGTTTCCACAGCGACCGGATCGTGCAGCACGGCGACCTGGTCAACATGGACTTCGGCGGCTGCTTCTCCGGCTACTTCGGCGACTTCTGCCGCGCGTTCGTCTGCGGCGACCGGCCCACCCCGGCACAGGTGGACCTGCTCAAGCGGGCCCACGAGTTGCAGTACGAGCAGCTCAACGCGCTCGGCCCCGGCGTCAGCCCGGCCGACATCTGCGCCAAGCTCGGCCGCAGGACCCTCGGCCACGGGATCGGCATCTCCGCCTTCGAGGGCCCCCACCTGCGCGCCCAGGACGACTACGAGCTCAAGCCCGGCATGACCTTCTCCGTCACCAGCCCGCCCATCGGCGAGGAGGGTGTCGGCGGCGTCCACCTGGAGGACGAGATCGTCATCACCGAGACCGGCATCGACCTGTACTCGACCTACCCGTACACGCTGGGCTGACCTTGTCCGGCAACCGTACGCCGGCCGCCGGCTGGCTCGTCGTGGGCGTGGGCCGCCATGTGGACCGCTTCGGTCTGCCGGCGCTCGCCCGCGCCCGGGGGTCCGCGGCGGTCGCCCTGTGCGGCACCGACCCTGTCCGCACCGCCGACCTGGCGGAGCGGTACGGGGTCGGCCGGCGGGGCTCGGCGGTCGAGGACCTGCTCGGGGACCCCGGTGTCACCCACGTGTACGTCTGCTCGCGCAACGAGCAGCACGAGCGGCACGTCACGCTGGCGGCCGCGGCCGGCAAGCACGTCCTGTGCGAGAAGCCGCTCGCGCAGGACCCGGCCGCCGCCCACCGCGCGATCGCGGCCTGCGCCGGGTACGGCGTCGTCCTCGGCACCGGGTTCCACCTGCGGCACAACGCCGCCCACCGCGAGGCGCGGCGGCTGCTGGCCGAGGGCGCGATCGGCCGGCCGCTGTGGGTGGACGTCACCTACCTCCACCGGCTCGGGCACGGCGACTCCCCGGTGCGGCTGGCCGGTTCACGCCAGGTCACCACCGCCAGCAAGGGGGCGATGTCGGGGACGGGGGCGCACGCCGTCGACCTCGCCCAGTGGCTGGCCGGCGACCGTATCGTCCGGCTGTCGGCGACGATCGCCGAACTCGACCCGACACCGGCCGGACCCCAGCGGGTGGTCCAGGTCAGCGCGACCACCCGCGGCGGGGTGCTGGTCACCTTCGCCGCGGGACGCGCCACCCACCCGGCCAACGGGCTGACCGTGGTCGGCGAGGCCGGGCGGCTGACGGTGTCGGACTCGATCGGGAACACCGGCGGCGGCACCCTGTCGCTCCGGTCGGCGCGGGGCAGCTCGGACACCGTCTTCCCCCCGCACGACGTCTACGCGGCCCAGTTCGAGGCGTTCACCGCCGCCACGGCCGGCGCCGCCGACGCGGGTCCGTTCGGCGCGTCCGGCGACGACGGCCTGTCGGCGCTGCGCGTCGCCGAGACCGTCGACCGGGCCCTGTCCGAACCATCAGCTCCGCAGGCCGTCGATCCGCAGGCCGTCGATCCGCCGGCCCGCCTGACACGAGGAACGTCGTGACCGTTGTGAACACCGTCATCACCAAGAAACTGGGCTACCTCGCCACCACCGAGCGGATGCTCGCCGGGCTCGGTCCCGTCGTCTACTGCCCGGACCAGCAGCCGGAGACGGTGCGCCGGCACCTCGCCGACGCGCGAATCGTCGTGGCCACCAAGGGCGTCACGATCGACGACTCCGTCCTGGACGGAGCACCGCACGTGCGGCTGATCGCCGCGCCCACCGCGGGCTTCGACTGGATCGACGTCGAGGCGGCGACCCGCCGCGGAATCCCGGTCGTCGCCAACACCGGCGCCGCGGCCGACGCGGTCGCCGAGTTCGCGCTCGGCGCCGTCCTGGCGCTGACCCGCCGGATCGTGGCGGCTGACCGCGACCTGCACGGCGGCACCGACTGGGGCCTGGTGCGCGACCGCTACTCCCGGGCCGACCAGCAGATCGGCTCCGACCTGACCAGCAGCACGGTGGCGATCGTCGGCCTGGGCCACATCGGGCTCAAGACCGCCGAGAAGCTGGCCGTGCTGCGTCCGCAGTCCGTCATCGGGTACGACCCGTTCGTCTCGGCCGAGCGGGCCCGCCAGGCCGGTGTCGAGGTGGTCGGCGACCTGGACGAACTGGCCGCGCGGGCCGACATCGTGCTGCTGCACGTACCGCTGACGCCGCAGACCACCGGGCTGGTGGACGCCGCCTTCCTGGCGAAGCTGCGGCCGTCCGCCCTGCTGGTCAACCCCTCGCGCGGTGAGGTGGTCGACGAGCCCGCGCTGGTCGCCGCGCTGCGCGAGGGCCGCCTGCGGGGCGCCGCACTCGACGTGTTCGCGCAGGAGCCGCTGCCCGCGGACTCGCCGCTGCGCGAGCTGGACAACGTCGTGCTCACCCCGCACATCGGCGGTGTCACGGCCCAGTCGGACGAGACCCGGGCCCGGGAGATCGCCGAACGCGTCCTGGCCTGCGTCGCCGGCACGGCCCCGGTGGGCCTGGTGAACCCCGAGGTCTGGGACACCCGGCTCGCCGTCACCACTGACTGACCCGGAAGGAACGAACTACTCATGATCTTCTGCTTCTACGACAAGGGCACCCTCGGCGTGGTGCGCGACGGCCGGGTGGCCCCGGTCCCCACCGACGTGGTGCCGGCCGCGGCCACCCCGCAGCAGCGCCTCGTGGCCCTCATCGAGGGCTACGAGGCGGCCAAGCCCGGGCTGGAGACGGCCGCCGCGCACGCCGCCTCCCACGGCACGCCGCTGCCGCAGGTCGCTCTGGAGGCGCCGGTGCCCGCACCCACGCAGCTGCTGTGCGCGGTGAAGAACTACACCGACGACCGGCAGGCCGTCGAGGCCGACTTCTTCCTGAAGTCGGTGCTGTCGATCGTGCCGACCGGCAGCACCGTCAGCCTGCCGCCGGCCGCCGCGCGCGTCTTCCACCACGAGCCCGAGCTCGCCGCCGTCATCGGCGTGGGCGGCACCGACATCCCGGCAGCCGACGCCATGCCGCACGTCTTCGGCTACACCGGCTTCCTCGACCTGTCCGCGCGCGACCTCGGCACCACCTACTACATGAAGAAGTCGCCGCGCGGCTTCGGCCCGATGGGCCCGGTGCTGGTGACCGCCGACGAGTTCGCCGACCCGCACGACCTCACCGTCGAGCTGTCGGTCAACGGCAAGTTGCGGCAGCGCTACTCCACCGGCCAGATGGCCAACCGGATCGACCGGCTGATCGAGGTGGCCTCGTCCGTCAGCGGACTGGTGCCCGGCGACGTGATCGCCACCGGGACGTACCACATCGGCATGGGCCCGATCCAGGACGGCGACCACGTCAGCATGACGATCCAGGGCATCGGTGAGCTGACCGTCGACGTCGTCGACCCGAGCGGGCGCGAGTGGGACGTCAGCGGGCTCAAGGTCGTCACCGACTCCGCGCCGGCCGGGGCGGCGAAGTGACCGTCTCCGCCGTCTTCGGCTCGAAGTCCGCGCTCGCCGCCCTGCGGGCGCACCGGTGGGCGTCGACCACCGACACCTTCGAGTTCGCCGACATCGCGCCGGTGCACCGTGCGTTCCCCGGCGTGGTCCAGGGGGCGTACGACGTGGCCGAACTCGCCCTGGTCACCTTCCTGCAGGCACTGGACAACGGCCGGCCGGTGACGCTGCTGCCGGTCACCCTGCTCGGGCGCTTCCAGCACCACTGCCTGGTCACCGCCCGGGAACCCGGCAGCATCGCGGTCGACTCGCTGGCCGGCAAACGGATCGGCGTGCGGGCCTGGACCCAGACCACCGGGGTGTGGGTGCGCGGCTTCCTGCGCGACGACCACGGCGTGGACGTCGGCGACGTCGAGTGGGTCGTCTACGAGGGCGGGCACGTGGACGGGTTCGCCGACCCGCCCTACGCCACCCGCTCCACCAGCGGCAACACCCTGCCGGTCGACTTCCTCGCCGGCGCGGTGGACGCGGCGATCCTCGGCAACGAACTGCCCGACGACCCGCGGGCCAGGACGCTGCTGCCCGACCCGGCCCGCGCCGCCGCCGCGTGGTACGGCAGGTCCGGCGCGATCCCGGTCAACCACGTGGTCGTGGCGAGCGACGACTTCGCTCGGACAGGCGCCGGGTTGCTCACCGAGATGTGCCAGGTGCTCGCCGCGAGCGTGCCGCACCCACCGGCGGTCAGCTCCTCGCCGGACTTCCATCCGCACGGGTTCGACGCGCTCCAGCCGTCGCTGGACCTGGCCGGCCGCTACGCCTACGAGCAGGGCATCATCTCCCGGCCGATCAGCGCCGCCGAAGTGCGGGCCAGGACCGAGGAACTGACCGGCGTCGACTTCGGACGGCTCGCCGCCCCCGCCCGCCGCGCCGGCTGAGCACCGCGTGGTGAACCGGCCGCCGCCCGCGGCCGGTTCACCCCCGAGCACCACGAGGAGAAGCACCCGGACCGAGGTACGTGCCCGGGACCGGCAAGGACATCGGCGTCCTGCTGCAAGGCGCCGGAACCCGGGTGGACCTGCGAACCCCCCACACGACAGTCGCCCGCCACGTCATGACATGGCCGAAGGAGCCCTTGGTATGAACGCAACAGTGGTAGCACCCAGACGTCGCTTCCGTGTCCGCGCCCTGGTCGCGGCAGGTTGCGCCACAGCGCTGGCCGCACTGGCGGCGTGCAGTTCCAACAGCAGCGGCGGCGCGGGGGGTGGCGGCGCCTCGGTGGACATCTCCACCGTCAAGGCCCCGATCCTCACCGGCCTCAGCGGGGCCGAGCGGACCCGGGTGGCCACCCTGATCGCCCAGGCCAGGAGCGAGAAGTCGTTCACCTGGGTCGACTCGGTGGTCGCCCCGGCCACCGCGTCCGCGATGATCAGCGAGTTCCAGAAGCAGTACGGCCTCACCTTCAAGCCGACGTTCGAGCGGCTGACCTCGGGCGACCTGTCGACCCGCATCCAGCAGGAGGTCACCGCCCAGAACTTCAAGACCGACTTCTTCGGTGTCGCCTCGCCCCGGCTGTTCTCCACCCTGAAGCAGGCCGGAGCGCTGCTGGAGTACCGGTCGCCGGAGTCGTCGCACTACACGTACGCGTCGAAGTACGTCAGCCAGCAACCCGGGTACTGGATCGCGCCGGTGGCCTACTCCTTCGGCGTGATCGTGAACCCGGCGCTCTACAAGACCCCGATCACGAGCTGGAAGCAGCTGTCCGACCCCGCCCTCAAGGGCAAGTGGGACGTCGCCAACGTCAGTGCGAACGAAGGGTCGTTGTACTGGTACTACGGCCTGAAGCAGGTGCTGCCGCAGTCCACGTTCGCCAGTTGGGCGGCCAACAGCCCCACCACCTCCTCGGGCAGCTCCGCGCAGGAGGCGCAGAAGGTCGCCGAGAAGCAGGTCGACGCGACCGTCACCAGCGGTTTCCGGGCCTCGCAGATCGCGGCCCAGACGAAGGTCCCGCTCAAGGTCTACTACCCGAGCGAAGGCACGGTCCTGAACGGGCAGAGCTACGCGATCCCTTCGGGCGCGCCCGACCAGGCCATCGCGAAGCTCTTCGACGACTTCCTGCTGAGCAGGGCGGGCGAGCAGATCTACGTCGACAAGGAGGGGATAGCCTCCTTCTACCAGGGGGTGACCGCCCCGGCGGCCGACCTGCAGTACCAGCCGTCCATCGCGTCGATGAAGATCCTTCCGGTCAACACGGACAAGATCAGCACGAGCCAGCTGGACGACGCCAGGAACAGCTGGAAGAGCATCTTCTCCCGGTAGCGGGCCGCCTGATTCCATGACTACCGCACGCCGGTACGACGACCTGATTGAGGAGGGGTTCACGTTGACCTCGGAAGCCGGAGAGGACCGCTCGGAGTCCGGGAGGCTGCTGCGGGCACGCCGGGAACTCGCCCTGGCGATCCGCCGGGGCGAGTACCAGCCCAACCAGCGGCTGCCGGAGACCGAGCTCGCCGCCACCCTCGGCATCTCCCGGCCCACTCTGCGCTCGGTGTTCGTGGCGCTCGAGCAGGAGAACTACATCTCGCTCGAACGCAACCGGGGTGCCCGGGTGCGGCAGTTCTCACCGGTGGAGGCGATCGAGATCCTGCACACCCGCGAGATCCTCGAGTCCGCCGCCGCGGGGCTGGCCGCCGCGAGGATCACGCCCGAGGAGTGCGAACGGCTCGAAGCCCTCCTGGAGAAAATGGTCCCCGCCGCCGTGGAGCACGACTCGCCGGCCTACTCGTCGGCGAACCGCGAGTTCCACGGCTTGGTGATCAACGCGTCCCGGCAGCCGACACTGATCCGGTTCATCCGCTCGACGCCCTACCCGCTGGTGATGAGCCAGTACCGCGACCCGAAGACGCCCCACCCGCGGACCGAGTCGCTGCGCGAGCACAAGGCGATCCTCGCGGCACTGTGGACCGGCGACTCAGCGGCCACGGAGGCGGCGATGCGGTTCCACCTCGCCGCCACGCGCCGGGCGCTCATGCTCGGTTCGACCGAGGCGGGCGGCGCGAGGGAGGGGTCGTGACCGGCCACGGCGTCGAGGGCAGGGCCGTCGTCGTGACCGGGTCGGGCCGCGGGCTCGGACTCAGCTACGCCCGGCACCTGCTGGCCGGCGGGGCGCGGGTGGTCCTCAACGACCTCGACGCGGAGTACGTGCGCGCCGTCGCCGGGGAACTCGACGCGGGCGACGCCGTCGCGTGGTGCGCGGGGTCGGTCGGCGATCCGCGCACCGCCGATGCCCTGGTGGAGACGTGCCTGCGGCGCTTCGGCCGCATCGACGGGCTGGTCAACAACGCCGGGGTGCGCCCGGAGGGGCTGAGCTGGGAGGAGGACCCCGAGACCACCCGCCGGGCGGTCGAGGTGAACCTGCTGGGCACGCTCTACTGCGGGGCCGCAGCGCTGCGCGTGTTCCAGCGGCAAGGCAGCGGTTCGGTGGTCAACGTGTCCTCGCGGGCCCAGACCGGCGTCGAGCAGAGCGCCACCTATGCGGCGACGAAGGGCGCCGTCGCGTCACTGACCTACTCCTGGGCGCTGGACGCGCCGCCCGGGGTCCGGGTCAACGCAATCGCACCTCAGGCGCGGGGCACGGGGACCCGGCGGGCGGGCTGGGTCTCCCGGCCGGAGGAGCCGGACCCGGACGACATGGCGCCGCTGGTGACCTTCCTGCTCAGCGACGCCGCCCGCGGTGTCCAGGGCCAGGTCGTCCGCCTGATCGGCACGCCCGACGGTCTGGCCCTGGGGCTGGTCCACCACCCGCGCGGCGGGCGGCTGCTGGCCGACCCGCGCGGGTGGACCGTCGAGCGCATCGCCGCCGCGTTCGACGCCGAGTTGGGCCGCGAACAGGACCCGGTCGGCGCCCTTCCCCGCCCCGTGGCCTACCTGCGGCTGGACGAGGAGTTCCTCAGGGTGCACCAGTGAGTACGCCACCGCGGCGGCGCAGGCCCAGCCGCATACCGGCGGCCGGCCGTAGGAGCGGCACCGTCAGGGGGTCAGGAGGGAGCGGGCGGCGGCGTCCTCGCCGGCCTCCAGGAGGTTCGCGGCGGCGCCCACGATCAGGGGGTCCGGCTCCCCCACCACCGCGTCGTCACGGTCGGTGTACGGGAAGCGGGCCAGCACACTGCGCATCGCCTCGACCCGGGCGCGCTTCTTGTCGTTGCTCTTCACCACCGTCCAGGGCGCGTACGCGGTGTCCGTCTCGTGGAACATCGCGACCTTCGCCTCGGTGTACCGGTCCCACCGGTCGAGCGAGGCCAGGTCCATCGGGCTGAGTTTCCACTGCCGCACGGGGTCGACCTGGCGGATGGTGAACCGGGTGCGCTGCTCGTTGCGGGACACGGAGAACCAGAACTTCACCAGCTGGATGCCGTCGTCCACGAGCATCCGCTCGAACGCGGGCGCCTGGCGCATGAAGCGGTGGTACTCGTCGTCGGAGCAGAAGCCCATCACCCGCTCCACGCCCGCGCGGTTGTACCAGGAGCGGTCGAAGAGCACGATCTCTCCCGCGGTGGGCAGGTGGGCGACGTAGCGCTGGAAGTACCACTGACCGCTCTCGCGCTCGGTGGGCTTCTCCAGCGCGACCACGCGGGCGCCGCGCGGGTTGAGGTGCTCGATGAACCGCTTGATGGTGCCGCCCTTGCCGGCGGCGTCGCGGCCCTCGAAGACGATGACGAGGCGCTGCCCGGTCTCCTTCACCCAGCGCTGGAGCTTCAGCAGCTCGATCTGCTGGAGCCGCTTGTGGCGCTCGTACTCCGGCCGCTCCATCCGCCGGTCGTACGGGTAGTTCTCCCGCCAGGTGTCCACTGTGCTGCCGTCCGCGCGGACCAGCACAGGGTCGTCCTGGTCGGTGTAGTCGACGGTCATCCCCGCCAGCAGGTCGCCGGTCGCGGTGTCGGTGTGCTGCACGGTGTGCCACCCGTCCTTCCGTGCACGGCCGACGCGCCCCCGCACGGGGCGCGGCAGCGCCGTGGGTGTCTGTCGCTGGTGTGGTCCGCCGGACCGTCCGCCCGGGCGGGGCGCCGGGCCGGGTCCGGCACATCCCGTCTGCCCCGCCGTTCGTGCGGGAGACGCGGCCTAATGGAACTGCGGGATGATCAGGTAGAGGCCGTAGAGGACCGCGCAGGCGCACAGGACGAAGCAGGCGCTCGCGGCGACCGCCTGCGCGGTGCCGCCGCTCCCGCTCGCGCGCTGCTCGTCGCGGGCGGACAGCGCCCACACGCCGATCGCGAAGACCACCACGACGCCGACGGTGGTGCCGAGGCTGACCACGGCCACCTCCGCCAGCGAACCCCATTTCACGTCCATGCCGCCGCCCTCCAGCCGTCGTGACCGTCGTATCCGTCGATGCCCCCGCTGCCCCGGCCGCCCCGGTCGCCGTTCACACGCCGGCCTTGGCGCTCGCCGCGGCCTGGACCGGGGGCCGGTGGCCGTCGTTGACGTTCTTCGCGTCGACCGGGTTGCGGCGGGACAGCAGCACGATCACCGCGGCCACCACGACCGCCGCCAGCGCGATCAGTACGGTGCCCAGCGTGCCGCCGTGCACCACCGCGCTCGCCGCGACCGCGCCGACGGCCGCGGCCGCCGGCAGCGTCACCAGCCAGGCCAGCGCCATCTGGCCCGCGGTGCCCCAGCGCACCTCGGCGAGCCTGCGGCCGACGCCCGCGCCGAGGATGCCGCCGGAGCAGACCTGCGTGGTGGACAGCGCGAAGCCGAGGTTGGCGGAGGTCAGGATGACCGCGGTCGACGCGGACTCCGCGGCGAAGCCCTGCGGCGACTCGATGTCCACCAGCCCCTTGCCCATGGTGCGGATGATCCGCCAGCCGCCGATGTAGGTGCCTGCCGCGATGGACAGGCCCGCGGTGAGGACCACCCACACCGGCGGGCCCGAACCCGCGCCCAGGGCGCCGCAGGAGATCAGGGCGAGCGTGATGACGCCCATGGTCTTCTGCGCGTCATTGGTGCCGTGGGCGAGCGAGACCAGTGACGCGGACGCGATCTGCCCGGTCCTGAACCCCTTGGACACGGTGTCGGACGAGGCGCGCCGGGTGATCCGGTAGGCGAGGTACGTCGCGCCCAGCGCCGCGAGCCCGGCCACGAAGGGTGAGGCGACCGCGGGGATCAGGATCTTCTCGACCACCTGGTCGAAGTTGACCCCGTGCCGCCCGGCGCCCACCCACACCGCGCCGATCAGCCCGCCGAACAGCGCGTGCGAGGAGCTGGAGGGCAGGCCCAGCAGCCATGTCACCAGGTTCCACACGATCGCCCCGACCAGCCCGGCGAAGATCATGCCCGGCGTGACGAGCTGGTCGTTGACGATGCCGCCGGAGATGGTTCGGGCCACCTCGGTCGACACGAACGCCCCGACGAGGTTGAGCACCCCGCTGATCGCGACCGCCACCTTCGGGCGCAGCGCGCCCGTCGCGATCGAGGTCGCCATGGCGTTCGCGGTGTCGTGAAAACCATTGGTGAAGTCGAACGCCAACGCGGTGACGATCACCATTGCCACAAGGAAGTTTATGTGGTCCACGTCACCAGGAGAGCATTACTTGGCGTACTCAGCGAGACATGGGCGTGAAGGTCCGGTACATGCGGGCGACGGGGTGTGACAGCGCTGTCGCGGGGCACTCGGCGGGCATCGGGTGCGTGTGCCGGCGGCCGGTGGGCGGGGCGCCGCGAGCGGGTCGCGTACGGCCCGGCCCCGGTAAGAGGGGGCCGGACCGCGCGGGTTGGGGGTCGCTCGGCGCCGGAGCCGCGGTCAGCCGACCTGGCTGCTGTCCTTGTGCGCGCCCCAGCCGTGCCAGCGCTCGACCTCGATCCAGGCGCTGACCCGGGCGCGGTCGCGGCGGGAGTACGGCTTGCCGGTGTACTGCCGGGCGAGCCGGTCGATGTCGGCGAGTCCCTCGTCGGGGACCAGCCCGGTGATCCGGCCGACCACGCTGACGTGCGTGTACCAGCCGTCCTTGTCCAGCACGGTGAGCGTGACGCGGGGGTCGTTGCGCAGGTGGTCCACCCGCTTGCGGCCCTCGTCCATGTTGATCAGCACCCGGCCGTCCTCCCAGAGGTACCAGGTCGCGGTGGACACCGGCTGGCCGTCCGGGCGCAGCGTGGTGATCACGGCGGGGTTCGCCTTTTCGAGCATGGCGACGGCGTCGGCGGGCAGCGGCGGCTTGGACATCTGCGTCCTCCAGGACGTGCGGTTGCGGCGTTCTTGATCTTCGCTATTCTGCAACGCCCGCCCCGCGCCAACCACCCGGCCACGCCCCTGGCGGTGTTCAGCGCTCGTAGCTGCCGGTCAGGCGGGCGCGGGCGAGCACGGCGGCGGTGATCCCGGACAGCAGGGCGCGGGGGCGGGCTTGTTGCGGGGGCGGCGCGCCGGGGCCGCTGCCCAGGGGTGCGGACAGCGCGAAGAGCTGGAAGACGTAGTGGTGCGGCCCGTGGCCCTTGATGGGGCCGGGGCCGCGGTAGCCGCGCCCGACGGTGCCGCGCAACGGCTGGACTCCGGTGGCCGGTTGGCGTGCGTTCAGGCCGCCGGGCGCCAGCTGTTCCACGGCGGGGTCCACCAACGCCACGCAGTGCACGGCGGGTTTGGCGAGGGGGACGTCGATGTCCTCGATGACGAGCAGGAGTTGTGCGGTGCCGGGCGGCGGCGCGGTCCACTCCAGCGGCGGGGACACGTTGGCGCCGCCGATCCGCTTCTCGCACTGCTCCAGCGGCAGCGGCCCGCCTTCGGTGAACGCGCTGCTGGTGAGCGTCAGCGTCTCGGGGCCGTCGAGGTGGGGCAGGTGCCACGCCAGGTGGGCGTCGCCCGCCCTGCGGTCGTGCAGGAGCCGGCCGAGCAGCGTCATCGCGCGCCCCCGATCGGGGCGGGGCGCCGGCCGGCCGGGAGCCGGGGGCACGGCGCCGGTGGGCGGCGGTGGGACGTGGTCGGTGCCATGGCTGTCTCTCCTGTGCGGATCGGCCGGCTTCGGCGGCCGGCGTCAGATGGTGCGGGCGAGCCGTTCCAGCAGTGGCGCGGCCGCGGCGAGCCGTTCGAGTTCCGCGCCGGTGAAGACACCGCTGGTCAGGGCGTGCGTGAGGAGTTCGGTCCGGGCGTCGCGCTTGTCCGACAGCGCCCGGCGGCCGGTGTCGGTGACGGTCAGTACCGCGCGCCGGCCGTCCTGCGGGTCGGGGCGGCGATCGACGAGCCCGCGGGCGCGCAGGGCGCCGACCGTCGTGCCCATCGCCTGCGCGCTGACCTGCGCCTGGCGGGCGAGCTCGGCGGAAGTGGTGGGGCCGGAGCGCTCCAGGTGGGACAGGGCGCTGCGCTCGGGCAGCGTCAGTGCACCGGGCGCGGGCAGGTGGCGGACGCGCCGCAGCAGCACGCTGATGCTCGAGAGCAGCAGCGCGGCGACCTCGTCGGGAGCCGGACCGTCGTCCATATGCTCAACCTAGCTTATCAAGTGCCTTGAGCACATATGGCGGCGGCCCCGCCTGGGCATGCGCCGCGCGCCCGGGCTTTATGCGGTGCTTGATGCGGTGCTTCATACGGGGCCTGTACGGGCATGAGCATGGCAACGATGTCCGCCCGGCACTCCACTCCCCCACTCCCCCCACGGAGGTCCGTATGAGGTGGCGCTCCGCCCTGTCCGCCCTGTTACTGCTCGTCGGCTGCGTCCTCGCGGCCGCCACCACGGCAGGCGCCCCCGCCGGCGCCGCCACGACCGCCGCGACGGCCGGGGCCGCCAGGCCCGCCGCTGTGGCGCCCGCCGTCACCGACCACACCGTCACCCTCGTGAACGACACCGGGCAGCGCGTCTGGGTCGGCAGCAATGTCAACGCCGACGGCTCCACCGCGCTGACCGGCCTGCCGGTGCTCGACGACGGGCAGTCCGCCACCGTCACCATCCCGGAGGACTCCGCCGCCGGGCACTGGCGCGGCAAGTTCTTCGCGCGCGAGGGGTGTTCGGGCACGGACGGCAGCACGTTCCACTGCGCGCTCGGCGACTGCGGTGCGTCGGTGGGCAGTTGCACCACCGGTGAACAGCCGGTCAGCCTCGCGGAGTTCAACTTCGACCCGTCCGACAGCCTCGCCCCCTGGTACAACGTCAGCTACGTCAACGCCTTCTCCGTACCGGTCACCATCGACCCCGACGGCGTCGCCCCGCCCCCGGACGGCGGTGCCTGCGCCCAGGAGGGCTGCCCGGACGACCTGCTGCCGTACTGCCCGTCGGCCGACCTGACCACCGACGCCGGGACCGGCCTCAAGCTGTGCGTCAACCCCGACCGCGACGCGCAGACCCCGTACAGCGACGCGATCGGCGGGCACTGCCCCTGGGCGTACGCCTGGTCGAAGGCCGACACCGTCCCCGGCAACACGGTCGTGCGCGACTGCACGTCGTGCGGCGGCTTCACCGTCACCTTCCACTGACGCCGGCGCGCCGCCATCCGTGGCGGTGACGAAAGACGCCAACCGAGGTGCCGCCTCGGGACCATGACGAGCCGTCAGCTGTCAGTGGCCCGAGGTGGCCTTCAGGCCCACCACGGAGGCGACCAGCAGGCAGACGAAGAAGATCCGCGCGGCCGAGACCGGCTCGCCGAGCACCAGCATGCCGACCACGGCGGCCCCGGCCGCGCCGATCCCGACCCACACGCCGTACGCGGTGCCGATCGGCAGGGACTTCGCCGCCAGCGACAGCAGCAGCATGCTCGCCACGATGCCGGAGCCGGTGAGCAGGCTCGGCCACAGGCGGGTGAAGCCGTCGGTGTACTTCATACCGACCGACCAGACGACTTCGAGCAGGCCGGCGAGAACGATCAGGACCCATGCCATGACGGCACCTCCGCGGGTTGGTGACTACGGGGGTGCACCGTCTTTGCAGGGTCCCGGTACGGTGCGCTCGTCGGGGCGATCTGTCTCCACCGTAGCAAAGTGCCGCACGCCGGGCAGGGCGCTCAGACCGCGGGCGGAGCGGGCGCTTCCGGCGGCGGCGACGGGGCGGGCGGACCGGGCAGACGGGGCGGTGCGGCGGCACCGGGCGGGTCCGGCGGGAGCGGAATCCAGCGGTGCGACCAGGCGATGACGGCCTCCAGCACCGGTGCCAGCTCGCGGCCCTTGTCGGTGAGGTGGTACTCGGCCGGGGCGTGGCCGCCCGCGCCGGCCCGGCGGTCGAGCACGCCGTGCTCCTCCAGGGTGCGCAGCCGCTGGGCGAGCATGGTGTCGCTGAGCCCGGGCACGGCGGCCCGGATGTGCGCGAAGCGGTGGTGGCCGGTGAAGACCGCGCGCAGGATCGCGCCGGTCCAGCGCCCGCCGATCAGTTCGATGGCGGCGTGGAAGCGTTCGCACACCCGGTGGATCTCGCTCGCTGCTTCGTCCTTGTGCGGCATCGGGCATCCCCGTCTGCGGAGGGCGCCGCCGGGCGCGGGCGAAGGGCCCGCGCCCGGCGGCGCCGGTGGAGTGTCAGGCGTCCTGGCCGACGGGCGCGGGCCGCAGCGGGCGCAGCGCCTCCTCGACCCGGACCAGCTCGTCCAGCATCGCCTTGGCCGAGGCGAGCATCGTCTCGTTCGGCTGCACCTTGGACTCGTCGTCGACGAACTGCCGGACGAAGGGGATGCTGACGGCGTCGGCGACCGGGGTCATCTTGAGGGTCGTCACGACCTGCTTGACCATCTGCACCGCGCGGGTGCCCGCGGAGACGCCGCCGTAGCTGACGAAGCCGACCGGCTTGTAGAGCCACTCGTTGTGCAGGTAGTCGAGGGCGTTCTTCAGCTCGGCGTTGTAGCCGTAGTTGTACTCCGGCATCACGAACACCAGGGCGTCGACGCCGGAGATGCGGGCGCTCCAGTCGCGGGTGTGCTGGTGGGTGTACTGGCCCAGCCGCGGGTGGCCCGGCTCGTTCATGAAGGGCAGCGCCACCTCGGCGAGGTCGATCAGGTCGATCTCGTCGAAGCCGCCGTGCGTGCGGGCCTCCTCCTCGAACCACTCGGCGACCGGCAGGCCCACCCGCCCCGGCCTGGTGCTCGCCACAATGATCCCGAGCTTCGCCATCGCGTGTCTCCTTCTGCGTATCCACGGGCCGGGTCCTCCGGCGGCACTAAAGATACCTTAGTGACGTACGGAGGCCGTCCCGCCCCGGCCACCAGCGGCCCGCCCGCGCGGCACACACCCGGCATCCGTCGCATACTGCCCTCAGTGCGTCCCCCACGTGCCGGAGGTAGCCATGGCCACGGCGGCCCCGCCTCCGGGCGGCCCGGACCGCGGGGCAGACGGGTCCCGGCGCGGGCGCTGGGCCGCGGTGCGAGGACGGGCGGTGGCCGCGCGCCACGCGGCCGAGCGGCGCTTCCCCGTGCTGACGGAGCTGACCGCGCGCCTGCTGTCGGTGAACCTGCTCGACGCGGCCACCCGGCTGGCGGCGCAGCTCTTCCTCACCGCGGTGCCGTTCATGTTCGTGGCGGCGGCCTTCAGCCCCGACACCGTCCGCACGCACATCCTGGACTCCGCGCAGGACCTCTTCGGGCTCAACAGCACCGCGCAACGCCAGCTCCAGGAGCTCTACGGCCCCCAGCACGGCGCCGACACCGGCACCGAACGGCAGACCACCGGGGCGATCGGGGCGGTGATCGCGCTGCTGGCCGCGACCGCGAGCAGCCGGGCGATGGCGCGGGTGTGCGAGCGGGCGTGGCAGTTGCCGAAGGCGGCCGCGCGGGTGGTGGTGTGGCGGTGGTTCGCCTGGATCGTGGCGTGGGTGGCGGTGCTCTTCCTCCAGGGGCCGCTGCGGCACGGACTGGGGGCCGGGCCGTGGCTGGGGGTGCCCCTGATCTTCCTCGCCGACCTCGCGGTGTGGTGGTGGACCCAGCACCTGCTGCTCGGCGCGCGCCTGCCGTGGCTGCCGCTGCTGCCCGGCGCGGTGCTCACGGCCGCGGCGATGACCGCGCTGTCGGTGACGGCCCGCGTCTACATGCCGGTCGCCCTCAACCGCAGCCTGGCCGCCTACGGTCCGCTCGGCTCGGTCTTCACCCTCCTGTCGTGGCTGATCGCGATCTGCGTCGCGCTGACCTTCACGATCACCGCGGGCGCCGTCCTGGCCACCGAGCCCCCGCTCTCCCGCCACCTCCCGCCCCTCCCGGCCCCGCCGGGCCCCACGCCACCGGAACCGCCGCCGCCACCGCCCGCCGCGCAATCCCGTTGCCCCACCCGCCCCCCGCGGTGAACGATCCCCCGGTGACCACCTTGTTCCTCACCGTCGGCCTGCCCGGCGCCGGCAAGACGACCCTGGCCCGGCAGATCGCCGCGGAGCACGGCGCGCTGCGGCTGACCCCCGACGAGTGGATGATCCCGCTCTTCGGGGACTCCCGGGCGAACGGCAAGCGCGACGTCCTGGAGGGGCGGCTGATCTCCGTCGCGCTCCAGGCGCTGCGGCTGGGCACGGACGTGGTGCTCGACTTCGGCTGCTGGTCGCGCGACGAGCGGTCCGCGATCCGCTGGCTGGCCGCGTCCGCGGGCGCGTCCTGCCGGCTGCGGTACCTGCCGGTCGACCACGCCACCCAGCGGGCCCGGATCGCCCACCGCCAGGCCACCACCCCGGAGGCCACCTTCCCGATGACCGATGCGGACCTGCTGAGCTGGCGCGCCCGGTTCGAGGAGCCCACCCCCGCCGAGCTCGCCGCCGACGCGCCGCCCGGGCCGCCGCCGTCCCCCTACCGGTCCTGGGCCGCCTGGTCCGCGGTCCGCTGGCCGTCGTCGGCGTCGTAGCGGCGGAGTGGCGGGGTGGCGGGGGGCGTGCCGCCGGTCGGGGCGTGCCGCGGGGCGCGGCCAACGGTGCTCCGGGACAACGCGGGCGTACGCGTGGTCGAATGGGTCCGTCGCCGTTCCGAGCCGTACTGCCAGCGGAGGAGAGCATGTCGGAGAGCGCCGTTCGTACCCGGGTTTCCGCCTACGCCGTCGCGCGGGCGGACGGGGGCATGCTGCTCACGAAGCTGTCGGACGCCTCGCCGGTGTTCGAGCCGGGCGCGTGGCACCTGCCCGGCGGCGGCATCGACCCGGGCGAGCAGCCCGCCGACGCGCTCGCCCGCGAGCTGCGCGAGGAGACCGGCCTCGAGGTGCTCGACGCCCGCCTGCTCGGCGCCCGTACGTATGCCGCGCAGCGGCTGGGCGTCAGCTGGCACCTGGTCGCGCTGTTCTACCTCGCCCGCCTCGCCCCGGGCCGGCCGGCCGTCACCGAGCAGGGCGGCTCGACCGCCGCGGCCCGCTGGATACCGGTGGCCGAGCTGCCAGGGATGCGGCTGTCCCCCGCCGCCGCCGACGCCCTGCGGATGGCGCCCTGAGCGCAGCCGGCCGCGCACCCGCCGAGCCGGAGCAAGCCTGGCGCCGTCACCCGATCGTGCGACAAACAGGCGTACGGCCAGGCTTTCAGGGCGCTGAAAGTTACCGGCGGAAGCACCTGTCGTCGCAGCTCCGGGCGCGGCCAAGTGGTCTGGACCACCGGGGGTTTTGCCAACCCCTTTACGGAACGGGGTCGTCCATGCGTCACTCGTGGCGCGTTCACCACGCGCACCACACCCGCACCAACTCCCCCCGTTCTCCACCGCGCAAGGGCCGCTTGTGAGGGCGGGGCTACGCGAGTAGACCCCACGCCGGACGGAAACGAGCACCCCCCGCGCCACCACCCGCACGCTCCCCCCACCTCAACGTGCATGGAGGAAAGCCTTGTTCTCCCGAAACCGCACCGCCCGCAGCGTACGACGGCGCAACCTGACCACCGCCGCGGTGCTCACCACCGGCCTGGCGCTGGCCGCCGCGGTGTCGACGACCGGCGCGGCCACCGCCGCGCCCGCGCCGTCCGGCAGCAGCTCGATCCCCGTCGGCCAGGGCTACATGGGCATCGGCTACGTCCAGGACACCCAGAACTTCACCCCTGACCCGCAGCACCTCCAGACCGACGCCAAGGGCATCATGTCCCCGGACGCGACCTACCCCGAGGGGATCGACGTCTCGCACTACCAGGGCTCGATCAACTGGTCGTCGGTGAAGGCCGCGGGCATCCAGTTCGCCTACATCAAGGCGACCGAGAGCACCACCTACACCGACCCGAACTTCAGCGCCAACTACCTGGGCGCCTACAACGCCAAGGTGATCCGGGGCGCCTACCACTTCGCGCACCCGGACCTGTCCACCGGCGCGGCGCAGGCGACCTACTTCGCCGCCCACGGCGGCGCCTGGTCCGCGGACAACCTGACGCTGCCGGGGATGCTGGACCTGGAGGGCGGCTGCTACGGGAAGACCACCGCGGCGATGCAGTCGTGGATTCTGGACTTCTACAACACCTACAAGGCCAAGACCAGCCGCGACGTGGTGATCTACACCAGCCCGAGCTGGTGGAACACCTGCACCGGCGGCTGGAGCGGCATGTCGGCCAAGAGCCCGCTCAACGTGGCCCACTGGACCACCGCTGCGAGCCCGACGATCCCGAGCGGCTTCCCGTACTGGACGTTCTGGCAGTACTCCGACTCCGGTTCGGTGAGCGGCGTCTCGGGCGCGGTGGACCGCGACCGGTTCAGCGCGAGCAGTGCGCGGCTGCTGGCGCTGGCCAACAACACGCCCTGACCGGCGGCCGGGAGACCGGGAAGCCGGGAGACCGGGGAGCCGGGGAGCCGGAGAGCCGGAGAGCCGGCCGATGCTGACGCCGCCCGGGTGCTGCGGCGTCAGCGGGCCGTTCCGGTGGCGGCGTACGCCCGGGCCAACCGGCCGACGCCCTCCCGCAGTTGGCCGGTACTGACCGCGCTGATGTAGCTCAGCCGCAGGTGGGGAGCCGGCGCCTCGGCCGCGAAGTAGGGCCGTCCGGGCGTGACGGCCACCCCCGCGTGCAGCGCCGCCGCGGCCAGGGCCTGCTCGTCGGTGCCGTCCGGCAGCCGCAGCCACAGGTGGTAGCCGCCGGACGGTACCCGCAGCCGCAGCGCGGGCAGTTCGCGGCGCAGCGCCTCGGCCGCCGCGTTGCGCCGCTCGCGCAGGGCGCCGCCCAGGGTGCGCAGGTGGCGCTGCCAGGCGGGCGAGCCGACCAGTTCCAGCGCGGTCTCCTGGAGCGGGCGCGGCACGAAGAAGCTGTCCACCACCTGGGTGGCGCGCAGCCGTTCCAGTACCGGCCCGCGCGCGGCCAGCGCCCCGACCCGCAGCGAGGGCGAGGTGGCCTTGGTCAGCGACCGCACGTGCACCACCACACCGTCGGGGTCGTCCGCGGCGAGCGGCGCGGGCGCCGGCGGGGCGTCGGCGTGGGCGAGCCGCCGGGCGAAGTCGTCCTCGACCACGAACGCCCCCGCGGCCCGTGCGACGCGCACCACTTCCGGGCGGCGCTCCGCGGACAGGGTGGCGCCGGTCGGGTTGTGGAAGAGCGGCTGGCAGACGAACACCCGCGCACCGGTGGCCCGGAACGCCTGGGCGAGCAGATCGGTGCGCACCCCGTCCTCGTCCACCGGGACCGGCACCGGGCGCAGTCCGGCCGCGCGGGCGGCGGCGAGCGTGCCCGGGTAGGTGGGCGACTCGACGAGGACCGGCGCCCCCGGGGCGGCCAGCGCGCGCAGCGCGGTGCCCAGCGCGCTCTGGCCTCCGGCGGCGATCAGCACGTCGGCGCCGCCGAGCGCGGCGCCGGGCCCGGCGATGTCCCGCGCGAACCACGCCCGCAGTTCCGCGATCCCCTCCACCGGGGGCCGCTCCCAGGTCCCGGGTCTGCGCCCGGCCCTGGCCAGCGCGCCGGCCAGGGCGCGTTCGGGTTGCAGCGACGCGTGCAGGTAGCCGCCGACGAGGTCGATCACGCCGGGCGGGGGCACGGCGAGCGTGGCGAGGACGCCGGAGGCGTCGGCGGTCTGCGGGCCGGGTGCCGGGGGCGGGACAGGTGCCGGGAGCGGGGTGTGCGGGCCGGGGGCCGCACGCCCCCCACCGGGCCCGGGTGGGGGCGCCGGCCCGTCGCCGGGGGCCGGGTCGGCGCAGAGGGCGACCTCCTGCCAGGACAGGTCGCCGCGGGCCCGGTGGGGGGCGTGCGGCCGGGTGCGGAAGACCCCGGCGCCCGGGCGGGAGGCCACCTCGCCCTCCGCGACGAGGACGGCGATCGCGCGCGAGACCGTCACCGGGCTGACCCGGTGGCGCTCCATCAGGGCCCGGCTGGAGGGCAGTCGGGCGCCTTCAGGGCACTGGGCCAGCTCGGCCCGGAGCGCGGCGACCAGGTGGTCCACACTGCTACCCTCATTCATGTCAGCACAAGATAGCGCTACTGCGCAGCGGTGGGTAGCAGCGAACCACGGCGCCCTGCTCGCCGCCACCGGCGTGCTCAGCTTCTCCTTCAGCTTCCCCGCCACCGCGTGGGCACTTCGGGGCTTCGGGCCCTGGACGTCGACCGGGCTGCGCGGGGTGCTCGCCGCGTTCGCCGCCGGCGCCTGCCTGCTCGCCGGCCGGGTACCGGTCCCGCGGCGCCGCGACTGGCCGGGGCTGCTGGTGGTCGCGGCCGGGTGCGTCCTCGGCTTCCCGCTGCTGACCACCCTCGCCCTGCGGACCTCCTCGACCGCCCACTCCGCGGTCGTCATCGGCCTGCTGCCGCTGGCCACGGCGGCGGTGTCGGTCGCGCGCACCGGCGAGCGCCCGCCGCGGCTCTTCTGGTACGGCGCGGTCGCCGGCGCCGCCGTCGTCATCGGCTTCACCCTCCAGCAGAGCCACGGCCGGCCGACCGTCGCCGACCTCTACCTGTTCGGGGCGCTGCTCGTCTGCTCGGCCGGGTACGCCGAAGGCGGCCGGCTGGCCCGGCACATGCCCGGGTGGCAGGTCATCGCCTGGGCCGTGGTCGCCGCGCTGCCCGCCACCGCGGTCGTCACCGCGCTCGCGCTGCCGACCGAACCGGTGCACCTGACCGGGCACGCGCTCACCGGCATGCTCTACGTCGCGCTGGTCTCGCAGTTCGGCGGCTTCGTGGTCTGGTACCGCGGTATGGGCGCCATCGGGGTCGCCCGCGCCAGCCAACTCCAACTCGCCCAGCCGCTCCTGACGCTGGCGTGGGCGGTGCTGCTGATGGGTGAACACCTCTCCCCTGTCACGCCGTTCGCCGCCCTGGCCGTCCTGCTGTGCATCGCGGCCACGCAGCGCGCACGGAGCTGACCGCCGGCGGCCGCCCCCGGTGCCGAGTCGGCCCTACTCCGCCGGCCCGGCCAACTCCTCGTTCAGTTCAGCCAGTTGGCGGGTGAAGATACGGGCGCCGCCCTGGGCGGGGTGGCGGACGGGCCGTGCGGGCACACCGCCCCGGGCCAGCGCCGCTTCGGCCTTGCGGCCGACCGCCACGTATGTGGTGATCCCGAACGCCTCGGCCAGGGCGAGCGCGACAGGCGCGCCCGCGGCCACCTCCGAAGCGCGCGGGGTGCGGTTGGAGGCGGGGCGGCCCGGGGCGTGCGGATGGTGCGGGTAGATCGGCCAGAACAGCGGCAGCGCCCCGCGCCAGGCGGCCATCGCGCCCCACACCACCGCCGAGGACGCCTCCCACCCGAACGCCGGATGCTCCGGCACCCGGAAGCCGTCGCCCGCCGGGTCGCCGGTGATCAGGCCCGGCCGGGCGGTGAGTTGGCGCACGCTCGTGAACGAGATGCCGCTGACGGTGTGGCCGCGGTAGCCGGGCGCCTCGCCGACCAGCATGACCCGGGGGCGGCCGCGGGCGATCAACTCCAGGTAGCGGCGCAGGTTCGCCGTCCGCAGCCGCCCCGCCGGGTCCGCGCCGTACAGGAACTCCGCGTCCTCGGGCGCGGGCAACTCCCGCAGCAGCGACCAGAACCGCGCCGTGTCGACCCCGCCCGCACCATTCACGCCGTACCCGCCCACCCTTGTCCACGCACCGCCACCCCGCACCGTACCGCTTCCCACCGGCCGCCCGGGTGCAGCCGGACCCACCCGGACCCACCCTGGCGCCGGGCGGGATGAACCGATTCAGGCCCGATACGCGGGCGAGGCAGGGCATATCGCGTACCGCACGGCGGACGCGGTCCCACGGTGTGTGTCAGACCCGTTGACGCCGGGTCTGGAAACGTTTTAACTACCGCACACCGAGCACCCGGCGACGAGGAGGCGCCGCGGCCGCGCCGATTCGGGAGACCCCTGGAAGGGCGGCGGCCGACGGCAGTTGTGGACGTTCACCGGGCGCCGCCGACGTACCGAAAAGGTTTTCGCGAGTCGAGCCGGTTCGCCGCTCTCCACTCACCCGGCCACCGCACCACCGCGCCCCGCACGCCCCGCACGCCCCGACCCGCAGCCGAAACGAGTGTCCCCGTGCCAGCTTTCCACCTCTACGCCGACGGCCTGGAGTTCCGCACGCCGCACGAGATCCTGCGCGTCGAACCCTGGGGGCCCAGCGCGGTGCGGGTGCGTGCCACCACCGGTGTCCTCGACGACACCGCCCCCGGTGCCTTGTCGACGCCCCCGCCCGCGGGCACGGACATCGGGAAACCCGCGATGGTCGGCGGCCGGGCGCGCCTGGTGAACGGCCGGCTGACCGTGGAGGCCGACGCGGGCGGCCGTCTGCGCTTCACCCACACCGCGACCGGGCGCGAACTGCTCGCCGAGAAGCGGCCCTACGCCCTGCACGCCGGCCCCCGCGTGCACGCACCGCGCCCCGGCGGCCACCGTTTCGAGCAGCACTTCACGGCGTACGACGGCGAGCGGCTGCACGGCCTGGGCCAGCACCTGCACGGCCGGCTGGACCAGAAGGGCCTGGTGGTGGACCTGGTCCAGGGCAACGCGGTCACGGCGATCCCCTTCCTGCACTCCTCCCGCGGCTACGGCCTGCTGTGGAACAACCCGGCCATGGGACGGGTGGAGCTGGGCGCGGACACCACCCGGTGGGTGGCCGAGGCGGGCCGCCAGATCGACTACTGGATCACCGCGGGCGACACCCCGGCCGAGATCATGTCCGCCTACGCCGACGCCACCGGGCACCCGCCGCTGCTCCCCGAGTGGGCGGCCGGCTTCTGGCAGTCCCGGCTGCGCTACCGCACCCAGCGCGAACTGCTCGACACCGCCCGGGCGTACGCGCGCCGCGGGCTGCCGCTGTCCGTGATCGTCTGCGACTTCTTCCACTGGACCCGGATGGGCGACTGGAGCTTCGACCCGGACGACTGGCCCGACCCGGCCGCCATGGTCGAGGAGTTGGACTCCCTCGGCGTCAGGCTCGCCGTGTCGGTGTGGCCCACGGTGGAGCCGGACGCCACCGCCTACCCGCAGTTGCGCGACGCCGGGCTGCTGGTCCGCGACTCCCGGGGCGGGCTGCTCACCCACCCCTGGCCGGTCCGCGGCCACGGCACCGACCGGCGGCCGACCGCCTACTACGACGCGACGGACCCCGCGGCCCGCCGGTTCCTGTGGGGGCGCCTGCGCGCGCACTACGCCGCCCACGGGATCACCGCCTTCTGGCTCGACGCCTGCGAGCCGGACCTCTCCCCGGAAGAGGCGGTGCGCGCCGTCTACGCCGCCGGGTCCGGCACCGAGGTCGGCAACCTCTACGCGACCCTGCACGCCCAGGGCGTCGCCGAAGGGCTGCGCGGCCTCGGCGAGGACCGCCCGCTCAGCCTCGTCCGCAGCGCGTGGGCGGGCAGCCAGCGGCACGGCGCCGCGCTGTGGTCCGGCGACATCGCCCCTACGTTCGCCTCGCTGCGCACCCAGGTGCGGGCCGGCCTCAATGTCGCGATGAGCGGCATCCCCTGGTGGAACACCGACATCGGGGGCTTCGCCGGCGGCGACCCGGAAGACCCGGAGTACCGCGAACTGCTCGTGTGCTGGTTCCAGTACGGGACGTTCTGCCCGATCATGCGCCTGCACGGCGACCGGCAGCCCCGGCAGCCCTTCGAGGCATCGATGACCGGCGGCCCGAACGAGGTCTGGTCGTACGGCGCGCAGGCGTACCCGGTCCTCGTGGCCCACCTGCGGCTGCGCGAGCGGCTGCGCCCCTACCTCATGGAGCTGTCGGCGGCCGCGCACCGCACCGGCGCCCCGCCGATGCGGCCGCTGTTCTTCGACTTCCCCGCCGACGAGCGGGCGTGGGAGGTCGACGACCAGTTCCTGCTGGGGCCGGACCTGCTGGTGGCGCCGGTGCTGGCAGCCGGCCGGCGGCAGCGCACGGTCCACCTCCCCGCCGGCGCGCGGTGGGTCGAGGCGGCCACTGGCGCCGTCCACGACGGCGGCACCGCGCCGACCGCCGCGGCGCCGCTGGAGCACCTGCCGGTGTTCGTCCGTCAGGGCGCCCCCGTGACCGCCGCCCTGACCGGGTACGGCGCGCCCGACACCGCCGACGGCCCGCTTTCCCCCGCTCCCGAGGAGGCCCCGTGGCCCCGTCCGTGATCCGCAACCCCGTCATCCGCGGCTTCGCCCCCGACCCGTCCGTGATCCGGGTGGGTCCCTGGTACTACGCGGCCGTCAGCTCCTTCGAGTGGTTCCCCACGATCCCGGTCTTCCGCTCCCGCGACCTGGCCGACTGGGAGTTCGCCGGGCACGTCGAGGGGGCCGTGCCGGGCGGCAGCCTGGCCGGGGTGCCCGACTCCGGCGGCATCTACGCTCCGGGGCTGAGCTGGGACGGAGAGCGCTTCCGCGTCGTCTACTCCGTCGTCCGGGCAGTCGGCGGCCGCTACTTCGACCTGGAGACGTGGACGTCCGCCGCCCCCGACGCGGCAGGGCCCTGGAGCACGCCCCGGCGCCTTCCGGGCCACGGCTTCGACCCGTCGCTCTTCCACCACGGCGGCCGGACGTGGCTGGTCAACCTGCAAAGCGACCACCGGCCCGGCGGCGCGCGGTTCGCGGGCATCGTGGCGACCGAACTGGACCGCGCCACCCTGCGCCCGGTCGGCGGCACGCACCTGCTGCTCCAGCACGACCGCCTCGTCGAGGGGCCCAAACTCCTCCACCACGGCGGGTGGTTCTACCTGCTGGTGGCCGACGGCGGCACCGGCCCGGACCACGGCGTGCTCACCGCGCGCAGCCGCTCCCTCCTCGGCCCGTACGAGCTCGACGACCGGCCGCTGCTGACCTCCCGCGACGACCCGGCGCTGCCCTTGCAGCGGGCCGGGCACGGGGAACTCGTCGAGAGCCCGGACGGGCAGTGGTTCCTCGGCCACCTCGCCTCCCGCCCGCTGCGCACCCCCGACGGGCCGCGGTCGCCGCTGGGGCGCGAGACGGCGATCCAGGCGGTGGTGTGGAGCGCCGACGGCTGGCCGCGGCTGCGCCACGGCGGATGGCACCCCGCCACGGAGGTCGGCGGCCCCGCGCCCCTGCCGGTGCCGGCCCCGTACAAGGAGCACGCCGCCGCTCGCGCCGGAATCGCCCCGCTCGGATGGCCGTGGCTCACGCTGCGCGCACCAGTGGACCCGTCCTGGGCGGACACCGGCGCGCGGCCGGGATGGATCAGGCTGCGCGGGCGCCAGGGGCCGGAGTCGCTGTGGGACCAGAGCCTGCTCGCACAGCGGATCACCGAGCACGACTGCGACGTCGAAGTGACCGTCGACGCCCTGCCGCGGACCTTCGGCGAGGCCGCGGGGCTGCTGCTCCGCTACCACACCGGCGCGTACTTCGCCCTCGACCTGACCTGGGCCGAACCGCCCGGCGAACCCCAACGCGGCCAGCAGTGGCGGGGATCGGGGCGGGTAGTACTGAGCTTGGTGACACGCGACGCCGACGAGGTGCGGCAGCACCCGCCGGTGCAGGTGGCGGCCGGGGCGCCGGTCACCCTCGGCGCCCGGGTCCGGGACGGCGCGGCCCGCTTCTGGTTCCGCCAGCAGGGCCCGCGGCAGTGGATCGGTCCGGCCCTGGACTTCGGCAGGCTCTCCGACGAGGGCGGCGGCCCCCGCTTCACCGGGGCCGTCGCCGCCCTCCACGCCCAGGACCTGGTCGACGCCTCGTTCACCGCCGACTTCGGCGGCTTCCGGCTGCGCTGCACGGAGCCGCCGGTGCGGGCGAGCTGACCGGTGGCCCGGCACCGAGGTGCCAGGCCGTGTCTGACAAATAGCGTCGTCCCGCCCAAAGGGCGGGGGCCGACGGGGCCTGGTGCTCCCCCATGGCCTACGGCATGGGCGGTGCCCCCTGATCGCAAGGCGGAGGGTGGGGGTCCCTCCAGGCGAAGCTCTGGGGAACAGAGCGCAGCGGGCTGCGCCGACGACCGACAACGCTGGGGGCACCTCCCGCCGAAGGCAGGGGGAGAGCGTGCGTGCCAGGCCCCGCCCCCATGGCCAGGAGGCATGGGGGCGGGATTTGTCAGACACGGC
>NZ_JBYIRL010000028.1:0-125418 GCF_057708125.1 Actinacidiphila sp. bgisy145
CCCCCCCCCCCCCCCCCCCCCCCCCCCCCCCCCCCCCCCCCCCCCCCCCCCCCCCCCCCGGTACCCGACGGCTCGATGGACCTGACCGCGCATGTCGCGATGGACGCCCTCCCGGGCACCCTGACCACGCAGCGCGCCGCCCTCCACGCCCTCGGCGTCCACGGCACCCGCCCCCCGCTCGCCCTCGCCACCCGCGACCCCGCCGCCTACGTCCGCGCCCTCACCACCGCCACCGAAGCCGCCGAACTCACCGCCCCCGGCGCCCTCGGCGACTTCCTCTGGCTCACCACCCCCACCCCCGCCCTCCCCACCCGGCATGGGCTGCCGGGCGGCCCTGAGAGGATGGGGGCATGACGGAGACGACGGTCGGGGTCGGTGGGGCGGCCGAGGGCACGGACATGGTGCTGAACATCGGGCCGCAGCACCCCTCGACGCATGGGGTGCTGCGGTTGCGGCTCGTGTTGGACGGGGAGCGGATCAGGTCCGCGGAGCCGATCGTCGGGTACATGCACCGCGGCGCGGAGAAGCTCTTCGAGGCGCGGGACTACCGGCAGATCATCATGCTGGCGAACCGGCACGACTGGCTGTCGGCGTTCTCCAACGAGCTGGGCGTGGTCCTCGCGGTGGAGCGGATGCTCGGCATGGAGGTCCCCGAGCGCGCGGTGTGGACGCGTACGCTGCTGGCCGAGCTGAACCGGGTGCTCAACCACCTGATGTTCCTCGGCTCCTACCCGCTGGAGCTGGGCGGGATCACGCCGATCTTCTACGCGTTCACCGAGCGCGAGGAGTTGCAGCACGTGATGGAGGAGGTCTCCGGCGGCCGGATGCACTACATGTTCAACCGCGTCGGGGGCCTGAAGGAGGACCTGCCGAACGGCTGGACCGGGCGGGCGCGGGAGGCCGTGGCCGCGGTGCGGGCCGGGATGGGCCGGTTCGACGACCTGGTGCTCGGCAACGAGATCTTCCGCGGCCGCACCCGCGGGGTCGGCGTGCTGTCGCCCGCGGACGTGCACGCGTACGGGGTGAGCGGGCCGATCGCCCGCGCCTCCGGGGTCGACTTCGACCTGCGGCGCGACGAACCGTATCTGGCCTACGGGGAGTTGGCCGGTGCCCTGGAGGTCGCCACCCGCACCGAGGGCGACTGCCTGGCCCGGTTCGAGGTGCTGCTCGCGCAGACCCACAACGCGCTGGCGCTGGCCGACGCCTGCCTGGACCGGATCGCGGAGCTGCCGCCCGGCCCGGTCAACCAGCGGCTGCCGAAGGTGCTCAAGGCGCCCGAGGGCCACACCTACGCCTGGACCGAGAACCCGCTCGGCCTCAACGGCTACTACCTGGTGTCCAAGGGTGAGAAGACGCCCTACCGGCTGAAACTGCGCTCCGCGTCGTTCAACAACATCCAGGCGCTCAACGTGCTGCTGCCGGGCACGCTCGTGGCCGACATGGTCGCGATCCTCGGCTCGATGTTCTTCGTCGTCGGCGACATCGACAAGTAGCTCGTGCAGTCGCCGTAGTCGCTGTGGTCGCCGGGCAGCCGCCGCCCGCCGCCGTCAGCGCGCGGCGCCCCGCAGGTCGCTGACGTCGATCTGCTCGGTGTCGTCGTGCGCGGTGAGGTCGATCACCTCGGCCGCGGCCACCTCGTGCTCGGGGCCGGCCGCGGACACGGCCGTCGGCACGGCCGCGGCAGCCGGCTCGGACGCGGCGGCCGGCTCGCCCTGCGCGGGAATCCGCGCCGCGGGCAGCGACTTCTGGGTGCCGAAGAAGTCGAACCCGCCGACCGCCCGGCTCCCCGTCCCCGCCGCCGGCCGGCCCTGCCGCCCGTACGGCAGCACGGTCGCGGCCGTCGCCGCGGGCACCAACCGGTGCTCGCGGACCGGCAGTCCGGGCTGCGCCTGCGCCCCCGACGCGTGCCGGCCCTGCGGCTCGTCCGGCGCCGCCGCGTCCCGCACCCGCGCGTCGGCCACGGTCCGCTGCGCCTCCTGCGTGGCAGCGTTGCGCGCGAGGTCCCGCAGCGCCGCGGCCGCCTTGAGGTAGGCGGCGGGGCCGATCGCCGGCGCCCCGGTGCCCAGCGCGATCCGCGGCGCGGCCGCGCCCTCGCGCTGCAACCGCCGCCGCGCCTCCAGCGCCCGCGCCCGCTCGCTCTCGGCGGTGGCGTACCGCCGCAGCAGCTCGGCGTGCTCCGAGCGCAGCCGGGCCAGCTCCGCCCGCTTGCCGCGCAGCTTCTTCTCCAGGCGGCCGCGGATCTCCCTGGACTCCTCCAGGTCGGTCTCCAGCTCGGCCACCTTCTCCTCGGTGCGCCACTCCTCCCGCGCGCGCTGCGCGGCCAGGTCGGCGACCTCGCGTCCGGCGGCGCGGTCCCAGCGCCGCGCGAGGAAGGCCCCGGCCACCGCGGCCACCGCGATCGCGACCGCGAGCCCCCGCAGCAGCCACGTATCACCGGCGACGAAGGTGAGGGCGGCGAGGAAGGCCGCGATGCCTGCGACGGTCAGCGGCGGCATCATCCGGTGCAGCGGCTGGGAATGGCGGTGGCGTCCACGGGGCATGACCGAAATTTAGCGTGCGCGGGCCTTCCGTGGGGCCCCGGGGCCCCAATTTTCGTGGGGGTTTGGCCGCACCTCGGGCCCCGCCCGTCACGCTGGGACGCGACGCCGCGACCCCAGGTGACGGCGGACATAAAGGATCTTGGTCACGCGGTGCCCCAGGCGTCCGGCACCGTCGGCCGGCCGTCCGGCGGCGTGACGGGCAGCCCCGCCGCCCGCCACGCCTGGAAGCCGCCGACGACGTCGGTCGCCCGGTGCAGCCCCAGGTCCTGCAGGGAGGCGGCGGCCAGCGACGAGGCGTAGCCCTCGTTGCACATGACGACGACCGGCAGGTCGTGGCCGGTGGCCCGGGCCAGGCGGTGCGAACCCCGCGGGTCCAGCCGCCACTCCAGTTCGTTGCGCTCCACGATGGCCGCGCCGGGCACGGTGCCGTCGCGGTCGCGCAGCGCCCCGTACCGGATGTCCACCAGCAGCGCGCCGCCGTCGCGGACGGCCGCGGCGGCCTCTTCGGGGGTCAGCCGGACCAGCCGCTCCCGTACGGCGGCCAGGTGGTCGTCGATCGAGCGCGGCGGCCCGGGCAGCGCGCTCACCACGCCTCGGGGCGCTCGACGTACTCCAGCCGCAGCGTGCTGTCCTTGCGGCTGTAGCGGCGCATCAGCGGCAGCGGCGGGTAGTACGCGTGCACGGACACCGCGTGGGTGGTCCCGGACGCGTTCACCACCTGGTGCACGTGCTCGCGGCCGAACGCGCGGCCCTTGCCCTCGGGCAGCACCCGGCGCCGGTCCACGCCCTCGGCCAGCTCCAGCGACCGCCAGCCCTCGGTGGGCAGCGGCACCGCGAGCGAGTGCTCGGTCAGCTCGCCGGCGGCGGTGACGAACACCCCGTACGAGCCGCCGTGGTCGTGCCAGCCGGTCTCGGCCCCGGGCGGCCAGCCGATCAGCCACGCCTCGGCGCCGCCGGGGCCTTCGAGCCGCCGCCAGGTGCGGCCCTCGGCGTCCAGCGGCAGTTCGCCGACCACGGCGGGGTCGGCGGCGACGGAACGGGCGAACGCGAGGAGTTCGGCGGCGGTGGGCGCCGCCTGGGTGTCGGAAGCGGCGGCGCCGAACACGGGGCCGGAAGCGGCGCCGGACACGGCGGGAGACACAACGGAAGCAGGAGAGGACGCGGGAACCGCGGACATGGGGATACCACCCAGAGGGAGGAATGCGCGTACGACGCGCGGGCGAACGGTGGGCCGGAGGCGCGCGTCAGCGCGCGGCCGTACACACGCAGCCCGCGTACCGGAGGAGGTCCAGATGGACCCTCCGGTGCAGCAGCAGGCGCGTTCCGTTCACGTCACGGACTGAACCATCTCCGGCTCCGCCGGTCAAGTGCGCACATGGGCGCGCGGGGGGGCGGCAGCGGCTCAGCGAGTGCGCTGCGCGGGCGCCCCGCGGTGGTGGTCCTCGTCGTCCGGCAGCTTGCAGACCCGCTCCAGGAACAGCGCCGCGGCGACCACCGCGACCCCGGCCAGCACCGCGAGCCCGGCGTAGATGGCCTGCTCGCGCCGCGGGTCCATGTCGAGCTTGTACATCACCAGGAAGATCCCGGTGCCGCCGTACATGCCCACCACCAGCGACGCGACCAGCGCGCTGGCCTGCCCGAAGACCACCGCGCGGGCGGCGGCCAGCGGGTCGACGCCCTTCGCGCCGGGCTGCCGCTCACGCTGGGCGCGCAGCCGTGACCTTATCGACAGCGCGGTGGCGAAAAGCGCGACGGCGATCAGCGCGAGCACCACGGGCGCGGCCAGCGGCACCCCGGGCAGCGTCCCGAAGGTGTCCCACAGCTTCGCCGCCGCCCACGACAGCACACCCGCGACCACGAAGATGCCGGCCAGCGTCCTGATCCGCAGGGTCTTCACCGGGCGTCCGCCTCCACGTCTTCCCACACCTCTTCCCGTACGGGTCTCCGTACGACGTCCCGTACGCCGGCGCGTGCGGCCTCCCGCGCGCGACGGCGTACGTCACTTCCCAACGATCATTCCGGCAGCCGGAGTTCCACGTCGGCGCGCCGGCGCACCCCGGCGTCGCCCACCGCGGCCAGCAACTCCGCGACCGGGCCGCGCCCGGGCAGCACCGCGGCGGGCTCGACGTCGTGCCAGGGCACGAGGACGAACGCGCGCTCGTGCGCCCGCGGGTGCGGCAGCGTCAGCACCGGGTCGTCGGACACGCGGTCGTCGTACGCCACGATGTCGACGTCTATGGTGCGCGGGCCCCAGCGCTCCTCGCGCACCCGCAGGTACGCCTCCTCGATGGCGTGCGCGCGCTCCAGCAGGGAGTCGGGCGGCAGCGTGGTGCGCACCACGACCACCGCGTTGAAGTACGCGGGCTGGCTGCCCTCGGGCACGCCCCAGGGCTCGGTCTCGTAGACCGGGGAGACGCCCTTGACCCGCACGCCCGGGGTGTCCTCCAGCGCGTCGACGGCGCCTTGCAGGGTCTCCAGGCGGTTGCCGAGGTTGCCGCCGAGGGCGATCACCGCGGTGCGCGGGTTCTGGAGCGTGCTGTCGGCGGCGTCGACGCGGGCGGTCACGTCGGCGGGCACGGGCTGCACGGTGGGGTCGGCCGGGCCGGCCTCGGGGGTCTGCTCGGTGCCGTACTCGGGATGCTGCGCGCTCACGGGCGCCTCCGGGTGATCGTCACGGTCACGTCGCCGAACGGGACGGTGACCGGAGCCTCGGGTTTGTGCACGGTCACCTCCACCTCCTCCACCTGCGCATGCCCCAGGCAGGTGTCGGCGATGCGCTGGGCGAGGGTCTCGATGAGGTTGACCGGTTCGCCGGAGACGACGGCCGCGACCTGTTCGGCCAACACACCGTAGTGCACGGTACGCGTGAGGTCGTCACCGGCCGCGGCGGCGGAGAGGTCGAGGCCGAGGGAGAGGTCGACCACGAAGGTCTGGCCGTTCTCGCGCTCGTGCGCGAACACTCCGTGGTGGCCGCGGACGGTCAGCCCGCGCAGTGTGATCCGGTCCACGTCCCTCACTGCCCCTTCGTGCCGTCGCCGTCGTCCGGCTGGTCGTCGTCGCCGGGCTCGCCGGGCGTGTCGGGCTTGTCAGGCTCGCCGGGCTTGTCGTCGTCGGGCTTGCCGGGCTCATCACTGTCCGGCTTGTCGTCCTCGCCCTGCTCGTCGTCCTTCGCCGCCTTCAGGACCTCGCCCAGGACGTCCTGCATGGCCTCGTCCATGGCCTCCAGCGACACGTCGCCGTCCTCGTCGTCCTCGTCCTCCTCCTCGGCGAGCACCGGGGAGCCGTGGTGCGCCCACAGCCGCCAGCCCTCGGCGGTGCGCCGGAAGACGTTCGTGGTGACCACCAGGCCGCCGACCAGCGAGCCGGTGGAGCCGTCCTCCTCGGCGGGACCGCCGGTGAGGATGTTCTCGGTGCACGTCACCACCGCGGTGTCGCCGTCGACCGCGACCTTGACATCGGTCAGGAAGAACTGGATGTACTCCGTGTTCGCCATGATCAGCGCGTACGACCGCATCACCTCGCCGCGCCCGCGCAGCACCGGCCACCCCGGGTGCACCGTCGAGACGGTCTCGGCGAGCGGGCCGGTCAGCACGACCGCCTCCAGCTCGTCGAGGTTGGAGTGCTCGATCGCGTCGTAGAACGCCTGGTTGGCCCGCTCGACCGCGCGCGCCTCCGCCGTACGGCCCGTCACGCCCGCACCTGCGAGCCCGCGGCGATCGGGTCGGTCCCGGCGGTTCCGGCGGCCTCGATGGCGCGTGCCACCCGCACCGCGTCCGCGCTGGCCCGCACCTCGTGCACCCGCACCGCCCAGGCGCCCTCGCGCGCGGCGATCGCGGTGACCGCGGCGGTCGCGGCGTCGCGCTCCCGGGCCGGCGGCGGCGCGGACTCGGCGCCGGCCAGCACCCGGCCGAGGAACCGCTTGCGGGAGGCGGCGACCAGCAACGGGCGGCCCAGCGCGGTCAGTTCGGGCAGGTGCGCGAGCAGCGCGAGGTCGTGCTCGGCGGTCTTGGCGAAGCCGAGGCCGGGGTCGACCACGATCCGCTCGGGCGCGACGCCGCCCTCGATCGCGCGGGCCAGCGCGGTACGCAGTTCGGCGAGCACCTCGCCGAGCACGTCGCCGTAGACCGCGCGGTTGTTCATGTCGATGCTGCGGCCGCGCCAGTGCATCACCACGAACGGCACCGCGGCCGACGCGACCACCGGGACCATCCGCGGGTCGGCCAGGCCGCCGCTGACGTCGTTGACCAGCCGGGCGCCGGCCGCGACCGCCTGCTCGGCGACGGACGCGCGCATCGTGTCCACGCTCACCAGCACGCCGCAGGCGGCCAGCTCCCTGACCACCGGGATCACCCGGCGCAGCTCCTCGTCCTCGTCCACCCGCGCGGCGCCCGGGCGGGTCGACTCCCCGCCCACGTCCACCAGGTCCGCGCCCTGCGCGACCAGGTCCAGACCGTGCTTGACCGCCAACTCCGGGTCGAACCACTGCCCGCCGTCGGAGAACGAGTCCGGCGTGACGTTCACCACGCCCATGACGGCGCACCGATCCCACCGCGGCAGTCCGACCGGTCCGCTCCGCGCCTGTGACGTACTCATGCGCCCCAGCGTACGGGTCTCCCCCTATGCCGCCGACTCGCCTCCGGTCGCTTGGTCCCGGTGTCGACGGTCGACCGTGCTCGATTCCCTCGTTCCTCGGGAAACTCCGCGCTCCCCCAGAGCTTCGCCTGGGAGGCGCCCCCACCTTTCGACACCGGCGCTCCCTTTGGCTCGTCGGCTACCGGGCGAGCCGTGGACTGGTGCACCGCGTCGCGGCGCGCGGCGGGGCTCGCGGTCAGGCGACGTAGGTGCGCTGCGGGGTGTCCTCGACGGAGGAGTACCCGGGGTTGTGGCGGTGGCCGGAGCGGGCCGCGCGGCCGGGCAGGAAGCGCTGGAGCGCGTGGGGCAGCGGCAGCGCCAGGGTGACGAACCCTTCCGCCTGCATGATGGCGAAGCCGATCCGCGGCAGGTCGCGGGAGTTGGGGAAGACCAGGAACCGCGGCACCCACTCCGGCTGGAACTTCGCGTTGAACTTGTACAGCGACTCGATCTGGAACCAGCGGGAGAGGAACACCAGCAGCCCGCGCCAGCCGCGCAGCACCGGCCCCGCGCCGATCCGCTCCCCGCGGGCCAGCGCCGAGCGGAACATCGCGAAGTTCAGGGAGACCCGCCGCACCCCGAGGTCGGGGGCGTGCTGGAGCGCGGCCACGATGAGGAGTTCGTTGAGCCCGGGGTCGGCGGCGCGGTCGCGCCGCATCAGCTCCAGGGACATGCCGTCCGGCCCCCAGGGCACGAAGTGCAGGACGGCCCGCAGGTCGCCGAGTTCGGGGTGGGCCGCCTCCGGCCCGCACTCCTTGTGCGCGGTGACCACCACGCAGTCCCCGTCTGCCGCCTCGCCGAACCGGCCGAGCGCCATGGAGAAGCCGCGCTCGGTGTCGGTGCCGCGCCAGGCGTCCGCGGCCAGCCGCACCCGCTGCTTCTCCTCCTCGGTCAGCTCGCGCACCCGCCGCACCCGGCAGACGTACCCGCTGCGCTCGATCCGCTTGACCATCTGCCGGACGTTGCGCATGGCCCGCCCGGAGAGCGTGAAGTCCGCGGCGTCCACGATCGCCTCGTCGCCGAGTTCCAGGGCGTCCAGCCCGGTCTCCCGGGTCCACACCTCGCCGCCGGTCTCGCTGCACCCGACGACGGCCGGCAGCCAGGCGTGCGCGCGGGCCAGTTCCATGAAGCTGTCGATGGCGCCGGGCCACGCCTCCACGTCGCCGATCGGGTCGCCGCCGGCCAGGGCGACCCCGGAGACCACCCGGTAGCAGATCGCGGCCTTGCCGCTGGGCGAGAAGACCACGGACTTGTCGCGGCGCAGCGCGAAGTGCCCCAGGGAGTCGCGGGCGCCGTGCCGGGCGAGCAGGACGCGCAGCCGCTGCTCGTCCTCCTCGCTCAGCTCGGCGACCGGGCGGGCCGGGCGCAGCACCAGGTAGACGGTGGAGCAGGCGATGAGCAGGCCGAGGCCGCCCAGCGAGTAGCCGACGACGTCGCCGACCCGGTCGCTGGTGTAGTGCACGGGGCCGGAGATGCCGAACAGGCCGTAGAGCACGTGCAGGCAGCGGTCGGTGAAGGCGGGGCTGCCCTGCTCGGAGGCGGGGTGGGCGCTGGTGATGACCAGGCCGAGGCAGAAGGCCAGGATGCTCAGGCCCACCAGGTTCGCCAGCGCCCGCCAGCGGGTGCGCGGGTCGGAGAGCGCGGTGAACTCGCCGCGGTACCTGATCAGCAGGGTGAGCAGGCCGAGCGAGACCAGCGCGCCGAAGATCGAGTGGCGGTAGAGGACCTGGGTGGCCGCGCCGACCGGCAGCAGCAGCACCGACGCCCACCAGGCGCGGACCTTGCCGCGTTTGAGGCCGTGCGCCAGCATCAGCAGCAGGACACCGGTGACCACCGAGGTGGCCGCCGCGAGCGAGCTGACGGTGCCGGGGAAGACCGCGGCCATCCGGTGCATCCGCCCGTTGCGGAAGGCGGGGAACACCGCGGAGACCACGTCGAGCAGGCCTATGACCGCCGCCGCCGTACCGAAGATCTTCGGTACCGACGAGGCGTGCGGCATCAGGCGGTGGTGCGGCGTGCGTGCGCGGTCAGCGGACAAGGGTGCTCACAGGTTCCGGAACGAGGGACGGTTGCGCCCACTAGGACGGAAACACCCGTCTACGGGTTGCTTCCGGTCCTTGTCAATCCGTGGCGATCCGCGGGCGTGCCCGCCCGCGCCCCAGGGTCCGCCGCCGCGGTGTCCACGGGAGCTACGGGGGCGCGCGGGGCGGTAACCGGAACCGGAAGGGTCAGTGCCCGATGATCAGGCTCATCGCCTCGGAGCGGGTGGCGGGGTCGCGCAGCTGCCCGCGCACCGCGGAGGTGAGGGTCTTCGCGCCGGGCTTGCGGACCCCGCGCATCGTCATGCACATGTGCTCGCACTCCACGACGACGATCACGCCGCGCGGCTCCAGTATCCGCATCATCGCGTCGGCGACCTGCGTGGTCAGCCGCTCCTGCACCTGCGGGCGCCGCGCGTACACGTCGACCAGCCGGGCCAGCTTCGACAGGCCGGTGATCTTCCCGTTGCTCGCCGGGATGTAGCCGATGTGCGCGACGCCGACGAAGGGCACCAGGTGGTGTTCGCAGGAGGACATCACCTCGATGTCCTTCACGAGCACCATCTCGTCGTGCCCGAGGTCGAAGGTGGTGGTGAGGACGTCCTCGGGGCGCTGCCACAGCCCGGCGAATATCTCCCGATAGGCGCGGGCCACCCGGCTCGGGGTCTCGCGCAGGCCCTCCCGGTCGGGGTCCTCCCCCACGGCGTAGAGCAGTTCGCGGATCGCGGCCTCGGCCCGCTTCTCGTCGAACTCGCCGGGCAGGTGGTCGCCCTCGAGCGTCACGGGATCGGTCATGGCCTTGCTCCTCTGGACGACATCACGGCAGGTCGGAAAGACGACCGCGGCCCCAAGGCTAGAACCCCGGGGCCGCGGATCGCATTCCGGACAGCGCCCGGAACGGGATGAATCAGTGTGACGTTCAGCTCTCCGGACGGTCCTCCGGCAGGTCGACCGGCTCGGTGGGCTTGGTGGTGGACACCGGCGAGGAGCCGTTCCCGTTGATCGCCTGGGCGCCGTTGGTGAGGGCCAGCTCCTTCGGGGAGAGCACCGGCGGCCGGGTGGACGGGGTGCGGCGGGCCGAACCGGTCCAGGCCGGACGCGGCGGGCGCTTGACCACCGGGGCGAAGATCTCGGCGATCTCCTCCTTGTTCAGCGTCTCCCGCTCCAGCAGGGCGAGCACCAGGTTGTCCAGGACGTCGCGGTTCTCGACGAGGATCTCCCACGCCTCGTTGTGCGCCGTCTCGATCAGCTTCTTGACCTCTTCGTCGACGAGCCCCGCGACCTCTTCCGAGTAGTCGCGCTGGTGGCCCATCTCACGGCCGAGGAACGGCTCGGAGTCACTGCTGCCGAACTTGATCGCGCCGAGCCGCTCGGTCATGCCGTACTGCGTGACCATGGCGCGGGCGGTGTTGGTGGCCTTGTCGATGTCGTCCGAGGCGCCGGTGGTCGGGTCGTGGAAGACCAGTTCCTCGGCCGCCCGGCCGCCCATCATGTAGGCGAGCTGGTCGAGCATCTCGTTGCGCGACGTGGAGTACTTGTCCTCGTCGGGCAGCACCATCGTGTAGCCGAGGGCGCGGCCGCGGGACAGGATGGTGATCTTGTGGACCGGGTCGGAGCTCGGCGAGGCCGCCGCGACCAGGGCGTGGCCGCCCTCGTGGTACGCGGTGGTCTTCTTCTCCTTGTCCGACATGATCCGGGTGCGCTTCTGGGGGCCGGCCACGACACGGTCGATGGCCTCGTCCAGCACGCTGTTGTCGATCACCTTCTTGTCGCTGCGCGCGGTGAGCAGCGCCGCCTCGTTGAGGACGTTGCTCAGGTCGGCACCGGTGAAGCCGGGGGTGCGGCGGGCGACGGCCATGAGGTCGACGTCCGGCGCGATCGGCTTGCCCTTCTGGTGCACGGTGAGGATCTCCAGCCGGCCGTTGAGGTCCGGCGGGTCCACCGCGATCTGGCGGTCGAAGCGGCCCGGGCGCAGCAGCGCCGGGTCGAGGATGTCGGGCCGGTTCGTCGCGGCGATGAGGATCACGCCGCCCTTGACGTCGAAGCCGTCCATCTCGACGAGCAGCTGGTTGAGGGTCTGCTCGCGCTCGTCGTGGCCGCCGCCGAGGCCCGCGCCGCGGTGCCGGCCGACGGCGTCGATCTCGTCGACGAAGACGATCGCCGGGGCGTTCGCCTTGGCCTGCTCGAACAGGTCGCGGACCCGGGAGGCGCCGACGCCGACGAACATCTCGACGAAGTCGGAGCCGGAGATCGAGTAGAACGGCACGCCCGCCTCGCCGGCCACGGCCCGCGCCAGCAGCGTCTTGCCGGTGCCGGGGCGGCCGTAGAGCAGCACGCCCTTGGGGATCTTGGCGCCGACGGCCTGGAACTTCGCCGGCTCCTGGAGGAACTCCTTGATCTCCTGGAGCTCTTCCACCGCCTCGTCGCAGCCCGCGACGTCGGCGAAGGTGGTCTTGGGGGTGTCCTTGGTGATCAGTTTGGCCTTGGACTTCCCGAACTGCATGACGCGCGAACCGCCGCCCTGCATCTGGTTCATCAGGAAGAGGAAGACCACCACGATCAGGACGAAGGGCAGCAGCGACAGCAGGATGCTGACGAAGGCGTTCTGCTTGGACGGCGAGACGGTGTAGCCGTCGGGCAGGGCGACGCCCTTGACCTGTCCGTCCTGGATCTTCTGCAGGTTCGCGGCGATCGAAGAGCCCTGGTTGCCGATGTAGCTGGCGCGGACCTTCGAGCTGCCCTTGATCTTGTAGCCGTCCTTGAGCTGGACCTTGATGGAGTTGTCGTCTCCGGTGGTCAGCTGTGCGGAACTGGCGTGGTTGGTGTTGATCGCGTGCAGTACCTGGCCGGTGTCGACCGTCTTGTAGCCGCCGCCGGAACCGACGACTTCCATCAACACGACCACGGCAAGGACAGCCAGCACGATCCACATGACCGGCCCACGGAAATAGCGCTTCACGTCCATCCATGCGGGGCGTGACCGCCCCGTCCCTCCTGCCGCAGTGAGGCACCGCCGCTGGTGGGCGGCGTGTGCATCCGGTGTATGTCCCGATCCTTCGGACGGTACCCCAGCATTGTCACCCGAGGTTGCCACCGACCGTTAACAATCCGGCTTTCCCCTGCTCCAACGGCGGGAAACCGGCAGTGGTTCCCCGGGCCGCCGTGAGGGTGGTCTCAGCGCGCCTCAGCCGCCGTAGACGTGCGGTGCGAGGGTGCCGACGAACGGCAGGTTGCGGTACTTCTCGGAGTAGTCCAGGCCGTAGCCGACCACGAACTCGTTGGGGATGTCGAAGCCAGTGTATTTGACATCGATACGCACCTTCGCCGCCTCGGGCTTGCGCAGCAGCGTGCAGACCTCCAGGGAGGCCGGGCCGCGCGAGCCGAGGTTGCTGATCAGCCAGGACAGCGTCAGCCCGGAGTCGATGATGTCCTCGACGATCAGGACGTGCCGGCCGGCGATGTCGGTGTCCAGGTCCTTGAGGATGCGCACCACGCCGGAGGACTTGGTGCCGGCGCCGTAGGAGGACACCGCCATCCAGTCCATCGTCACGTTGCTGGACAGGGCCCTGGCCAGGTCGGCCATCACCATCACGGCGCCCTTGAGGACGCCGACGATCAGCAGGTCCTTGCCCGCGTAGTCCCGGTCGATCTCGGCGGCCAGCTCCTGGAGCTTCGCGTCGATGTCTGCCTTGGCGATGAGCACCTTCTCAAGGTCGGCGCCCATGTCGGTCTCGTTCACTACGCGGTACGTCCTCAGGTCTGCGGCTCTACGACGGCGAGAACACCAGTCTGCCATCCGCCCTCCGGACGGCGACGCCGCCCGGCAGGTTGAGCGCTTTCTGACCGCGCCACCCCGTCACCAGGCGGTCCACCTCCTCGATGTGCCGGGCGAAGAGGAAGCCGGGCGGCGAGCCGGCGGCGACCGCGGCGCGGCGCAGCACCCGGCGCCGGACGGCCGCGGGCAGGACGTGCAGCCGGGCCACGTCGAGGCTGCCGTCGTCGCCGGCGGCGTCGGCCTGCGCGTCGGCGGCCCACTGGTCCAGGGCGTCGGCGTCGTCGCGGGAGAGCTGGGCGGTGCGGGCCAGGGCCTGGACGACGCCCTTGCCGAGCGACTTCTCCAGCACCGGCAGCGCTTCGTGCCGGACCCGGGAGCGGGTGTAGGCGGGGTCGTGGTTGTGCGGGTCCTCCCACACGGTGATGCCCTGGGCGAGGCAGCCCTGCCGTACGGTGTCGCGGTCGAGCAGCAGGAAGGGGCGGCGGTAGCGGCCGCCGGTGCCGGAGACCGCGGCCATGCCGGACAGCGAGCGGGTGCCGGAGCCGCGGGCCAGGCCCAGCAGAACCGTCTCGGCCTGGTCGTCGCGGGTGTGGCCGAGCAGCACCGCGGCGGCGCCGCGGCGCTCGGCGACGGCGTCCAGTGCCGCGTAGCGCGCGTCGCGCGCGGCGGCCTCGGGGCCGACCCGGCGGCCGGTGGCGGCGGTGCTGGTGCTCGCGGTGCCGGTGCCCGCTGTGCCGGTGCCCGCCGCACTGGTGCTCGCGGTGCCGGTGTAGCTGCCGCCGTGCGCGGGCGCGACGGACTGCCGGCCGACGGTCACGCGGACCGCCTCGACCGGGTCGAGGCCGAGGGCGCGCAGCCGCTCCACGACCTCCTGGGCGCGGCGGGCCGAGCCGCTCTGCAGGCCGTGGTCGACGGTGACCGCACCGGCGCGCACGCCGAGCCGGGGTGCTTCGAAGGCGAGGGCGGCGGCCAGCGCCATCGAGTCGGCGCCGCCGCTGCACGCGGCGAGTACGAGCGGGCCGGCGGCGGCCGCGCCGGCGGGGGACGGCGCGGGCGAGGCGTCGGCGGAGGCTGCGAGCACGTCGTGCAGGACGCGGCGGACCGCCAGGCGTATCGCCGCGACCGTGGGGTGGGGTCCCATGTCCGGTTCCCTCCTGGGGAGGCTGGGGTGGGCGGGCAGGACGAACACCGCTGCGACTTGGGTTGACGCAGGGTATTCAGATGGTGACAGAAGCCCGGGCATAACCCGAGCATCGCACGCGGCAGCCCGCGCCAGTGGTCCCCCGGACGGGTGAACCAGGAGCAAAACAGGCGGTCGAACCGCTCAGCGGGCGGCCGCGCAGGAGGTACGGGTGGTGCGGGTGGTGCGTACCGGTGCCCGCCGCCGGGGCTCGCGGGGGCGCGCCCGGGGCTCGTGCGGGTCCGGACGCGCCCGCACGCCCCGGTCGGGGTACCGTCCCGCCGGCACCGTACCGCTCCGTCACGCTCCGGGGCGGCCGTGCACCCGCGCCACCCACTCCGCGGGTTTGGCGATCTCCGCCTTCGTGGGCAGCGTGTTGGGCGAGGTCCACACCCGGTTGAAGCCGTCCATGCCGACCTCCTTGACCACGCCGCGCACGAACCGCTCGCCGTCGCGGTACTGGCGCAGCTTCGCGTCCAGGCCCAGCAGCCGGCGCAGCGCCTGGTCGAGGCGCCCGGCGCCGCTGGCCCGGCGCTGCCCGAACTTCTCGCGGATCTCCGCCACGCTGGGCACCACGTCGGGGCCGACGCCGTCCATCACGAAGTCGGCGTGGCCCTCCAGCAGGGACATCACGGCTGTCAGCCGGGTCAGGATCTCCCGCTGCGCCGGGGTCTGCACCAGGTCGACGATGCTGCGGCCGTCGTCGGCGGCGCCGTCGGCCGCGTCGTCGCCGCCCTCGCGGTCGTCCCGGTCCTTGCCGCCGCCGACGGCCTGGATCGCCTGCCGGACGCGTTCGACCACGGTGGACGCGTCGAGTTCGGTCTCGCCCAGGAACGACTGGATCTCGCCCTCGATGTGGTCGCGCAGCCACGGCACGGCGGAGAACTGGGTGCGGTGGGTCTCCTCGTGCAGGCACACCCACAGCCGGAAGTCGTGCGGGTCGACGTCCAGTTCGCGTTCGACGTGCACGATGTTCGGGGCGACCAGCAGGAGGCGGCCGGCGCGGGACTCGCCCGGGCCCGGCTTCACCGGTCCCGCGGGCAGGTCGCGCGAGGCCGGGGCGAACGTCTCGTACTGGCCGAGGACCCGGGAGGACAGGAAGCTGAGCAGCATCCCGACCTCCACGCCGGTGACCTTCCCGCCCACCGTGCCCAGTACGACGCCGCCCGCGCCGCCGGGGCGGCGGGCCTGCATCTTGCCGAGCAGCGGCTTGAGGACCTCCCGGAAGCCGGCGACATTGGCGCGGACCCAGCCGGGCCGGTCCACGATCAGTACGGGGGTGCCGTGCGGGCGCGGGCCCTCGTCGCCGTACATCCGCGTGAAGGCGCTCACGTGCGCTTCCGACGCCTCCGCGTGCGTACGGAGCTCCGCGACGATCTCCCGTGCCTCGTCCCGGCTGACCTCCGGGCCCGGCCGGGTCAGCCGCTGCGCGGTCGCCACGGCGAGGTTCCAGTCGACCATCTCGCTTCCACCGATGCTCGTCATGCCCTCACCGTACGTCCCCTCCGCCCCCGGTGGCTGCCCCTTGCGGTGCGTGCCCGCCGGCGGGTGGGGTCGCGACCGGCCGGCGGCCCGGTGGGTCAGCTGGTGGCGACGGCCGTCGCGAGGGCGTCGAGCGCGGATTCGGTGGCGACGGGGTCGGTGCCGCCCTGGGTCATGAAGGAGAACGCGAGGAGCCGCCCGCCGGAGGTGACGACGGTCCCGGCGATGGTGTTGGTCCCGGTGAGCGTCCCGGTCTTCGCGTGGACGAGCCCGGCGGCGGCCGACCCGGACCCGTCGAAGCGCCCGGCCAGCGTCCCGGTGAACCCGGCGACGGGCAGCCCGGTCAGGACGGACCGCAGCTCGGGGTGGGCGGGGCTCGCCGCGAGCGCCAGCAGCCGCGCGAGGGTGACCGGCGCGACCCGGTCGGCGTGGTCGAGCCCGCTGCCGTCGTGGAAGGACGCGCCCGGCAGCGCGACCCCGTACCGCGTGAGCGCGGCCTTGATCGCGGCGGCGCCGCCGGCGAAGCTCGCCGGCTGCCCGCCGGCGAGGGCCACCTGGCGGGCCAGCGCCTCCGCGAGGTCGTTGTCGCTGTTGGTGAGCATCCGCTCGACGAGGTCGGAGAGCGGCGCGGAGGCGTGCGTGGCGAGCGTGGTCCCGTCGACGCTGCCGCCGTGCCCGCCGCGGGCGTGCGAGACGCCGGTGACGGTGATCCCCTGCTTGCCGAGCAGCTGCGCGAAGGCGCTCGCCGCGCCGGCCGCGGGGTCCCACGCCCGCTGCGCGGGCCCGCTGCTGCTGCCGTCGAGCCGCCCCTCGTTGTCCATGAGGGCGGTGACCGGCGCGAGGTTCTCGTTGTGGCCGATCGGGTGCAGCGAGGGCCCGCTGTACAGCGACGTGTCGTAGCCGAGGGCGATCCTCGTCCGCCCGTCGGCCTTCAGCGCCTTCGCGGTGTCCGTCGCGAGCTGCCCGAGGGTGAGCGTGGGGTCGCCGCCGCCGACGAGCACCACCTCGCCCTTCGCGTCGAGCACGACCCGCGTGGTGAGTCGTTTCTCCGGGCCGAGCAGGCCCAGCGCGGCGGTGGCGGTGGCGAGCTTGGTGGTGGACGCGGGGGTGGTCGCGGTGGAGTCGTCGTGGTCGTAGAGCACCGTTCCGCTGCCGACGTCGATGACGGCGCCGGTACGGACCGGGCCCATGCCGTCGGCGGTCAGCAGCGGATCGAGCTTCGCGGCGAGCGCGGTGGCGGTGCCCGCGGGGAGCGCGCTCGCGGAGGCGCCCGCGGGTGCCAGGACGGGCGCGGCGGACGGCAGGGTGGAGGGCACCAGCGACGGCAGGCGGCCCCCGGCCGCACCGGTCGCCGCCTTCCCGTTCCCGGCGGCCGTCGCCCCGGTGCTCCCGACGCTCCCGTGGTCCCCGGCGTCCCGCGCCGCGGCGAACCGCCGTTCCGCGGTGCGCTGGCCGCCCTGCCACGGCCCGGCCGCGGCCGCGGTCCCCGCGGCGACCACCGCGCCTATCCCGGCGGATACCGCCACGACCTGCCACGTCCTGCCGAGCGGCACAGCCGACCAGCCCCTTTCGCGACCACCCCGATCCGTGGGAGACACTTAACCACCCACACTGTGTGCTGATCATTGAGGAGTAGGGCGTGGAGTTCGACGTCACGATCGAGATCCCGAAGGGTTCCCGCAACAAGTACGAGGTGGACCACGAGACGGGTCGTATCCGCCTGGACCGCAGGCTCTTCACGTCCACGAGCTACCCGGCGGACTACGGCTTCATCGAGAACACCCTCGGCCAGGACGGCGACCCGCTGGACGCGCTGGTCATCCTGGACGAGCCGACGTTCCCGGGGTGCCTGATCACCTGCCGCGCGATCGGCATGTTCCGGATGACCGACGAGGCCGGCGGCGACGACAAGGTGCTGTGCGTGCCGGCGTCCGACCCGCGGGTGGAGCACCTGCGCGACATCCACCACGTCTCGGAGTTCGACCGCCTGGAGATCCAGCACTTCTTCGAGGTCTACAAGGACCTGGAGCCCGGCAAGTCCGTCGAGGGCGCCAACTGGGTGACCCGCGCCGAGGCCGAGGCCGAGATCGAGGAGTCCTTCCGCCGTCTCAAGGAGCAGGGCGGCCACTGAGTCCCGCTGCCCCGCAGTACGTCGGGCCCGCCGCCGTCCCCGGCCGCGGGCCCGCACTGTGTCCGCTGGGGGTCCCTCCTGCTCCCCCGCAGCGGTACGGCCTCAGGAGTCGTCCGGGTCGGGGGCCGGGGCGCCGCGCAGGAGGACGGCCACGGTGAGGGCGGCGAGGAGGCAGACGCCCGCGCCGGCCAGCAGGGTCTGGTGCAGGGCCGCGACGAAGGCGTGGCGGGCGTGGGCGGCGACGGGGTCGCCGAGCAGGCTCGCGCCGGCCAGGGAGGAGCGGGCCGCGCCGGCCGCACGGGGCGGCAGGTCGGGCGGCAGGTGGAGGTGGGCGCGGTAGCCCGCGCCGAGCAGGCTGCCGAGCACCGCGATGCCGAGGGCGCCGCCCAGTTCGCGGGACAGGTCGTTCATGGCCGAGCCGACGTTCTGGAGGGCCCGCGGCAGGGCGTCGGTGATCTCGGTGGTCGCCGGGGTCATCGCCAGCCCGGTGCCGAGGCCGAGCAGGAGCAGTCCGGCGAGCACCAGCCCGTAGGAACTGCCGGTGTCCAGCCGGGAGAGCACCGCCATCGCGGCGGCCACCAGCACCAGTCCGGTCACCCACGGCCGCCTGACGCCGAGCCGGTCCACCAGCCGCGGGGTCAGCCGGGTGGCGGGCACCAGGACCGCGGCCATCGGCAGCACGCTCACCGCGGCCGTCAACGGGCTGTCGCCGCGCACCAGTTGCAGATACTGCATGGCCACGAAGATGAAGCCGAAGAAGACGAAGAACTGGAGCGTGATCGAGGCCGAGCCGGCCGCGAACCGCCGGTTGCGGAACAGCCTGGGGTCCAGCAGCGGGTGGGCGCGGCGCAGTTCGTACCCGACGAACGCGGCGAGCAGCAGCCCGCCCGCGCCGATCCCGCCGAGGGTCAGCGGGTCGGCCCAGCCGCGGGTGGGCGCCTCGATCACCGAGTACACCAGGGCGAGCAGCCCGGCGACCGCCAACAGCGCGCCCCCGACGTCGAGTCGGGGCCGGTCCGCCTCCGCCGACTCCGGGACGAACACCAGCGTGCCGGCCAGCGCGACCACGGCGAGGACCACGTTGAGCCCGAACACCGCGCGCCAGGACCACACATGGAGCAGCAGACCCGAGGTGAGCAGCCCGACGACCGCGCTGCCCCCGGCGACCGCGGTCCAGGCGCTCACCGCCCGGGTGCGCTGCTCGCGCGGGAAGGTGGTGGTGATGGTGGACAGCGTCGCGGGCATCACCAGGGCCGCGCCGACGCCCAACAGGCCGCGCAGCGCGATGAGTCGGTCGATGCCGGTGGTGAGCATCGCGAGGGTGGAGCCGGCCGCGAAGACCGCGAGTCCGGCCAGCAGCGCCCGGCGTCTGCCGTACCGGTCGCCCAACGCGCCCGCGGGCAGCAGCAGTGCGGCGAAGGCGAGGCTGTAGGCGTCCACGATCCAGGACAGCTGGGTCTGGCTGGCGTGGGTCTCGCGGGCGAGGCTCGGCAGGGCGACGTTCAGCGAGGCCATGGCGGAGACGGCCGCGGCCAGGGCCAGGCAGGTGACGAACAGGACGGCGCCGTGGCGGATGCCGGGGGTGGCCGGGGCGGTTGCGGGGCCGGCGTCCGGGTGGGCCGGGGCGGCCGGGCCGGGTGCTCGGGTGGCGGCTGGGGTGGCGGGCGGGGTGCCGCTTCGCGAGTCCGCGGTGCGCATGGGAGCCCTCCTCGTAGGGGAATCACGGGATTCCGTCGGCTTTCCGCCCACGGTCCACCGCGGCTCCAGGCGCGCGCCACGCCGATGAATTCGGTGCCCCGCCGCTACTGGGACGTTTTCCGCTCCGGCCGCCGGATCGGCCCTTCCCGATGAATTCCGGGCCGGGCGGCGGGCGGGCCGTGCAGGGCGAGCCGCAGCGCGGGGCCGCAGTGCCGTACGACGTCCTCGACCGGCATCGACGCCATCGGCTCGATCACCAGCAGGTAGCGCGTCATGATGATGCCCGCGATCTGCGAGCAGAAGGCCATCGCGCGGGCGCGGGCGTGCGGCCCGCCGAGGTGGTCGGCCAGCTTGTCGACCACCTCGCGCGCCAGCATCTCCCGCACGAGCACGGCGAACGGGTCCTCGGTCATCACGTTGCGGACCATCGCGACCAGCGCCGGGCCGGTCGCCTCGGCGTCCCAGATGGCGAGCATGGCGCGCAGGGCCCGGTGGCTCAGCGTCGCCGGATCGCCCTCCAGCACCCGCACCAGCACTTCCGCCGGGTTCGCCACCAGGGCCATCGAGGCGCCGAACAGGCCGCGTTTGGAGCCGAAGTAGTAGCTGATCAGGGCGGCGTCGACGCCGGCGTCCTCGGCGATGGCCCGCATCGTCACGGACTGGTAGCCGTGTTCGAGGAAGAGCCGGCGGGCGGCGGCGAGGATGGTGCCGCGGGTGTCCGCGGCGCCCGGGCGGCGCCCCCGGCGGGCCGGCTCGCCCGTCACCGGCGCCACGTCGGCCTCACGTCACCGGCCCCGGCGCAGCCGTAGCGCCTCCGCGGCGCGGGTCTTCACCTGCCCGGTCCCCGTCTTCTGGGCGATCCGCAGGTGCGCCTCGGCCGTGGCGGCGTCCACCAGCAGGAGCCCGAGGTGGAGGTGGGCCAGGGCGGCGGTCGTCGGGTCGGCGGCCGCGGCGCCCTCCTCCAGCAGCGGCACCGCCGCGTCTCCGTGCCCCTCCTCGAGGAGCCCCACGGCAAGGTCGATCGCGGCTTTCGGCGCGTACGAGGGGTGCCCGGTGCCGCGTACCTGCTCCAGGTAGTGCCGTGCCTCCTCCAGGTGCTCGGGGGTGCCGCCGACGTCGCGCAGCAGCCCGGCGAGGTTGAACGCGGCGTGCAGGGACGTCTTCTCGTACGGGCTGGTGACCGCGAGGCGGTAGTGCTGGACGGCGTCCTCGTGGTTGCCCGCCCGGTCGTGGAAGAGGGCGAGTTCGAGGTGGACGGAGCCGGTGACGTGGGCCACGCCGCAGCCCACGGCGGCGTCGAACATCGCGCCCGCGTCGTCGAGGCGGCCGGCGGTGACGGCGATCCGGCCGAGGTGGAGTGCGGCCAGGCCCGCGGTGACCGCCTGCGGCAGGCCCATCGCCATCCTGTAGTTCGCGTCGGCGTCCGCCCACTTGCCGCGGGCTTCCATCGCCATGCCGGTGAGCAGGAAGACCTCGGCGGCGACGTCCATGTCGGAGAACCCGTTCAGCGGCTTCAGGGTCTTGAGCGCCTTCTTCGGGTTGCCCTCGGCCAGTTCGATCAGGGCGGCGATCAGGCCGCCGGCGGCGCGGACGTCGAAGTCGCCCGAGCCGCCGGCCCGTACGGAGACCGCGGCGGCGTGCTCCAGGGCGTCGACGTCCAGGTAGGCGCGGGCGAGTTCCATCGCGCCGGGGAGGTCCAGGACCAGCTCCGGGTCGGTGAGGATCGCCACCGGGTCGGGCAGGCGGACCCGTGGGGAGCCCGCGCCCGGTATGGCGTCCTCGGGCTCGCCGGCGCCCGAAGTGCCCTGCTCTGGTTGCCCTTGGTGGTCTGTCATATCCCGCCCCACGATCCTCTCGGCTGCCGGACCCGTCCCCTGGTACGCCGAACCTAGCGGACCCCCGCCCGCTCCGCCGCCCCTGCCCGAACGGCCTCGACCAGTCAATTACGCCGACTTTACGGTCATTTGAACCCGCCCGGGAATCGTCAGACCGCTTTTCCGGGCCGCATCCCGAATCCCCCTGGCCATAAACCTCCCCCGTGCCCCAGGCGTTTCTTCCGTACCCGTACGACCAGTTGGAACCACCCGGCCCACTCCGCCGGGATTCCCTGCCCAACGGCCCTGCGGACCGCTAGTGTCAGCCGCCCGTAGTTCTTCGTCGAAGCACGTCACCAAGGAGACAAGAGATCATGACGTACGACGCGCCGCCGCCCCCCGGCTCGCCGCAGAAACCGCCGAACGCGGGCGGGCCGTCCGGGGGTTCGTTCGACCCCTCTTCGGTGGACAGGTTCGACTGGGCGATTCTCGGAATCGGCTTCGTCGTCCTCGTCTTCTCGTTCTTCGACTACTACTCGTGGGATTTCGGCGCCTACGGTGTGCACCTCGGCAGCGTGAGCTGGAGTGCCTGGCACTTCGGCCACGGGCTGTTCATAGCGTGGCTCGCGATGGTCCTCACGGTGCTGGGTGCCGCCGCCCTCGCGGTCACCCTCTTCGTGCCGAACGTCCAACTCCCGCTGCCCGCCCGGGCCCTCACGTTCCTCGGGTTCGGGGTCGGCTTCGTGCTCTACCTGATCGCGATCTTCGCGCACTCCGACTTCGGGCCCGCCGGCGGCCACGCCTTCAGCTTCTGGCTCAGCCTCGTCCTCGCGGGCGTCGGCGCCGTCCTCGCCCTGATCCGCGCCCAGCAGACCGCCACCCCCCTCCCGGGCCCCCTCGCCAACCTCCCCCGCATCGGCAACTGACCCTGCCATCCACCTGCCACCTGCCCCGCGCCCCGCAGCACATGGGGCGCGGGGAACGGTCAGCGGGTGACCAGGGGGTGGAAGGCGGCGCGGATGTCGGAGGTGGTGGGGATGACGTACTGGTCGGAGGAGGGACCGGTGTCGATGTTCTCCCAGGTGGTGTACTCGAGGGTCGAAGGGCAGCTCTTGCCGTCGATCTCGAGGGTGCGGTGGGAGACGAGGCGGCCGGTGCGCAGTTCGTAGACCTTCACGGGGATGGCGATCCTGTGGAAGGTGACCTCTTCGGGGAAGGTGGTGTAAAGGCCGCCTTTGTAGGGGCAGGTCTGGACGGAGGGGCCGTCTTTGTCGTCGGAGGCGCAGACGACGAGGGTGGCGTCGGAGGCGTCGGTAGCGCTCCAACCGGTGGGCAGCTTGTCGGTGTAGGTGGAATTCCCGAAGAAGAGCGCTTTGTTGACGCCTTTGTGCCGGGCGGGCGCGCCGCTGTAACGGGCGGGCGCGGTGCAGTAGGTGGGCTGGGTGTCACCGTAGGTGTCGAGCAGTCGCGTGACGTTGCCCAACTCGATCGCCAATTCCGCTTTGTGCGCACCCGACTTGGCGGCGGCTGCTTTCGCGTCGTGCGGGTACTGGTCCAGCACTTGCTGGTACCGCGCTTTCGCCTTCGTCCAGCTCTTCCCGGCCATGAGGTTGTTCGCGCACCCCAGGAGCGCGGCGGGCGCCGTCCTCGGAACGACGGCGGAAGCACGGTCGAGGGTGCTGCCGTCGGCCTTGCGGGCGCGCAGCCAGTCCGTGACGACGGCGGTGCGGCACGGATTCGCCGTGGGGATGCCGTCGAGGAAGCCGTCGAGCACGGTGGAGACGATCGCCTCGTTGCCCGGGCCGTCCGCGAGGACGGCGGACATCGCGTCGAACCCGGCCGCGAGGGCCTCCGTGTCGCCGCCGAGCCCGTCGCGCAGGTCGGCGGCGGCGACGGCGAGCCGCCGGCAGGCCGCGGCGGTCCGCTCACCGCGCCGCGTCCCCGGGGAGTCCGCCAGGCGGGGGCCGAACCACACGGAGTGCTGCGCGTGCACCGCCTTCGTACAGTCGCCGCTGCGGCGGGCAGCGGCCACCGTGCCCTCCGCGTGCGCGGCGTCCACCCGCAGCAGGACGACGGCAGCCAGGACGGGTACGGCGACCCCGAGCGCCACACACCGCTGGGTACGGACACGGTCCAGCCGCCACCCCGCCGCGAAACGGCCGTACTGCTCCCGCCAGTTCGCGCCGCTCGGCCACTTCCACCGCCCACCCGCCAGGTGCCATCCGTGCACGACCACCACGGCCCACCACACCGCGAAGGCCCACTCGCACCGCACGGTCCGCTGCGCGGTGCCCAGGACGATCAGCAGCGCCACGGTCACGGCCCAGCTCAGTACGGCCCACCCGCGGCGCCCCAGCATCAGGTAACCCGCGCCCACCAGGGAGGCGTTGGCCACCCCCACCGCCCACGGGTCCCGCTTCCCCCGTTCCTGCGGCTCCCACGACATCCGGACGACCCCCTCGACCCGCCTCCCGGCCAACGGCGTTGACCCACCCCCATCGTCCGCACCTCACCCGGGAGGGGTCCCGCCCGCCGAAAAGCCGGCCCGGCACGCCGGCCCGGCACACCGCGTGGCCGCCAGGCGCTACCCGCGCACCGCCGTCCGCACCCGCATCACCACAGCCTTGATCCGCTCGAGGTCCGCGTTCAGCCGCTCCAGCCCGGTCTGCGCCGGCACATCCCGCAGTTCGAGCCGCGCGGCCGACCCCTCCGCGCCCGCGTGCTCGGTGTTGATGGCCTGGTAGTGGCTCATCTCGGACAGGATGTGCGCGCCGCGCGGATCGTTGGCGGCCGCCGGGTTGGTCAGGCGGGCGTCGAACTGCTGGAGGCGCTGGGCGGCACCCGCGATGTTCAGCCTGCCCTCCTGCGCCTCGGCGATCAGCTCGGAGACCAGCGTCTGGAGGCCCTGCAACGGGTTCGCGGCCCCCTGTGCCGCGTTCGGCTTGAACGCCAGGTCCGACAGCCAGGGCGAGTTCACCATGTCGTACCCCTCCTTGGGGTACTCGTGGAAGGAGTTGATCCACTCCGCCGACTTCTTCTGGAGGTCCTCGACCGTGCGCAGGAAGAGCGTGACGCTGCCGCCGAAGGCCGTCGCCACGTCCACCGAGATGTGGCCGCTGCCGCCGCGCACCGTGACGTCCGTCTCCAGTCGCAGCGACCTGGCCACGCCGAAGATGTCGTGCTGGATGATCTGCGAGACGTCCGCGCTGTTGAGGTGGCCGCCCGTCGACGGCATGGTCTGGGTCTCCAGGCAGGAGTTGTCGACGTCCAGCGTCCAGTGGAAGACGACCTCGTCGCCCCTGGTGTACGTGAACCGTACGGCCTTGCCCGGGGCCTTGACGCCGCTGCTGACCGCGCTCGCCGCCACCCGGACCCCGGGGGTCTTCCTGGCCAGGACCCGGCCCGTCCAGTTGTCGATGACACCGTAGGCGTAGTCGCGGGCCGGCTTGCGTTCCTTCTTCAGATGCTCCTTCTCGTCGCCGTCCGGGGGCACCAGCTCGCGCAGCTTCGGGTCGGTGAAGGTGAACTCGGTGCCGAACTTGAGCGTCTCGGTGTCCGCGCGTGCCGTGGTGTGGGTCTGGTTCCGCTGCTCGATCCGGTTGAGGATCTCGACCATGGTCCTGAGCCGCTGCGGTGCGAGCCCCGCGCCGACCTGGCCGCCGCCCGCGGCGCGGGCAAGTTCACGGCCGACGGCCTTCCACTCGTCGCCCTCCAGCCCGGAGACCTCCTTCAGGGCCTCCTGCGTGCTCAGGTCGGGGTTGTAGCTCTCCTCGCGCGCGGTCTTGGTGTAGGCGCCGATGATCTGCCGCGCGTGCTCGTGGATGTACGTACGCGCCTGCTCGGCATCGGACTGCGCGACGGCGGGGTCGAGGAAGCGCTGCACCGCCGTCTGCACCCCCGTCCGCGCGGAGGCGCCCGACTCGACGGAAGCAGCCGACTCCCCGGGCTCGGCCGCCCGTTGGACCTCCGGCGCCGGTCCGGCCAGCGCCCGCGCCGCGTTCGCCTCCGCCTCCCGCTCGAACCGGTCCCCCGGGTCCGAGACCTTCAGCCCCTGCCCGTTGTCGGTCCCGGCGACCGGCCCCTGCCGCTGCTGCACCACGTGCGTCAACTCGTGTGCGAGCGTGTGCCGGTCACCGCCGCCCGCGCCGATCACCACGTTGTTCCCGGAGGTGTACGCGCGGGCGCCGATCTCGGCCGCCGACGCCTGCGCCCTGCTGTCGTCATGGATGCGGACGTCCCCGAAGTCCGCCCCGAGCCGCGCTTCCATGTCGGTGCGGGTCGGGGCGTCCAGGGGCCGGCCGCTGGAGCGCAGGACGTCGGGTACGGCCGAGCGCTGCACCGGCGGCGCGTCCTGCTCGTGCCCGCAGCCGGCGCCGTGCTCGTGGGCCTCCTGGGCCGCCCCGGCGGAAGCACTCAGCAACTGGACGACGGCGGCGTTTCCGGCCGTGCCCTGCAACGCGCCGATGCCGCGCGGGCCGAAGAGGTGCTGCGGCAGCCCGGGAGCCGCGGTGCCGCGCTTGCCGGGGGTCGGCGCGGCGGCGGTTCGCTGCTCGTTCTGCTGGCTCTTGCCGTGTGTGTGCACGTCGTCAACCTCGCGGGTGTTTCGGGGCGTTCGGACCGTATTGCCGCCCGGCACTTGCGGTCGACAGTATGCCGCAGCGGGTTTGCCGCGAGGTGAAGGAGAGGCGTCCAGCCGGACGTGGGTGGCCGGCCGCGCGGCGGAGCCGCGCGGCCCTCACGGGCGGTGTGCGGCAAGGAACTGGGCGAAGGTGCGCTGGCCGGGGCGGGCGTCGGGCGCGAGGTGGCCGCCCTGCCGGAAAGCGCGGTAGGTCCGCCCGAAGAGGGGGACGTCGAGGAGGGCGCGGCGTTGCCCGGTGGACTGGAGGTAGGTCCGGGCGAGGTCGCGGAAGGACAGCACCTCGGGCCCCCCGAAGTCGGGTACCCGTCCGGCGGGAGGGCCCCCGGCGAGGACGGCGAGCCGGTCGGCGACCTCGCCCGCGTCGACCGGCTGGTCGCTCAGCCCTGCGGGAAGCAGCATGACGGGCACCTTCGCAAGGACGGCGAGCACCCGCACCACCAGGTCGTGGAACTGCGTGGCCCGCAGCACGGTGTAGCCGACCCCGGACTCCTCGATCAGCCGCTCGACCGCGAACTTGCTGCGGTAGTACCCGTACGGCACCTCGTCCACCCCGACGATCGAGATGTACACCAGGTGCCCCACCCCCGCCTCCCGGCAGGCGGCCAGCAGATGCCGCGCCGCGTCCTCGTCACCGCCCCTCGGGTTGGACGCGCAGTGCACCACGGTGCCGACACCCTCCAGGGCCGCGTCGAGCCCCTTCCCCACCCGCAGGTCGACCCCGTACGGCGCCGGCGACCGCCGACTCAGCACCCGTACGTCGGCCCCGCCCGCCCGCAGCCGCTCCACCACCAGCCGCCCCAACGTCCCGGTCCCCCCGGTCACCAGTGTCGACCCCGCCACCATCGCGTCCACCGTCCTCGCGCCACCGGGCGCCCCCTCGTGGAGCACCCTTCACCCAGAGGGAACCGGCGGCCGCCCCCCGATGTGACAACGCCACGCGACGCGGCCCCGATCCGCACCCGGAAAGCCGCTCGCCCCGGCACCTGCGGCTCAGGCATCCCAGGAGTACCCGTGGGGCAGGTGGGATACGTTGAGGACCTGAGAGGTACCGAAGCGCACAGGGCTGGGGGGCTCGCAGTGACGAGAGGCCGATGGCGGGCGCTGAGCGCCGCCGCCGCGATCGCCGTGGCGCTGAGCGGCTGCTCCTCCGGCGGCCACAAGGACAAACCGGCGCCCATGTCAGCCCGCCGCGAAGCCGAACTCCGGCAGCAGGCACAGGCGAATCTCACGAAGTCGTCCCAGGTGAAAATGCACTGGACCGGCACCATGAACAAGAACATGGGGATCATCGAGAAGAAGCCCCACTTCAAGGACACCCACGCCTACGTCCTGGAGGCAGCCTGCGCCGGGACCGGGACCGTGTGGCTCTCATGGGAGACTGCGTCCCCCATCTCCCCCGGCCCCAACCTCTGGCCGGAGATACTGTGCGACGGCACCGTCCTGCGGTTCCCCTTCACGGGCAACGACCTCGAAATGTTCCTCTTCGTCAAGGAGACCACCGACCCCCCGACCGGTGTCCTGACCTGGCAGATCATCCCCGCCACCCACTGATCACGACGGCGTCTGGCTATTTTCCCGAGAGGGCTTCGGCGGCCGCCCGCCGATGTGACAACGCCACGCGGAGTACCTGTACGGCAAGTGGGATACGTTGAGGGTCAGAGGGTGTCGACGGACACAGGGCTGGGGGCTCGCAGTGACGAGAGGCCGATGGCGGGCGCTGAGCGCCGCCGCCGTGATCGCCGTGGCGCTGAGCGGCTGCTCCTCCAGCGGCCACAAGGACAAACCGGCGTCCACCCCGTCCCGGAGCGAAGCCCAACTCCGGCAGCAGGCACAGGCGAAGCTCACGAAGTCGTCCGAGGTGAAAATGCACTGGACGGGGGCCGTGAACAAGAACATGCGCACCATGAAGACGGAACCCCACTTCAAGGACGCCCACGCCTACGTCCTGGAGGCGGCCTGCGCCGGGACCGGGGCCGTGTGGTTCTCGTGGGAGATGGACGCTCCTGATCCCGCCATCATGCCGGACGTGTATTGCAACGGCGACGTCCTGCGGTTCCCCTTCACAGGCGACAAACTTGAGAGCTTCTTCTTCGCCAAGGAGTTCACCGACGCCCCGACCGGTGTCCTGGCCTGGCAGATCATCCCCGCCACCCACTGATCACGAAGGGGTCTGACTGCCCAGGAGCGTGAGGAAGGCGCCCCGGGCGGTGTACCGGGCCACCACCGCTGGGTCCTCGACCCACCTGCTGTAGGCGTCCCGTTGGAGCGGCGTCATCTTCGCGATGGCGTCCTCCGTACCGTACTTCCGCAGCACACTGACGAAGTCGGTCGCCGACCCCGCGATGTACTTCGGGCCCCCGCCCCGTCCATACGGGTCGCCCGTATACGTATGCGCCTTGTCCTCACCGGGCAGTTGCAGCGTGACGGGATCGATCGACTTGAGGGTCTCGTCGGTGTCCGCGAGGGAGGCGGCATGCGAACCGATGGTATTGGCCCAATCGGTGTTCAGCTGCGCGTCCTGAAGGCCCTTGATCCCGTCGACAAGGTCCTTCGGTGCCTTATCGGGCGTGGCGCGGACGAGGTTCTCTATCCAGCCTTGCAGGACGCCCGTTGCGTACTCCTGGCCCTTCTCCTTGCCCATGTCCACGGCTGAGTCGAAGTCGCCGGTGGCGAGCGCGTAGGCCGTATTGACCAACGCCATCCGTGAACTGGTCATCTCCTCGGCCCACGTGTCGGCCTCGTCCTGGAGCGCCTTCTCCGTGTCGGTGAAGGCGGTGCTGTAGAAGTTTCCCAGCAATCCGGTCTTGAAGCTGTAGAACTGCACGGCGTCCTGGTCCGACTTCTTCACCTTCGCGTTTTCGGCGACATTGTTGAGGGACTTCATTCTCGCCTCGAACAACGCGCTCATGCTCGCCGCGGCGTGCGGCTCGCGGATGGCCGCCTCCATGAAGGACTTCCAGGCGCCCGGCTGGATCTCGATCCCCTTGCGCGCGGGGTCCTGCCCCTCCGCGTACTTCTTGGGGTCCCATGAGTTGCCGGACCAGAAGCCGTCGTGCGCGGGCGAGGTGATCGCGTACTCGAGGTCGTCCCAGTGCTGGGCGATGATCTCGGAGTACAGCCGCGAGACCGCCGGCAGCGGATGGAGCTCGGAGTCGTCGGACGCGTCGTGGGACGCGTTGGAGGCGATGAGCCAGGCCGTGTTGCGGTCCGACAGCGCGGTGTCGGTGGCGCGCAGGTCGATGGTGCCGGCTCTGACCGCCAGGACGAAGGCGTCGGTACGGTCGGCGGTCGTATTGCCGCCGCCCCTGTAGAGGCCCTTCTCGATGATGTCCGGTCGCAGGGCCATGAACTCGCCCGCCGCCTCGGGGTCCTTGCTGAGCGCCTCGAAGTACTGGACGTAGTGGTCGGCCGACCAGGGGTCGGAGAAGCCGGCGCCTGGCATGCGGTCGTCGACCGCCTTGGACCGGTCCGTGGTGAAGGTGCGGTCGCCGAGTGCGACGAGGAAGTCCGTGTCGTAGGTGCCGCTGTCGACGAAGGGCATCAGCAAGTCGGGGCGGAAGTTGTGGCCCGGGTGGTTGAACCGGTCGAACCAGCCCTTCCAGAAGTCCTGCTTCTGCTTGCTGGTCTTCCCCTCGGCGGCTATGCGCGTGTACGCGCCGAACGTACGGGATATGAGGTCGCGGTCGTAGACCAGCTGGGAGTAGTGGCTGCTGCTGCCGTTGCTGTCAGCGGCCATCGAACTGGACAGCTCCGAGAGCCGTTTGGGCCCGAGTTCGCTGTAGAAGGCGTTGAGGAAGTCCCCGTCCTTCGAGTGCGCGGCGAGGTCGGTGAAGAGGTCTTCGGGGACCGCTCCTCCGTGGTCCTGGATCTGCTGCTCGTAGCGCTTCGCGAGGGCCTTGCCGTCCTTGGCGGACTTGGCCGCGGCGCCCGGGGTGATCATGCTGTCGGGGACGAAGAACATCGTGGTGTTCGGTGTGTACTCGCTGAGCGCCGCGGCCAGGTGCTGCCTGCGGCGGAGCCCGGGCAGTTGGTCGGACGCCCAGTGGGCGATGGTGACCAGCCGGCTCAGCGGCTGCGTGTCGATGCCGTGCTGGGCGAACCGGGTGAGGAAGCCCGCCGCGGCGTCATGGAGTCGGTTCGCGTCGTGTTGCAGCGAACTGATCGTGCCCGGGAGCTTCTTGGGGTCGATCCCCGAGAACGTTCCCGAGGTCCCGCCCTTGCCCGGCGAGGTGCCCGATCCGCCGCTTCCCGTCTGTGTCCCGCTGCCGTGATCCCCCATGCCGTCCCCCCACCGTCACTGCTGCCTTACGCGCTGCTGCAACTCGTTGCCGTTGCCATAGCCGTTGCTGCTACGGCTACCGCTGCCGTTACTGCTGCCGTGCCTGGTCGGCACGCATCGATTTTGCCTGACTGAGCGTCACCTTTGGGTCACATTTGGCGATCTCCGCCTCGACCAGCGGTATCAGCTTCTTGAGCTGCCCGAGCATGTCTTTCCGCCGGCCTTCGGCCTCGGTGTGCCAGGCGTCAGCGGTCGGCCCCACCCAGGTGGCGCCCTTGCCCACATCGGAGGAGGACTTCTTGAGGAGGCCCTCGAGTTCGTGCATCTGCTTCTGGAGATCGCCCTTCAGGGTGACCAGTTGCTCCCGCACCGGGTTGTCGACCTTGGGTTCCGACGTGTCCGCCGTCATGCGCTTCCCCTCCCCCCACGGGCGCGTGGCGCCCGCGGCCTCAGAGAGATTCTGACACGGCGACCGCTGCGGCACGTGGGACAGAAGTCGCCAAACGCCCCGGACGAAGACCGTCCGTCGCCGCCCCCGGACCGCCCCCGTACCGCTCCCGGAACGCCCCGTCGTCAGGGCAGGGCGGCGAGCTGCCGGGCCGCGAAGCCCAGCTTCTCCGGGTTCAGTACGGACCACACCCCGCCGATGGCGTCCCCCCGCATCGTCATGCCGACGACCCCGTAGAGCTGCCCGCCGACCCATACCACCACCGCCGGGCCGCCGTTGGACTCCAGGACGCGTACCGCGAGCCCGCCGCCCGGGGCGGCCCCGAGCTTCCCTACCGTGCCCGCCAGGAAGCGCATCACCTTCACCCGGCCCACGATCGGGCGCCGCGCGGCGCTGACCTTGCCGCCGCCGTCGCTCCACCAGATCACGTCCTCCGCCAGCAGCCGTTCGAGCCGGGCGAGGTCCCCCTCACGCGCGGCGGTCACGAAGGACTCCACCAGCTCGCGCTGCCGCTCCACCGCGGGCGTGAACCGGGTCTCCCGCGCCGCCACCCGCTTCACCGCCCTGCCGTACACCTGGCGGGAGTTGGCCTCGGTCAGGGCGAGTACGCCCGCGATGTCGCGGTGGCTGTAGCCGAACGCCTCGCGCAGCACGTACACCGCCCGCTCGGTCGGGGTCAGCCGCTCCAGCAGCACCAGCAGCGCGGTGGACACCGCGTCCCGCTGCTCCGCGGACTCCAGCGGCCCGAGCGCGCCGCCGTCGGTGAGGACGGGCTCGGGCAGCCAGGGCCCGACGTACCGTTCGCGCCGCGCGCGGGCCGACGTCAGCCGGTTCACGCACAGGTTGGTGACGACCTTGGCGAGCCACGCCCCCGGCTGCTCGATCGCCGCCCGGTCCGCGCGGCTCCACCGCAGGTACGCGTCCTGCACCGCGTCCTCGGCCTCCTCCGCGGACCCGAGCAGGCGGTACGCCAGCCCGAACATCCGCCGCCGGTACGCCGTGAACTCCTCGGCGCTGCCGGCGCCGCCCCCGTCACCCGTCACGCCGCCCAGCGTGCCACAGGGCAGCGGAGGTGTCGGTGCCGCCTGCCAGGATGACGGGCATGGCTGACGACGTGGACGACCTGCTGGACCCCGGCAACGGCTGGGCGGAGCGCATACGGAGCCGGGTGACGGGCCTGCCGCCGGAGCTGACCGCGCTGGTGCTGCACCTCGGGCAGGCCGGCACCTTCTGGGACTTCCACTACAAGGTCGACACCGCCTGGAAGCGGGAGACGAAGGCGCTGCTCAAGGCGGACGGCGCCCGGGAGTTGGTGGCGGGCGCGATCCGGTCCCTCGCGGCCGACGGGTCGCTGCGCGACTGCACCGACCCCGGCATCCCGTACAAAGAACTGCTGGCCATGGCGTCCCGCACCCCCACCACCGCCCTCGCCTGCGGCTTCACCCTGGCCGCCGGTCACCTCGCCCGTGGCGCCTCGCCGGCCGAACTCGCGGACCTGGTCGCGGACCTGCTGACGGTGGCCCGCAAGAACGCCGCCGTCCTGGACGGCTACTACGTACGCGACGACGACCTGTCCGCCGCCGTCTTCACCGCGCTCGGCGACCTGTCGGCCATGGACGCCCTGTGGACCCTGCACCGCGAGGTCCAGCCCACCGCCCACCCGCACCGGCACCTGGTCCGGACGGTCAAGAAGACCGCCACCCGCCTCAAGGTCCCGCCGCACCAGATCGAGGAGCGCACCGTACCCACCCACGGCATCGGCCCGGACGGCACCTTGCTGCTGGGCCCGATCGGCCGGGGCGCGGTCTGGATGAACGTCCACTACGAAGCAGTCCTCACCGTCTCCGCCGCCGGCCGGCTCACCGTGGACTGGATCGACGTCCAGGGCGACGGCACCACCACCCGTACCTCCGCGCCCTTCCGCTCGCCCAACGGCTTCAAGGACCGGTACCTGTCGCACAACGTCGACGCGACCCGGCACCTGGCCGGCAGGATCGAGGAGACCCTGACCGCCGAGCGCCGCCGGCTGTACGAGCTGCGGCGCGAGAACCGCCTCTGGCCGTACGCCGATTGGGCCCGCCACTACCGCGACCACCCGCTCACCGGCATCCTCGCCCGCGCCCTGGTCTGGGAGTACGAGAGCGAGGACGGCACCTGGACGGCGGGGCTCCCCCGCCCGGCCGGCTGCCTCGCCCTCGACGGCCGCACCCTCGCCGTCGCGGACACCGCCCGCGTCCGGCTGTGGCGCCCCGAGCCGGCGTCCCCCGCCGAAGTGGACGCCGTGCGCGCCTTCCTGGCCGCGCACGACGTCCACCAGCCCTACGACCAGACCAAGGCGGCGGCCTAAGCACCCGCCGCCGGGTGGAGGACCGCCAGCACCCCCGTGACGGGAGCGTCGGCGGTCGGGGGCCGCCACTGCCCGGTGAGGTGGGCGCGCGGCACCGGGTCGGTCGGCACCGGAGCGGCCGGGTCGAGCACGCGCGGCAGGTGCAGGGTGTGGGTGGCGTACGAGGGAGTCTCCACGGTGACGCGGGTGCCGTCGGGCCCGTCGACGACCTCGGTGGCGAGCGCGCCGACCGGCAGCGCGGGGCCGTTGAGGGTCGGCAGCACCGTCGGGTCGGGCGTGTCCGAGACGGACTGCGCCTGCGGCTCGGCCCGGTCCTGGATCAGCGCGAGCAACTCCGCCCGCAGCACAGGGTCGTGGACGCCGTCGTACACCCAGCGGCGCCCCAGCACGCCGTGCTCGGTGGTACCGATCAACGCGTCCTCGGCGCCTTCGAGTTCGGCCCCGCGATACGTCAATGGCACGAAGTACGCCCGCCCTTCGCCCTCGCCCGAGGTGTCGGTGACCACCATGAACTCGATGCCCACCTCCCCCTCCGGATCGTCCAGCCGGAACCCGCCGGACTTGTCGAGGACGGGCGCCTGCCCCGTGCCGACGTACCACGGCTGAGCCGCCAGCCACGGCGCGACGAGTTCCACCTTGCTCGGCACCAGCGTGGTCTTGTGGATGAAAGCCATGCGGCCAGCTCATCCGAAGACGCGCCCACCGGTCAAGCCGACCCACACGCCAAGCAGTGGCCCGGCCATGTGTCAGTCCGTGCCAGGGGCACCGCTGTAGTGGTCGATCTTCTCGTCCAGCACGCCGATCGCCCGCCGCAGCGCCGCCACCTGCTGCTCCATCGCCGTACGACGCTCCCGCAGGAAGGCCACCCGGTCCTGCGCGGAGTGCTCGGCGCGCAGCATGGCGACGAACCCGCGCAGGTCCGTGATCCCGAGCCCGGCCGCCCGGAAGCAGGTGACCAGGCCGATCCAGAACACGTCGTCCTCGCTGTACTGCCTGCGCCCGCCCGCGGTCCGAGCGATCGGGCCGATGAGCCCTTCGCGCTCGTAGTACCGCAACGTGTCGATCGACACGCCCGTACGGTCGGCCGTGGCCGCCGGGGTGAGACCGCTCATCGAACTCCCTTGCCCGCCACAGCCACAGCCACAGCCACCGCTACCGCGCCTCGGCGAAGCGCGCCGCCTGCTCGTCGTCGAGCCGCACCCCACGCACGGCGAGCGCCTCCTCGATCTGCTCCACCCGGCTCGCGCCCACGATCGGGTCGATGCCCTGCCGCATCAGCCAGGCCAGGACGACCTGGTTCGGCGTGGCCGACAACTCCCCCGCGACCTCCGAGAGCACCGCGAGCGCCCGGGCCGTCCCCGGGTGATCGTACGTTTCCGGCAGCGGCTTGTCGGCGCGGACGTACGCCCCCCACAGCAGCGAGCTGTACGACCACACGGCCAGCCCCTCCGCCCGCGCCAGGTCCAGGTCCTCCGCGGCGAGCATCCGGTGCCCCGCCTCCGCAACCGGGGTGAACGGGCGCGGCTGCACCAGCGAGTGCCGCAACTGCACGGCGCTCCACGGCTCCACGCCCTGCTCCCGTGCCAGCCGCCGGGCCCGCTCGACGCGCCAGGCGGCATGGTTCGCCGCCCCGACCCGCAGTGCGACCCCCTTGGCGACCAACTCGCCGAACGCGCCGACCGTCTCCGCCAACGGCACCGCACGGTCCTCCGCGTGCGCCCAGAGCAGATCGACACAGTCGGTGCCGAGCCGCGCCAGGCTCTCTTCCACGCCCGTGTGGACGGCCCGCGCGGACAGCCCTTCGGCGCTCGCCGGCCAGGAGTGCGGGACCAGCGGGTTCTGCCGGACCTTCGTCGCGATCCGCACCCGGTCGCGTGCGCCCGGACGGGCCCGCAGCCACGCGCCGATGACGCGTTCGCTCGCGCCGCCGACCCCGCTCGGATCGGTCCAGAAGGAGTAGCAGTTCGCGGTGTCGAGCCAGACGCCGCCACCCGCGACGAAGGCGTCCAGGATCGCGAAGGCCCGCTCGGAGGCGACTCGGGTGCCGAAGTCCATGGTCCCGAGCACGATCTCGGGGTCTGTGGTGTTCATGCCCGCCATGCTCGGATCTGGTGCGCGCTCCAGGTCAAGCCGTGGTGGCTCACGTCGCGCGCTCCCCGCTCCGGGCCGTTCCGCGCGCTCCCGGCGAACCCGGTTCTTCAGCGCCCTGTGACGGAGAAGCCGATACGTTCGCGCAGCGCGCGGCCCTCCTCTGTCGTCGCGTATGGCGCGGCTTCGGCGTGGAGTTCGAGGAGGCGGTCACCGACCCGGACGGAACCGAGCTGGGCGAAGAAGTCCAGCGCGGTGCCGGTTTCCTCTTGCGCGCCGGCGACTTCGCCGACGACGAGGTGGGTGCGGGCGCGGCCGAGGTGGTCGAACGCCTTGCTGCGCACCCGGTGCTCGGGGCGCAGCGCCAGGGCGCGGCCAAGCTGTGTCAGGGAGCGTTCGGCGCGGGTGTCGCGGTCGGGTCCGCTGAGGTGCTTGGCGGCGATCTGGTGCGCCACGCCGAGAGTTGCGCACAACTCGGCCTCGTCGAACCACAGCATGTGCGCCGGCTCTCCGGCGGGCGCGACGCGGGCGAAGGCGTCCTCGGCCTGTGCTGCGCTGCGCGCGCTGTCTTCGGGGCGGCCGAGGATCGCGTGGAAGCGGGCCTCCAGGGCCAGGAGCATGGACTCCGTCGCGGGGGTCATGTCCCGGCGGGCGCCGTAGCGGGCGAGGAGGACGAGTTCGAGGGCGTCGTCGTAGTGGCCGAGGTGGGACATCTGCCGGGCCATGCACTGGAGGATGTGCGCGCACAGCGCCCGGTCCCCGCCTTCGTGGGCGGCGTGCAGCGCGGTGATGAACAGGCGCTGGGCGGAGGCGTGGCGGCCGGCGTCGAACGACATCCACCCGGCGACGGAGCCGAGGTCGGCGACGGCGGAGAACAGTGCGCGGCCGGTGTCCTCGGTGTAGGAGCAGGCAAGCATGGCGTTAGCGTCGGACATCTGCGCGACGACGGCGGTTCGTGACAGGACGCCGCCGTGGCGGTTGTCGGCGTCGCGGAACATCGCGGTGATCGCGCGCAGGCCGTCGACCTCGGGGGCGCCGATGTGTCCGCCGTGCTCGCGGGCGACGGGCCCGGGGCAGGCGGTCGTCCAGCTCTGGAGCGGGTGCAGGAGATCGGGGCCGTGGTGGACGTCCTCGGCGTCCTTGCTGTGGCGGGTGTGGGGCTGCATCAGTTCGCTCCGGGTGAGTGCTGCGACAGCGTCGATGGCGCTGGCGGCCTGCCAGGGCAGGCGTGGGTCGACAGTGGTGCGCGGGGTGCCGGGCATGCCGACGTCGGCGGGCGCCAGGGCCACGCCCGTGCGGACGGTCAGGTACGCGGCGAGGAGATCCGGGACAGGGGCCCGCGGTATCTCGCCGGCCCGCCAACGGCGCACGCTGGACTCGTCCGGCTCGATGCCGCGTTCGCCCCGGCTGCGGGCTGCCTGTGTGACGCCGTGCGCGAGCTGGCGGTTCGTCAGCCCGATACGTGCGATCCAGTGTTCCAACGCGTGGTTGCGTGGCTTGATCTTGGTCACGATGCCTCCGCGCACGGGGATGTCCAGAGTAGGTCCGTGCGCTGCCGGCGGGGAGGTTGCGGCGGGATTCGCCGAATTTCGCCGGTGTCCGGGCCGTCGGGCGCCGGGGGGCGGTGGTGTGGTGCGCCGGTTGACCCGCCGGGGGGCGCCGGGCTTCACCGCATTCCGGGGGCGCTGCTGCTCTGGTGGTCTGGGGTGCAGCCGGGCGGAACCCCGCCCGGAGGATCTGATGGAGGAATCCATGGACGTCACGACGTTCGCCCCGACGGTGACCGTGGGCGAGGTGGCCGTGGCCACCCGCGGCCGCGGGGACGCCGGTCTCCGCGACAAGGGCGACTACTACGAGCACAGCGGGTTCGCCCCGTCGGTCAGTGTGCAGGCCCTGGTGGCGGCGACCCGCGGTCGGCAGAACTTCAACGACCGCGACAAGGACATGTGGTTCGAGTCGAGCTTCGCACCGTCGGCGGACGCCGTCGGCAGCAACCTGGCCTGAGCGGCAGCTGATGATCAGCGGCGCGGTCCCGTACGGGCCGCGCCGCTCCCAGTTCGGGAGAGGAGCACACGGTGGGTGTTGTGTGGGTGTCCGACGGCGCGGCGGTGGATGGGCTGCCTGTGCCGGGGCTGGCCGGGCTACGGTGCGCGCCGGACGCGCTGGTGGCAGTAGCGGAAGCCGGGCCGGTGCGCGCGGCCGTGCTCGGCCGGTGCAGCGTCTCGAAGGACGCGGTGCGGGCCGCCGCCTTGGCGGCCGTGCGCTCGGGGCGGTGGTCCGAGGTGACGCGCTGGCCGGGCTCGTACTGGGTGGTCGTCGACGACGGGCGGCGCCGGTTCGTCACCGGCGACTTGGCCGGGTGCCGCGCGGTCTTCTGGGCCCCGACGTCGACGGGCTTCGTGTGGAGTTCGCAGGCCGCACGGGTCGCCGCCGCGGTCGGCGGCCGACCGGACCTGGCCCTGCTAGCAGCCCGGACGGTGGCCGGCGCCGAGCACTGGCCGACGCAGTCGGTGTACTGCGGAGTGCGCCAGGTACCGGGCGGGTTCGGGCTGCTGACGACGGGCGAGCGCGGCGAGCTGGTCGACGTGGCCGCGCTGCCCGCGCCCCGGAGCATGGAAGAGGCTGCCCCCGCGGTCGCTGACGCGCTCGATGCCGCGGTGGCCGCGGCGATCGGGGACGCCGAGGAGGTGAGCGCGGACCTGTCCGGGGGCCTGGACTCCTCCACCGTGGTGATGACCGCTGTCCGCAGCGTCCCGGTACGGGCGGCCACCTACGCCGGTCCTCTGGCGTCCGTCGAGGATACGGCGTTCGCGCGGCGTGTGGCTGCGGCAACGGGCGTTGCGCATCATGTGTGCGAGGGCGACGAGAGCACCTGGTCGTTTGCGGTGGAGCCGCCGGTGGCCACGGACGGCCCGTCGTTGGCGGCCGCCAACGCGGGCATGGACGCGGCGTACCTGCGGCCGGTCGCCGGAGCGGCCGTCCATCTGACCGGGCACGGCGGTGATGTCGTGCTGGAGTCCTCCAGTGCCGCGTTCACCGACCTGCTCCAGCGCGGGCGGCGTCGGGAGGCGCACACCGCGGTCGTCGCCTACGCCCGGGCCATCGACCAGGCGCCCGGGCCGATGTGGCGCCAGGTCAAGGAAGGGTCCGCCGGTCGACGTGAAGCGCTGCGCGCGGCGGCCGAGCGGGTTGCCGCCGGACTGCCGGAGCCGGGCTCCAACGTGTGGAGTTGGTGTCGTATCGGGGGCGCGTCGGCCTGGCTGACCGCCGACGGGCGGGCCGTCGTCGCCGACCTCCTGCGCGCCTCCGCCGCGGGCAACGGGGACGGCCTGGCCGGCGAGTGGGACGACTGGGCCGCGCTACGGATGGGTGGTGCTGTCGCACGCGACGAGGAACCGCTCCTGGACGTGCTCGGGGTCCGGCCGGCGCACCCGTTCCTGGACAACGTGATGGTGCGGGCTTGCTTCACGGTTCCGGCCGCGGAGCGGCGCAGGACCGGGCTGTACAAGCCGCTGCTGGCGGCCGCCCGGCCGGATCTGCCCGCGTGGCTGACCGGCCGCTGCTCGAAGGGGAGCTTCGGGCCGGTACTGCTTTCCGGGCTGCGGGCCAACCGCAGCCGCTTGCAGGCGCTGCTGGAGGCCAGTCCACTAGTGAACGCCCTGTTCGACGTCTCGGCGGTCGTCGGGGCACTGCGCACGGCCGCAGCCGGTGATGCCCGCGCTCCCCTGCCCGCGCTCCACCAACTCCTGTCCTCCAGCCAGTGGTTGGAGGGGCTGTCCGCAATGGCGGTGCCGCCCGCCGCAGCAGGGAGCGCCGCATGCTGACGCGACCTGAGGACATCCGCAGTGCCCGGATCGGTCACGGCGCCACCGCGGTCCTCAACGTCCGGACGGGGCGGTGGGTCTGGCTCGATGAGGACAGCCGGCGGATCTGGGACGCCGCGCTGGCCCAACGGCTGCCGGAACTGGTGCAGGAGGTGGCCGGCACCGGCCTGCCCGTCGAGCGGGCGCAGCAGGTGGTCGCCGGGATCGTGACGGAGCTGACCGAGCAGGGCCTGCTCAGCCAGGCCCCCCACCCGGGCCGCCCCCGGCGGCGCCGCTTCACCAGCTGGAGGACGGCATGACCCGCCCCAAGTCCCCGGTGCTGCTCTCCGGACTCGGAACGCGTCTCCTGGCGCTCACCGCTCTGGCCCTGGCCGTACCGGCCTCGCGCCTGCCGGTGCGCTGGCTCCAGTACCTGCTGGGCGCCACGCGACGGCTGCCGGCGGCCGCGCCGTGCCATGCCGGGGCGCTACACCAGGCGATCCTGCGGCAGCGCCCGCGGTGGTGGCGCGGCCGGATCGCGTGCCTGGAAGTCTCCCTCGCGCTGATGATCGGCCTCGGCCTGAAGGGGCGCCGCGCGCACTGGGTGCTCGGCTCCCGTCCCCTGCCGAACGAGGCCCACGCCTGGGTGCTGCTCGCCGACGGCACCTCCTACGGGCTGGAGCACGACGACCCGGTCCGCTCGTGGGTGCTGGTGGCGGTCTTCCCCCCGCTCCCACTTCACCCACACGAGTGAATATGACGGCGTCGAGGTGACGCCGTTTCAGGGGTGACCTGCCCGGCCGCCGTCGGCGGGGCAGGTAATCCCGTGCGGCGGCCCTGCGGCGGGCTCTACACCAGGCGGGTGACTTCAACGCCCGCTCCTGCGGTCGCGCCGCCGGCGATGACCCTCAAGGCCGACACCCACCACGACACCACCGTCAACATGAGCACGGCCGCCGTCGCCCGCGGCCTGCCGACCGCCCTACGACGCGCCGTCGCACTGGGCTGGCGCGCAGACCGGGGCGCGCTGCTGACGATGGCCGCTGCCCAGGCCCTCTCCGCAGTGCTCGCGGCCGTGGCGCTCACCGCGACCACAACCCTCGTCCGGCAGGCCCTGGACCTGCTGGATGCGCACTCCGCCGGGCACGGCCTGTCCGGGCCCGCGCATGCCGCAGTCCCGTCATTGCTGACGGTGTGCGGCGCGCTGACCGCGCGGGCCCTGGCCGACTCCGCCGCCCGCGGCGCGGCCGCGCGCCTGGCCCCGCGCGCCGCGCGCGAAGCGGACGTCGAAGTCCTGGCGGCGGCCGCCGCCGTCGAGTTGGCCGCGTACGAGGAACCTGGCTTCGAGGACGCCTTGGATGCGGCGGGCAACGGCGCCGAAGCCGCCCGCGACCTCGTCCAGGACACGCAGAGTCTGGTGTCCGCCGCGGCGCAGATCGCCGCGGCTGCCCTCGTCCTGGTCACCCTGCACCCGCTGCTGGCCGTCCTCCTGATCGCAGCCGCCGTGCCGCGTGGCGCGGCCGCGGTGCGCGCGGCCAGGATCGAGCACGCCACCTCGCACGCCGCCGTCGCCGACCGTCGGCTGCGCCAGCTGCTGCGCAACTATTCCACCACCCGGACCACCGCGGCGGAGGTCCGGGCGTGCGGCATGGGCGGCTTCCTGGCCGACCGGTACCGGCAGGTCTCCGACCGGCTGGAGCGCCAGGGCCTGGCCGGGGCGGTCACCGCGCTGCGCGTGCAACTCCTCGGCGACGCCGCATCCGCGCTGGTACTGGCCGGTACGTGGGCAGCGCTGATCGCGCTGATCGCCGGAGATCACATCGCGGTCGCGGCCGCGGGCACCGCGCTGGTCGCCCTGCGCGCCTCCAACAGCAGCCTCACCGCCGCAGTGCGTTCCGCGGCCGGCCTGTTCCGTACGAGCTTGTTCCTGGACGACTGGGCCCGTTTCCTCGCCGACGCCGGACGGCACCGCACCCGACGCGGCGACGCCATCGTGCCGCCGACCGGACCGGACGTCATCACCGCCACGGATGTCTCGTTCACCTACCCGGGCACCGGCACGGCCGCCCTGTCCGGCATCGAACTGGAGCTGAAGCGCGGCGAAGTCGTGGCGCTCGTCGGAGAGAACGGCTCCGGGAAGACGACCCTCGCGCACCTGCTCACCGGCCTCTACCTGCCGGACACCGGGGCCATCACGTGGGACGGCATCGACCTGGCCAAGGCTGACCCGGTGAGCGTGTGGGCGAACGTGTCGATGGTGCCGCAGGACTACACCCGTTGGCCGCTCACCGCCCGCGAGAACATCACCCTCGGCACCCCGGCCGGCGCAGGCGACGCCGCCGTCCACGCCGCAGCTGCTGCCGCTGGCGCCGCCGATGTCCTGCGTCGGCTGCCCCACGGGCTCGACACGTCTCTGGCCCGGTCCTGGTGGGGCGGGCACGACCTGTCAGGCGGGCAGTGGCAGCGGCTGGCGATCGCCCGCGCGTTCCACCGGTCCGACGCGTCCGTGCTCCTCCTCGACGAACCCACGGCCGCGCTCGACGCCCGCGGCGAGCACCAGGTCTTCCGCCGCCTGAAGGCACTCGCCGAAGGACGCACCGCGGTGTTCATCACCCACCGCCTCGCCAATGCGCGCGTCGCCGACCGTGTACTGGTACTGAAAGACGGCACGGTCGTCGAGAGCGGAACGTACGAGGATCTCCTCGCACGGGGCGGCCTGTTCGCCGAGTTGCACGCCCTCCAGAACCACGAGGGTGGGTCCGGAGGGTGATGGCGATGGCGCGAAGTCGCCATCGGACGCGGGGGAACGGTCAGGCGGTGCGCAGACGGTCGGTGCGGGCTGCGGTGACGAAGGATGCCCACGCCTCCCGGGGGGACGGCGGAATGGCGCAAACGGGGGCTGGGGGCCGGCCGTTTGCGCCATTCGGCGGCGGAGCGGTTCAGACCGTGGGGAACTCGTCGGCGCGCACCGCGCCCACGAACGCCGCCCACGCGTCGGCGGAGAACGCCAGCGCGGGACCCTGCGGGTCCTTCGAGTCGCGCACCGGGACCACACCGGCGAAGCCGTCGGCAACCTCGATGCAGTTGCCACCGTTCCCGTTGCTGTACGACGACTTGCGCCACGCGGCGCCGCTCAGGTCCTTGGCTGCGATGAACATGACTGGTGGTCCTCCAATGTGGTTCGAAGCAGGGCCAGGGACTCTTCCGGCGACAGCGCGAAGTCCCGGAATTGATCGTAGGCCAAGCGCAGTTGCTCCGCCTCCTCCGAATCCTCGATGAGTTGACCGCTGACGTTGCCTTCCAGGTAGCCGATGTTGCGGCCGCTGTTCAGCCACAGCATGGTCAGCGAGCCGCCGAGCATGATGTGCGGACCGGCACTGAACGGCATCACGTGCAGCGTGATATGCCGCATACCGGCGGCCGCAATCAGCCGTTCGAGCTGCTCCGTCCACGCGTCGGGGTCTTTCAGCGCGCTGTGGAGCGCCGCCTCGTGGATCACCCCTCGGTACTCCAGCAGGTTCGACCCGCCGAACAGCCGCGCCTGCCGCGCCATACGCTCTCGCACCCGCCGGGCCACCTCGTCCAGGGAGGCCGTCATGTCCGTGCTCAACAAGGACGCCGCGTACCGCTCGGTCTGGAGCAGCCCGGGAATCACCCCCGCCACGAACTCCTGCATGTTCCGAGCCTCGGCTTCCACGTCCATGAAGCCCTCGTACTGCCCCTGCGTCTTCTCCCGCTTGGCGAGCTCCCACAGGTCGGCGAGCAGATCCCCGGTGTCGTAGTACCGGTCCAGCACCCGGGGCACGTCGGACGAACCGAGCCGCTCCCCCTTCTCCAGCCGGTGCAGATACGACTGCTCGTACCTGGTTTCCGTACCGAGCTGCATCAGGCTCAGCCCCGACCGCTCCCGGAGGCGCCCCAGCTCCTTCGCGTAGATCCGCCGTGCCGAGGGGTTCTGGTCGCTGCTCGCATTGCCGTTGCTGTTGCTCATCGCACGTTCCTTCCCTTCCAGTTGCCTGAAAGCCAGGACAAGAGCCCGGCCGCGTACGGCCGTCGAGGCGCTGACCTGGCCCCCTTCGTTTTCGTTGATCCGTCACGGCTCACCGCATTGCCTGCGGGCATGGACAAATAAGCCCCTTTGCCCGGACAAAGGCTCACCTGAAGCAGATCGTAGGACCTGACACCCCTTCACGTACACGGAACGTCAGCTTTCGCTCACGATCAGCTCAAGATCGGTCATCCTCGTCCCCACCTGCCACACCGGTCGCCCACTTCCGCCCACACGCCCCCGCAGGGGTCCGCTAACGTCACGGACATCCGAGCTACGCGACCGGGGAGAGAGCCGGGAGGACCGGAATGACCGGACAGATGGTGGACAACCCGCGGCGCGCCTGGCTCCAGTCGCTGCTGGCGGACATGGACGAGGCGCTCGACGCGATGCGGCCCGTGCTGGACAAGCCCGCGGCCGACTTCGGGGGCGGCAAGGCGTGGATCGGGTCGGCGGAGGCGGCGCGGTTCCACGCGGACCTGGCCGGGCGGAAGAACTCCGTGCACACGTTGACCGGCGGGCTGCGGGAGGTCGTGGAGAACGCGTTGAAGGCGGAGCCGCTCCAGGTGACCGAAGGGCAGGCGCGGCAGATGCAGTCGGACCACGAGCACGGCTGGTGAGGTGGTCCGGGGGCGGGCGCCGTAGCCTGTCCCCGACTCCTCTTCCCCGGGGGCCCCATGACGAAGTTCGCGGCCATCGACGTGGCCGTGCTCGGCGAGGCCATCAAGCAGATGGACGCCGGTGCGCGCACGCTCGACGCCAACTGCCGTTCTCTGCGTGCCCGGTTCGAGCGCTACGGTCTCGACACCGCCAATCTGCGCAAGCTCGCGGCGATCGCGTCCTGGACCCGCGACCAACTGCCCGACCTGCGGCGGCGGCACGCGCTGGCGACCCAACTGGCCAAGGGACATGCGCGGGTTGAGGTCCCCGAGCCGTATTCCGTGCCGGTCGCGGACGCGTACCTCTTCCAGCAGGCGACCTTGCGGCACGACCAGGCGGGGCTGGACCTCGTGGCGAGCGACCTGGCGAAGCACCTGGACGACGTGGACTTCCTCAAGGCGTACGCCGACGCCTCCCCCGAGGGCATCACCGCCTTCCAGGGGCTGCCCGCGGTGGACGCGGACAAGCTCAGCCGGCTGCGGCTGGCCGAGCGGGTGAAGCAGCCGGACTGCCCTGCTTCCTTGCAGGAGTTGGCCGCCTACATCGACGACCCCCTGCACCCGCGTACGTATCTGCTCGGCTTCGACACCGCGGGCAAGGGCCATGTGGCGCTGTCCTTCGGCAACCCCGACACCGCGCCGAACACCGCCGTGTACGTACCCGGGGCCGGGGCGGACGGCGACGGCGGCGACGTGGACCGGTCGTTGGCGCTCTTCGAGGCGGCGAACGGCAAGCGGCCCGGCTCGACCGCGTCCGTGTACTGGCTCGGCTACGACGCCCCCGGGTGGAACGTGCCCGGTCCCGCGTCGCAGGGCTTCGCCGACACCGGTGCTCCCCGACTCGCCTCATTCGTCAGCGCCTTGCGGGCGTCGCACACCGGTCGAGGACATCTGACGGTGGTCGGCCACAGCTACGGGTCCACGCTCGTGGGCGAGGCGTGCGCGCGGTTCGGGATGCGCCCGGACGACGTGGTCTTCATCGGGTCACCCGGGGTCACCGTGGACATGGCGTCCGACCTCGGGATCGGGGCGGGGCATGTGTGGGCGAGCCGTAAGAAGTTCGACCCGATACCGGAGTTGGGCCTTTCGCCCTCGCCGCTGCACTGGTTCGACACGCACAGCGACCGTTTCGGCAACGACCCGACGTCCAGGGACTTCGGCGGCCGTACCTTCGACTCCGGGGCGGGCACTTCCGCGGCGAACGCGCACAGCCAGTACTGGGACGCCGGGCCGTCCCTGGACAACATGGCCGCCATCGTGACCGGGCGGACCAAGGACGTCAGCGCGATGCCCACCGAGGACCGGGTCGGGGTGCTGCCGAACTTCGCGGACTTCGCCGTCAATCCGCTCGCGGGCACCGAGGAGTTGGCGGGCTCAGCGCTCCAGAACGCCGGCCACGCGCTCGGCGGGCACTGGGGGCGGCCGCTGGAGGACGCCGGGGACGCACTCCATGAGGTCGGGCAGGCGCAGAGCACCGTCGTGGGCGCGGCGGCCGACCTCGTCACCGGGGACCCGGTCGGCGCCCTCAACGACCTGGAGGACGCGGGCAGTTCGGTCATCGACAGCGGGCTGAACGTCGTACGTGCCGTGGCCGACGCCCTTCTGCGGCAACAGCCGTGACCGGGGTCCCGCGCGCGGGCAGCATCGCCGCCGCCCTCCTCGCCCTCCTCATCGCCGCGTGCGGGGCCGCCCACAAGGGGGACGTCGCGCCCGGGGCCGTCTCGGCCCAGGCCCACGCGCTCGTACGGCAGACCCTCGCCGCCCTCCGCCCCACCATCGGCACGCCCGCCACCGCCCCCTACCGCGACACCTGGACCCGCTGCGGCGCCGAAGCCCCGGGGCAGCACCGTTTCCGCTACGTCTACGGTGTCGTCCTCACGCTTCCCCGCGCCCGGGCCCAGGCCCTCGTCGCCGCCGCCGACGCCCTCTTCACCGCCCGCGGCTACACCCTCAACTACTCCGACGCCCCCACCCTCCGCACCACCGCGACCCTCCCCCACTCCTCCTTCGTCCTCGGGGTGGGCGTCCGGTCCGCCACCACGACGGTCCTGGAGTTCAACGCCCCGTGCGCGCCCACCCGCCCCGACCCGGCGTAGCGCCCGCCCCGCCCGGCACCGTCACGTCAGGTCATCATGTGAGGTCATCACGCCAGGTCGTCCCGCACCACGGAGTACGCCACCTCGCGGTGCGCCTCGTGCTCCGCGAGCCGTGCGACCAGCGACGCGCGCACGTCGTCGTACGTGTCCGAGCCCAGCGGGAGCCGTAGCGGCGTCGCACCCGAATCGACCAGGTCGATCATCGCGTCGGCGATCTTCCCGGGGTCGTTGGGCAGCCCGAACGTGCCGTCGGCGAGCGCACGGCGCACCTCTCCCGCGGGCGTCCCGTCGTACTCCGGCATCGCCGGGGCCTGGTCGAGCCCGGCGCCGAAGCCGGTCGGCGTCGCGCCGGGCTCCACGATGGTCATCCCGATGCCGAACGGGGCGATCTCCTGTGCCACCGTCTCGCAGAAGCCCTCGATGCCCCACTTCGAGGCGTGGTAGTAGCCGAAGTCGGGGTAGGTCGTCTGGCCGCCCGCCGTCGAGACCTGGAGGATGCGGCCCCCTCCCTGCGCCCGCAGGTGGGGCAGCGCGGCCCGGGTGACATGGATCGACCCGAGCAGGTTCGTGTCGATCACCCGGCGGATCTGCGCGTCGTCCGCCTCTTCCACCGCCCCGAACACCCCGTACCCCGCGTTGTTCACCACCACGTCCACCCGCCCGAACGCCCCGAACGCCTCCCCCACCACCTGCCGTACCCGCTCCCCGTCCGTGACGTCCAACTCCCCCACCCACAACTGGTCTTCGCCGTACTCCGCCCGCAGCCCCGCCACCGCCTCCGGCCGCCTCAACGTCGCCGCCACCCGGTCCCCCCGCGCGAGCAGCCGTTCCGTCAACAGCCGCCCGAACCCCGACGACGTCCCGGTGATGAACCACGTAGTAGCCGCACGCATGGTGGTGCCCTTCTCTCGATCTGCCCGACTGGTCGATACGCTTGCGACCGTAGGACTTCGAGTCGGCTCCAAGTCAACCTGCGTGCTTTCGGGCGGGGGTGAGGCGGCGGGGACCGGGGCGGGGCGCGGGCGGGCCCGGTGTCAGTCCAGGTAGACGTCGTACTGCTCGACGTCACCGGGCTTGAGCCGCAGCTTCGGGTCGGTCCTGATGCTGGACAACTCGGTGCCGAGGATGCGGCCGGTGTACTCGTCGAGGACGAACGTCCAGCGCACGGTGCCCTTGAAGTCCACGGCGTACGCCTGGCCTTGGCGTCCCGCGCGGTCCTCGACCGGGCCGAGCGCCCGTACCCCGGACTGCCGGGCGAGCAGGCCGTCGATCGCGGCGGTCAGGGCGGGGCCGGGGGTCCACTCGCGCAGCAGCGCTTCCGTGGCGTCCATCGTCCAGTACGCGCTGCCGCGGGTGTCCGGGTTGTCCTGCGCCAGGACGTCGGCCAGCGCGTCGACGGTGTCCGGGGGCGCGGTGCGGAAAGCGGCGAACTGCTGCCAGGTCCCGGCCGGCTTGTGCGTGCGGTGGACGACCTTGCCGTTCTTGATGTCCTCCACCTCGGCGCTGCCGTCGGCGTTCCAGTGGTCGCGGGTCTCGCTGACCGGGACCTGTTCCGGCTGGTGCTTGCCGTCGTCCCACATGCCGAGGGCCCATTCACGGCGGTGGGTGCCGCGGTGGGCGGCGCCGGAGTGGGTCGCGGCGTAGGCGGCGGCGCGGGCGGCGACCGTGGCGAGGGGGGCCGTGGGGCGGGAGTGCTCCACCTTGAGCGGGGCGGGGGCGGCGGCGACGGCGGTCTGGCCGGCGCCGCCGGTGACGGCGAAGCCGATGACGGTGGCCGCGACCACGGCGGCGGCTGCGCCGAGGGACATGGAGCGGGTGGGGGTGAGGCGGCGGCGGAAGGCGGGGGTGGGGTTGGCCGGCTTGGCGGGCGTACCGTCGGCGACTTCGCGCATCAGGTGCGCTTCGAGTTGCGTGCGGCGGGTGGGGGTGAGGCCGGGGGTGGCGGGGGGCGGGAGCATCGCGCGGAGTGCGGCGAGTTCGGCGTCATGTGCGGCCAGTTCGGCGTCGCGTGCGGCGAAGTCGGCTTCGTGTGCGGCACGTTCGGCGGTGTTCATGCGAGGTTCTCCTGAGCGGTCCGAGCCGGAATGCTGCCTGTCTGCCGTAGCTGTCCGCTGGCCCCCGGGAGGTTCCGGTGCCCGACGGAGTCGCGCAGCTTCGCCCGGGCGCGGGACAGCCGCGAGCGCACCGTGCCGACGGGTATGCCGAGTGCTTCGGCCGCCGACGCGTAGTCCAACCCGCCCCACACGCACAGCGTGACCACCTCGCGCTCGCTGCGCCGCAGCCCCTCCAGCGCCGCCTTCGCCGCCGCCACCTGCTCGGCGTCCACCAGCCGCCCGGCCACCTCGTCCGCGAAGTCCGGGACGGATTCCGCGCGGGGCATGCGCGCCAGTGCCCTCTGGTGCCGCCGGGCCGAACGGGCGGTGTTCCGCAGCACGTTCGTGGCGATGCCCAGCAGCCACGGCTTCAGCCCGGCGCCCTCCTCCGGGCGCAGCCGCTCCCGCGAGCGCCACGCCTCCAGATACGTCAGGGAAACGACGTCCTCCGCCGTGGCCCAGTTCCCCGTGGACCACAGCGCGTACCGGTACACGGCGTCCGCGTGCTCCCGGAACGCCTCGGCCAGCGCCCCCGGGTCACCCCCGCGCAGCCGATCGTAGATTGAGTGACTCACACCCCGTATTGCCCACCCGCCCCGCCCGGTTCCCGTGACCTGCGCCACGCGGCGGGGAGGGCGCTACTCCGCGTCCGCGAAGAACACGTCGCTCATCGAGGCGAACTTGCTGCCCTCGATGTGCTGGCCGCGCTTCTTGTTCATCGGGGAGAAGGCGCTGGTCTGGCCGGTCTGCATGTAGGACTTGAGGTAGGCGGACTGGCCCTTCGACTTGGTGGCCGCCAGGTCGAGGAGGGGCTGGTAGTCGGTCTGCGTGACGGCGTTCATGACGGCGAAACGGTTCGCCGTTCCGGCCGCCGCGTGCAGGCTCGCCATGGCGTCCTTCGCCTTCTCGTGGCCGTCCGCGTCGAGCGGGAACTTCGCGGGCACGTCCAGCTTCACCACGGGCCCGGTGCCGCCGGACTGCGTGATCTCCTTGCCGGCGCCGACGTTGAAGTTGACCGCGATCACCGTGTAGCCCGCTTCGCCGGCCTTCTCCAGGAAGCCGGGCGAGTGCTGGTCCTTGTCGGTGATCCCGCCGACGCCGCCGTGCGTGGGGTTTCCCCAGGCGGCCGCGGGGTTGCCCGTTCCGACGCCGATGAAGAGCAGCACCTGCTTCTCCGGGTCCTTGGCCCGCGCCTCCTCGATGATCTTGTGGACCTCGCCGGCCGCCTGGCCGAGCAGCTTGACGTCGCTCTCGTCGAGCGCGCCGCCGAACCCCGAGGAGTCGCCCTTGGGCGTGGGCCGCATCTCCGGCTCCGCGCGCTGCACCGACAGCGCGCCCCCCGCGGACACGCCTCCCGCGGACACGCTCCTCGCGGTCTGCTGCCCGTCCGTCCTGGCGGCGGTCACCGCGCGCGCCACGGCGGCGTTGCCCGCGGTGCGTTGCAGGTTCAGCAGGGGGCCCTCGGGCCCGGCGGTCCTGGGTGACGGGTGGACGGCCGTCGAACGGTCGCGGGCAGGGTGAGCGGTGTGCGGGGCATGAACGTCACGGCGGTGCACGGTGGTTCCTTCCACGAAGGACGGTGGCTGTGGGCCATTCTCCCCTGTTGCGGGCGGCACGGAAGGGGTTCCGGGGGTGCACCGCGGTTGACGGCAGCGGCCCGCCGGATGAATTCCGGCGGGCCACTGAGGTCGGGGCGCAGGTCAGTTCAGCGGGATGTCGAAGTTCTTCGCCGCGATGGACTTGCCGTTGGAGGTGGTGGCGGCGAGCCGCTTGTAGCGCAGGACGAGCTTCGTGGTGTCCTTGGCCGGCGTGAAGACGACCCAGCCGGTCGTGGTCTTGCCGGTCTCGGCGTCGGGGAGCGGCGGGTAGCCGGCCGCCTTGATCTCGTCGTCGAGGATGGTGGTGCTCGCCTGGTCGATGCCGTTCGACATACCGGTCAGGTAGAAGGAGTCGGCGCCGAAGGTGTCGTAGTAGGTGCTGCTCGCGGTGACCTTGACGTCGACGAGGACGACCTCCTCGTCCGCGAGCGCGGAGAACTTGCTCTTGGCGGCGGCCGACGGCTGGTACCCGCTGATGTACTTCAGGACGGTGGCCTTCTCGCCCATCACGTCGTCGGTGAACGACTTGTTCACGGTGACCGCGGTGGCGGACGAACCGCCGCTGCCGTCGGTGGTCGCGGTGGCGCTCGTGGTGGGCGCGGCGGTGGTGGTCGGCGCGGCCGACGACGTGGTGGCCGACGCGCTCGCGTCGTCCGAGGAGGAACCCGAGTCGTCGTTGCACGCGGTGAGCAGCGCGCCGCCGACGATGACCGCGGCTATCGCGGGAAGAGCTGTACGAATCCGAACTCGCATGACGCGTAACCCCGTTTCGACGCGCGACGCCGAAAGCGGCCCGGCCCGCGCGCCTCCCCCGAAGTCGCCCGTCATTCACTCGAATACTGACAACAGCCCGCAACTATACATGCGCGTACCCGAGCTCTCCCGCCCCTTTCCCGAGCTGCCGCGGGGGCGCTGCCCGGGTGCCGCCCGACCGCCGTGAGCAGCGCACCTTGGGTAGATTCCGCCTGGTGAGCAACCTTGCGAGTGAGACCGCCATCACCCATCTGATCGTCCGCTACGCGGAGTTGGTCGACACCGGGGACTTCGCCGGGGTCGGCGCGCTCTTCGAGCACGCCGTGTTCGTCGGCAGCGGCGCCCCCGTCGAAGGCCGCGGCGGCGGGGTGGAGCGCATGCTCCGCGACAGCGTGATCCGCTACGACGACGGCACCCCGCGCACCCACCACGCCACCACCAACATCGCCGTCGAGGTCGACGAGGAAGCCGGCACCGCCGCCGCCCGCTCCTACGTCACCGTCTTCCAGGCCCTCCCCGACTTCCCCCTCCAACCCGTCGCCGCCGGCCGCTACCACGACCGCTTCGCACGCCACGACGGCCAATGGCGCTTCACCGAACGCCGCGTCCACATCCACCTGGTGGGCAACACCACCCACCACCTCCGCGGGTGACTTTCGGGCGCGAGGCCGCCTTCCGCGCTGCCCTGGCTCGTGGCGAGGCCGGCGAACCGGTCGGCATCGCCTACGGCTACCCGCTCAGCGCGAACACGAGATGGTGGGAGCAGCTCGCCGAACCGGTGCCGGACGCTATGCGCCGCGAGGACGGGCACCACACGTTCGGCCTCATGGAACTTGCGGTGCGCGCCTGGGGCTATCGCAAGGTGGGCGAGGCTCGACCGTGGGACGGCGCCGACCTGCACGACGTCATGCTGCTCTCCTTGCGCTGAACGCACCGGCCGCTCGTTGGGCACGCGTCGGCCGTCCACCGCCAGTCCGTATGCATCCCGCACGCCGTCCGCGCCGCGCCACGCCTTTCGTTCACCCCCGGGTGGGGCGGAGGTGGTCGAGGGACCAGAGGAGGAAGGCGACGGCGGTGAGGGCCGCGGCCATGGTGGTGACGCCGGTCCAGCCCCAGGCGGAGCGTACGGCGCCGGTGGCGGCGGAGGCCGCGGCGCCGCCGAGGAAGACGGTGGTCATGTAGACGGAGTTGACGCGGGCGCGGGCGTCGGGCCGCAGGCCGTAGATGTCGCGCTGGCTGAGCACCTGGTGCCCCTGGACCGCGAAGTCGAGCAGGATGCCCGCGAGCGCGAGCAGGACGAGGTTGCCGACGCCGAGCCCGGCCAGCACCATCGCGACCAGACCGGTGAGGATCGCCACCGCCCGTCCGGCGACACCGCGCCCGGCGTCGCCCAGCCGCCCGGCGATCGGGGCGGAGGCCGCGCCGGCGGCGCCCACGAGGGCGAAGACGGCGATGCCGTTCTGCGACATGTGGTGGCGGTCGGCGAGCTCGTACGCCACCGCCGTCCAGTACGCGGTGAACGCTCCGAACATGCTCGCCTGCGTCAACGCCCGCCGCAGCAGCACCGGTTCGGAACGCACCAGGCCGACCACCGACGCGAGCAGGGTGCCGTAGCGCGCGGTGTGCTCGGGCTTGCGGACCGGCAGCAGCTTCAGCAGCGCCAGCGACGTGAGCAGCATGACGACCGCGGAGATCGCGTAGATGCTGCGCCAGCCCCACGCGGCGGCGGCGAAGCTCGCGACGGAGCGGGCCAGCATGATGCCGAGCAGCAGCCCGCTCATCACCTGGCCGACCAGCCGCCCGCGCGACTCGGCGGGGGCGAGGTGCGCCGCGAGCGGCACCAGGATCTGCGCGACCACGGAGGTGACGCCGATCAGCACCGACACCGCGAGGAAGACCCAGAAGTCCGGGGAGAACGCGGCCACGGCGAGCGCGGCGGCGGTGACCAGCAACGTACGGGAGGCGAGCCGGCGGTTCTCCAGGAGGTCGCCGAGCGGTATGAGCAGGGCCAGGCCCAGCGCGTAACCGATCTGGGTGGCGGTCACGACGATGGTGGCGGTGCCCTTGCTCACGCCGAAGGAGTGGCTGAGCAGCCCGAGCAGGGGCTGCGCGTAGTAGAGGTTCGCGACGCTGGCGCCGCAGGCGAACGCGAGGGTGAGGATCACCCAGCGCAGGGAGCGGGGGGCTTCGGCAACGGTCGGCGCCGACGTCGCGGGAGCCGCGATGGTCGGGGGCGCGGACGGGGACGGGCCGCTGGTCGTCATACGGTGGTTCTCCATGCTCCAGAGGGTTGAGCGGCGCATTACTGAACGCCACGTTCAGTTTGAGCAACGGGCCGAGCCGAGCTATTCCCGGCCCCCGCCCCGATCCCCGCCATCGCCTGCCGCACGGCCCGCGCGGCGAACTCCTCGTCCATCGGCTCGTGGTCGAAGAGCAGCCGGAAGTAGATCGGGCCGAAGATCATGTCGATCGTCGCGGGGATGTCGAGGTCCGGGCGCAGCTCGCCCGAGCGCATGCCCTCGCGCAGCACCTCGGTGGTGACCGCCCGCCGCGGCGAGAGCCACTGCTCGCGCAGCGCCTGCGCGATCTCCGGGTCGGACTGCGCGTCCGCGGCCAGCGCCCGCATCAGCGGACCGGCCGGGCTCTGCGTGAACAGGCGCACCGCGGCGACCGCGATGACCCGCAGCGACTCCTCGGCCGAGGCGTTCTCCGGCAGCCGCCAGGAGTCCGCCGCGCGGAGCATGAAGCCCTCCAGCGCCACCGCACCCCTCGACGGCCACCACTTGTAGACCGTCGCCTTGCCCACCCCCGCGCGCGCGGCAATCGCCTCCATCGTCGCCGCCTTCAGCCCCCCTTCCATCATCAGATCCCCCGCCGCCGCCAGGATCGCCGCCTTCCTCGACTGGCTCCTCGGGCGCCCGCCCCTGCCCGCCTGCGGCTCCCGCACGCGATCCCGCTCTTCCACGCAATCCCTCCATTCTGAACGCACCGTTTCCACCGTACGACGCGACGCTCCGCCTCAGGCCGCGGGCAGCGCCCGCTCCAGCGCGCCGACCGTGACGTCCACGATGGCGCGCAACTGCTCCGCGCCCGCCCCGGCCCGGCTCATCACGGCGAGCGACTGGTTCACCGCCGCCGCGTGCAGCGCGAAGCGCTCCGCGTCCTGCTCGGCCATGCGGCCCACCCGCAAGGCGGCGCGCAGACGTCGCAACTGGAAGCCGAGCGCCTCCTTGGCGTGCGCCGCGACCGCCGGGCTCAGCACGGGCACCGCCATGGCCGACTGGGCGATCAGGCACCCGTCGGGCAGCTCGGGGTCGGCGATGCGCGCGAGGGTGACGTCGAAGAACGAGCGGACCGCCGCGACGGGCTCGGCGCCGGCACCCGCCAGCGCGGTGTCGTACTTCTCGCCGTACCGCGCGGCGTAGCGGTCCAGGCAGCGCAGGAACAGCGTGTCCTTGTCGCCGAAGGAGGAGTAGATCGAGCTGCGGTTCAGCCCGGTCGCCCGGGACAGGTCGTCGAGGGAGGTGTCGGCGTACCCGGCGCGCCAGAACTGCACCATCGCGGCGTCGAGCGCCGTGTCCACGTCGAACTGCTTCTTGCCTGCCACGTGCCTTCCCCTGCCGGTGTGTCGGTCGGTCCGCAGGTCGGTCGATCTGCCGGACGCCGCCCATCCTCGCATCTTGAACCGATTGGTTCAAGATATGTTAGCGTTCGAGCGTGACGACCGACTCCCAGAACCAGCGCCCCGCAAGCAGCCCCGTCCCCGGCCTGCCCCTGCACGACCTGCCCCTGCACGACCTCGCCGGCTTCACCCACCGCTGGGTCGACGCCGACGGCGTCCGCCTGCACGCCGTCGAGGGCGGCCGGCCCGACGGCCCGGCCCTCGTCCTGCTCGCCGGCTTCCCGCAGACCTGGCGGGCCTGGCACCAGGTGATCCCCGCCCTCGCCGGCCGCTTCCGGGTCATCGCGGTGGACCTGCCGGGCCAGGGCCACTCCGAGCGCCCCGACCTCAGCTACGACACCCACACCGTCGCCGCCCACGTCCACGCCGCCGTGGCCGCCCTCGGCGTGGACGACTACTGGCTGGCCGCCCACGACATCGGCGCCTGGGTCGCCTTCTCCCTCGCGCTGAACCACGGCGACCGGCTGCACGGGGTCGCCCTGCTCGACGCCGGCATCCCCGGCATCACCCTCCCGGAGACGATCCCCACCGACCCGGAGCGGGCCTGGAAGACCTGGCACTTCGCCTTCCACCTCGTGCCCGACCTGCCCGAGACGCTGCTCACGGGCCGCGAACGGGAGTACGTCGCCTGGTTCCTCAAGGTGAAGGCCCTCGCCCCCGACGCCTTCGACGACGCCGACCTCGACCACTACGCGGCGGCCCTCGCCGCCGACGGCGGCCTGCGCGCCTCCCTCGCCTACTACCGGGACGCCGCCGAGTCCGCGCGCAGGAACCACCAGGCACTGGAGCGGCAGCGCCTGGCCGTGCCCGTGCTCGGCATCTCCAGCAGCCACGGCTCCATCCCGGACATGGCGGCCTCGATCCGCCCGTGGGCCGACCGCGTCACCGGCGTCACCGTGCCCGGCGCCGGGCACTTCATCCCCGACGAGCAGCCCGAAGCCGTCGCCGACGCGCTCGCGGACTTCGTCACCGGCGGCCGGTGACGCCTCCCGGGGAACAGCGGCGCCCGCTCAGAACCCGCGGGTGCGCTTGGCCGCGCGGCGGGGCCCGGCCGAGCCCGGCACGCGCAGCGCGAGCCGCGCGATCTCGTTGCCGAGGTTGACCCCGATCGCCAGCGCGAGCGCCAGCGCCGCGGCCTTCGTCAGCTGGCTGAGCGCGGCGGACTGGTGCTGCTGGGTGAGCGCGAGCAGCCCGAAGTAGGTCGCGGACCCGGGCAGCAGCGGCCCGATGGCGGCGGTGACGTAGGGCAGCACCGACACGAAGCGGTAGCGCGCCATCAGCTGCCCGAAGAGCCCGACCAGCCCGGCGGCGGCCGCCGTGCAGACGACCTGGTTGCCGCCCGCCCGCTGGTGGAGCACCCCGAAGACGGTCCAGGCCACGCCGCCGTTGAGCGTCGCGATCACCAGCACCTTGCGCTCGCACTGGAGGAGCACGGCGAACGCCAGCGTGAGCACCATCGCCGCGGGCAGCTGCACCCACGGCCGGTCGTACGCCCGCAGCGCCTGGTCCGGATTGAGCCGCGCCCCGGAGTGCACCCCGACATAGAGGACGAGCGTGACCCCTATGACGATGCCCACGATCAGGTAGACCACTTCGAGCAGGCGGGCGGACGCGGTGATGTAGAAGCCGGTCAGCCCGTCCTGCACGGCCGCGACCAGCGCCCGCCCGGGCAGCAGCGCGAAGAGCCCACCGGTGATCACCGCGGAGGACTGGAGGTTCGTCGCCCCGGGAATCCAGTGCCCGTAGTGCCCGACGAGCACCCCCATCGCGGCGGCGGGCATCGCGGCGACCGCGAACTGGTAGAACTCCGGCAGCCCGCGTGCCGCCAGCAGCCACGCCAGCCGGTCCCCGAGCATCGCCGCGAGCGCGGCCAGCACGAAGATCAGCGGCCCGCCGCCCACCAGCACGCTCGCCGCCCCCGCCAGCAGCCCGGCCGCGCCGGTCAGCACCCACGAGCTGTACGGGTGCCGGTTGCGGCGGATGTCGGCGAGCCTGCGGTACGCCTCCTCCAGCGTCACCTCGTGCGCGGTGATCCCGTCCACCAGGTGGAAGACGGCCGCCAGCCGCGTGTAGTCGGTGCCGCGCCGCCGCACCGTGCGGCTCATGGTGTGCGGCGTCTCGGTCAGCGACGGCTGGTACGAGATGCCCAGCAGTGTGAAGGTCACGGTCGGCTCCACCCGCGCCAGGCCGTACGCGAAGGCCACCCCGAACATCGCCGCCTCGACGTCCTCGGCGCCCTCGCCCCCGGCGAGCAGCAGCTCCCCGATCCGGAGGGTGAGGTCGAGCACGCGCGGCACCGAACCGCCGCCCCCGCCGGCGACCGCGGACCGGTCCCCGGGAGGCGCGGGCCGCTCGGTCGAGGGCAGCCGCAGCATCGCCCGCATCCGGTCCTGCCACGGCCCGCCCTCGGGCGGCAGCACCACGGCGGGGATGCCGTCGGCGGGGGTCAGCGCGGCGCCGAGGTCCACGGCGCCGGCGGCGCCGCTGTCGGTCTGCCCCGGCCCCTGCCGCTCGGGCGCCCCGGACCCCTCCGCCGGCTCCGGTCTGCCGGGCTGCTCCCCGCCCAACGCGTCAGCGCTTCGTCGCGCGGTGCCGGCCACCCCGCCCGGCGGCCGCCTCGGTGACCCGCTCGGCGCCCGGCGCGCCCTCGCCGTAGCCGTACCCGGCGCCCTCGGCGCCCGCGGCGGGACCCGGCTGCGGGCCCTGCGCGGCGGTCTTGCGGCGCGAGCGCAGGAACTCGATGCCGACCGGCACCACCGAGACGAGCACGACCAGCACGAGGATCGCCTCGATGTTGTCGCGGACGAACGCGATCTGTCCGAGCCAGTAGCCCAGCAGGGTGACACCGGCGCCCCACAGGGTCCCGCCGATGATGTTGAACGTCGCGAAGCTGCGGTAGTTCATCCGGCTGACGCCGGCCACGATCGGGGTGAAGGTCCGCACGATCGGCACGAAGCAGGCCATCACGATCGCCTTCGGCCCGTGCCGGTCGAAGAAGGCGTGCGCCTTCTCGATGTTCTCCATCTTGAACAGCCGGGACTCCGGCCGGGAGAAGATCGAGGGCCCGACCTTGCGGCCGAACCAGTAGCCGGTCTGCTCTCCCGCCACCGCGGCCACCGCGATCAGCGCGGCCACCACGGCCAGCGGCTGGTGCAGCGTGCCGGACGCGACCAGCAGCCCGGTGGTGAACAGCAGGGAGTCACCCGGGAGGAAGAAGCCGATCAGCAGTCCGGACTCGGCGAAGACGACCAGCAGCACGCCCCACAGGCCGTAGGTGTTGATCAGATGGTTCGGGTCGAGCCAGCTCGGTCCGAGCGCGAGGTTCATCACGACTCAAAAGTATCAATCCAGTGTTGGTACAAGCGTTCCGCTGGCTATGAGTAGTGCACTACGGTCTGGCCAGCGTCGACCACGCAACTTCGCAAGTCCGGCATGCCACGCAAGTACCGCACGTCACACAAGCACCGCAGGTCGCACACGCCACATCCCTCGCGCCCCTGTGCCGTCCCTGCCCCGCCTGTGTCGTACCCGCGCACCACCCGTGTCCGAACTACCTGGCGGCTCCCCGTTATGACTCGCGCCATCACCTTGCACGAAGTTTCCAAGTACTACCCGAAGCAGCCGTCGCCGGCCGTGGACCGGTTCTCGCTGGACATCGCACCCGGTGAGTTCCTGGTGCTGCTCGGCCCCTCGGGCTGCGGGAAGTCCACGGTCCTGCGGATGATCGCCGGGCTGGAGGACATCACCACCGGTGAGCTGCTGCTCGACGGCGAGTACTCCAACGACCTGGCGCCCGGCGACCGGAAGATGGCGATGGTCTTCCAGAACTTCGCCCTCTACCCGAGCATGACCAGCCGGCAGAACATCGGTTTCCCGCTGCGGTTCGAGATGCCCGGCGAGGAGCACGGGCCGCGGGTCGACGAGACCGCCCGCATCCTCGGGATCGAGGAGATCCTCGACCGCTACCCCGGGCAGCTGTCCGGCGGGGAGCGGCAGCGCGTCGCCATGGGCCGGGCGATATCCCGGCACCCGTCGGTCTTCCTCATGGACGAGCCGCTGTCGAACCTCGACGCGAAGCTGCGGTCCCACCTGCGCGCCGAGATCGCCCGGCTCACCCGCGGGATGGGCGTCACGACGGTGTACGTCACCCACGACCAGGCCGAGGCGATGTCCCTCGGGGACCGCGTGGCGATCATGCGCAGCGGGGTGCTCCAGCAGATCGGGTCGCCGCGCGACGCGTACCACCTGCCGGAGAACGTGTTCGTGGCGGCGTTCGTCGGCACCCCGCGGATCAATCTGCTCCAGGCGACGGTGATCGCTCCCCTCAGCGGAGGGATGTGGATCGACTTCGGCCGCCAGCGGCTGGGGCTGCCGGAGCCGCTCAGCTACGACCATCAGATGCTGCGGATTCAGCAGGGGCGGCCGATCATCGTCGGGCTGCGGTCGGAGGCCGTACGGATCGCCCAGCCCAGCCAGGCGCACGCGGGCGAGGTCGTGATCAGCGGGATCGTCGAGCATGTGGAGTACCAGGGGCACGAGTCGCTGGTCCACCTCGACACCGGGTCGAGGCCCGCGATCGTGCCCGAGCTGGAGGCGCCGCGGCCCGCGCCGGCCGCGCGGACCGGGGGGCGGCGCGCCGCGGGTGGCTCCGCGGGCGGCTCCGCCGGGGGTGGGCTCGGGAAGCTCGCGCAGAAGGCCGCGCGGCGCCTTCAGGGGACGCTGCCCGCCGCCCGGGACAACGGTGCGGGTACGTCCCAGGCCGCCGTGATCGACCGGCCCCCGGCGTCTCCGGAGACGCAGACCGGGGATCTCGTCGTCCGAACCGGGCCCGACATCCAGGTGCGCCGCGGTGACCGCGTGCCGCTCCTCGTCGACCTCGCGCACCTCTACGTCTTCGACGGCGACGGCAACCGCATCTGCCCCGCCCCCGCCCACCAGCCCCGCCTCGAATAGCCCCTCCGAGGGTGCGTATCCCTCCGGGGGTGCGTATCCCTCCGGGGGTGCCCCTCGCCGCCCGTACCTACCCGCGCGTCCGTAGTGGCTTGTCGCGCAGTTCCCCGCGCCCCTGGGTGATTGCCCCTTGCAGTGCGTGCCTATCTGCGGGTGTGCTGTGGCTGATCGCGCAGTTCCCCGCGCCCCTGGGTGGTTGCCCCTTGCGGACACGTGCCTACCCGCGCGTCCGTAGTGGCTTCGCGCGCAGTTCCCCGCGCCCCTGTCGGGGTTGCTCGCCGTCGTCGGGTGCGAGGTGGCGTGCGCTGCGGAGCAGCCGCACGTACTCAGGGGCGCGGGGAACTGCGCGACAAGCCACCCACCGGGGCGCGGCCGGGGACGGGGAGCAACCCCAACGGCGGGGACCGGGGACGGGAGAGAGCCCCGCAGGGAGGGGTGGACGTAAGGACGGGTTCATCGGGGGTTTACGGGGGCGCCGTAGCGTTCACGCGGTGACAACAAGCCGGGGCCATTGGTTCACCGCACGCCAGAAGGGCGCGCCGGAACCGCAAGAGGCCCGCAAACCCGCTGCGGCGGCACCGCGGAAACGCACGTGGCCGCAGGTGACCGTGGCGGACTGCCTGAAAGAGTGCGCCCGGGTGTGCGGCACCCTGACCGCGGTCCGCGGCAAGGACGACCACCCGCAGCTGCGGCGCCGCCTCATCGCCCTGCCGTCGGCGGACGAACTCGGCCAGGACACCCCGGTGAGCCCGGCCGTGACGGACGACCTGCTCGACGCCCTCGTGTCAGCGGGCGAAGCAGCACTCTCCGCGGGGGACGCGGGCCGCAACCTCGCCCTGACCGTCGCGTCCACCGTCCTCCCGCTGCGCCCGAACCACCGCGCGGGATGGCGCCTGAGGGCCCGCGCCCTGGAAGCGGAGGGCGACACGGAAGCGGCCCTGGCGGCGTACGACCGCTGCGTGGAGCTGGCCCCGCACGACACGCACGCCCGTACGCGGGCGACGGCACTGCGCACCGCCCTCCCGGAGGAACGCGCCCTGGCCGCGCTGCTTCCGCAGGGCACCCCCGGCACCGTACGCGCCCTGGAATCGGCCGCGGTGCGCCACATCGAGGAGCGCCTCCCGCACGCCGCGGACGACCCGGGCGCACTCGCCCGGGTGATCGGGCTCTACGCCGACCAGCACCGCCACCGCCTGCGCGCCCCGATCGCGGACCCGACGTACGCCGGCACCGGCTGGCTCGACCTCGGCGGGCTCCGCAACCAGCTCGCCGGCCGCTCGGTCTGCCTGGTCGCCAACTCCGGTACGGTGCGGGACGGTTCGCTGGGCGAGCTGATCGACTCGTACGACGTGGTGGTCCGCTTCACGTCGTACGTGATCGACCCGGCCGCGACCGGCACTCGCACCGACCTCCATGTCACCGGCCACCGCAAGGTGTTCAACTGGGACCGCCCGGTATCCACACGGCTGGTGCTGGGCGACAGCGCGGCGGCGTGGCGCGCGGACGTCCGCACCCGCCTGGTCCCGGGCGCCCAGCGGTACGCCGGCGAGGAGTCGCTACGGGCGCCGGTACGCGGCATCGGCCGTCTGGACGAGGGGAGTTGGCCGCACGAGCCGACCTGCTCGTTCGAGGCGATGTGGCTGCTGGACTTCCTCGACGTGAACCCGCGGCTGGACCTGATCGGCTTCGACTTCCACCGCACACCCCCCTTCCGCCTGCCCGGCGCGGCGTCGATACCCGTCGCGGGCCAGGAGGCGGCCACCAGCCAGAAAGCATGGGTCATGGAACGCGCCCGGAACGTCGCAGGACCGGTGATCTCACTGCGATGAGCGCCACCACCCATCCCGCACCGGCGGCGCCCTCGTCCGCTGCCGCGCTCACCGGAAAGCGGCGGATCGCCTTCGCCTTGTGGGCCGACGCCGACCGGCTGCCCGCCCTGCCGGCGCTGCTGCGCGGCCTCGCCCTGACCAACCAGACCGTGTGCGAGGACTTCCTGGTGCTGCACGACGGCCTGCCCGAGGGCGCCGCGCAGCGCGTCGCCGCCTACCACCCGCGCGCCGAACTGCGGCGTGTGGCAACGGAGTCGGCAGCCCGGCTCGCGTCGTGGGCGAAGGCGTCCGGTGGTGCCGTCGAGCCGGGCGCCTTCGGCGTGCTGGAGGCGTTCCGGCTGCGTGATTACGACACGGTGATCGTGCTGGACGCCGAGCGGGTGGTGTGCGGCCCGCTCGGCAGGCTGCTGACGCTGCGCCGGGGCCTGGCGGCGGCACCGTACCGGCCCGGCGGGGACACGCCCGGCACGCAGGTGCTGGTGGTGCAGCGGGAGCACCTGACGGACGCGTTCTGCGCGCGGCTGGACGAGGTGGCGTCGCAGGGTGCGTATCCGCGGGAGCGGGGCGCGGCGGGGGTGTTGGCGCAGGCGCTGGCTCTCGCGGGCGAGGAGTTCGTGCCGCTGGACCCGGAAGGGGTGTTCGCGGCGGCCGAACCTGAGCTCCTGGAAGCGGAGTTGGCTGACTCCGCCGACTTCGGCGCCGAACTCGCCGGATTCCAGGCCCGTTTCATGGCGCTGTCCGGCGCCGCGCACCACGACCTGCTGGTGCACTTCGGCGCCCCGCACGCCGCGCGGACCGGCGACGTCGGCTGCGCGCGGCGGGTCGCGGCCGCGTACATCGCCGCGGGCGAGTACCAGGACGCGGTGGACCTGCTCGGCTCGGTGCGCATACCCGTGGACGACGCCTGGCCGCACGAGGTGTACGGCCAGGCGCTGATGAGCGTGTCGCGGGACGAAGAGGCGCGGGCGCACCTGCGGTTGGCGACCGCCTCCCCGAACTGGGCGCCGCCCGCCTTCGCCCGGCTGGCCCAGATCGCCTGGGTGCGCGGGGACGACGACGCGGCACGGGAGTTGGCGCTGGCCGGGCTCGACGCGGACCCGACGCACCGGCCGTGCCGGCAGATGCTGGTGCGGGCCGCCGCGGTCGACGGTCCCGCGGAGCAGGCGGGTTCGGCCGCGCCGGCCGCTGAACCGGCGGACCCGCGGGAGCAGTTGGCGCATGTCGCGTTCTACATGCCGCAGCAGGGCAACGCCGGGGACAAGGTGCTGCCCGAGGCCGTACGGCTGGCCTTCGACCCCGATCCCGGGCCGCGCCGCTGGCACTCCGTGCACGCCCACCGGCTCTTCGACGAGGCGGCCCTCGCCCGCGTCAACTCCCGGCGGGGGCTGGTGATCGGCGGGGGCGGGCTGTTCCTGCCCGACACGATGCCCAACGGCAACAGCGCGTGGCAGTGGAACGTCCCCGACGACCTGCTCGACCGCATCGAGGTGCCCATCGCCGTCTACGCGGTCGGGTTCAACCTCTTCGACGGGCAGTCCTACCGGCACGAGCGGTTCCGTACGGCGCTGCGGAAACTGGCGGAGAAGGCGGCGTTCTTCGGGCTGTGCAACCACGGGTCGATCGCGCAGGTGCGGCGCCTGCTGCCGCCCGAGCTCCATGACAAGGTGCGGTTCCAGCCCTGCCCCACCACGGTCACCCGGCACATCGTCCGCGGGTGGCGCGATCCCGAACAGCGCGAGGACACGGTCCTCCTCAACGCGGCGTACGACCGCGCCGGGCTGCGCTTCGGGCACGACTACGGCCACTTCCTCGCCGAACTCGCCTCCGCCGTCCGCGCGTTGGGCTCCTACGCGGAGGTGCGGTGCGTCGCGCACACCGTGGAGGACGAGCGGATCGCCTACGACCTGCGGCGCGAGCACGGTGTCGCGCTCCCCGTGGTGCCCATGTACGACTTCGACAACGACGAGATCCGGGCGGCCTACGCCCGGACGAAGCTCGTCATCGGCATGCGCGGCCACGCCGGCATGGTCCCCTTCGGCTGCGGCACTCCCATCATCAGCCTCATCTCCCACCCCAAGATGGCGTACTTCCTCGCCGACATCGAGCGCCCCGAGTGGGGTGTCTCCGTCCACGACCGCGACCTCTCCACCCGCCTCACCGCCCGCGCGGCCGCCCTCCTCACCCACCACGAAGCGGCCGTCGCCGACGTCCACGACCGCCAGTCCGCCCTGTGGCGCACCACCCAGCAGAACGCCGCCCTCCTCCACTCCCTCGGCTTCTGACGGCGTCAGGTCCTGCCCCTTGCGCACCCGCGGATGGCGAGGGACCGCAAGGGGCGGGATCTGCGGGGGTGGGGGAATTAAGGTGGGTGGATGAGGGAAGGCAGTGCGGGGGAGCGGATCGCGGAGGACTTCGGGGACATCGTCCGCCGGGAATCGCGTGCCGTGGTGTACGGGGAGCTGACCGCGGGGCTGGGCCCGGCGCTGGACGAGGCGACGTATCCCGTGCTGAGCGGCCTCGCCCGGGGCGGCCCGAAGAGCGCCGCGCGGCTGGGCCACGACATCGGGCTGGACCGCTCGGTGGTGAGCCGGCACGCGGACCGTTTGCAGGCGGCGGGCCTGCTCCGCAGGGAGCCGGACCCCTGTGACCGCCGCGCGAACCTGCTGGTGCTGACGGAGGAGGGCACCCGGGTGGTGACGCGGATGCGCGCCCGCTTGGCGGAGCGCTTCGACGCCTACCTGGCCCACTGGCCGCCGGCCGAGGCGGAGGCGTTCGCCCGCGCCCTGCACCGCTTCACGCAGGAAGCGCTGCTCGCGCGGGAGCCCTGAGGACCGGCCGTACCCCCTGCGCGGGCGGCCGGGTCGTCGTAACGTCGGGCACGTACGGTCACGCTCACGGCTCCGCTGTTGGGAAGGTTCCCCGCCATGTCGTTGCACAAGGGCTCGGGCTCGTCGCACGAGGTCTCCGTCAATCCGTTCTACCTGGGCGACGCCGACCCGGTCGGCGCGATGCAGACCGCCCCGCCCAAGCACCGTCTGGCGGACGGCCCGATGACCCCGGCGGCTGCCTACCAGCTGGTGCACGACGAGCTGATGCTCGACGGCAACTCCCGGCTGAACCTCGCCACGTTCGTGACGACGTGGATGGAGCCGCAGGCGAACGTGCTCATGGCGGAGTGCGTCGACAAGAACATGATCGACAAGGACGAGTACCCGCGCACCGCCGAGCTGGAACGGCGCTGCGTGTCGATGCTCGCCGACCTGTGGAACGCGCCCGACCCGAACGCGGCCGTCGGCTGCTCGACCACCGGCTCCTCCGAAGCCTGCATGCTGGCCGGGATGGCGCTCAAGCGCCGTTGGTCCAAGCGCACCCCGGGCTACCCGGCCACCGCCCGCCCGAACCTGGTGATGGGAGCCAACGTGCAGGTGTGCTGGGAGAAGTTCTGCACGTTCTGGGAGGTGGAGCCCCGGCTCGCCCCGATGACCGGCGACCGCCTGCACCTGGACGCCGAGGCGGCGCTCGCGCTGTGCGACGAGAACACCATCGGCGTGGTGGCGATCCTCGGCTCCACCTTCGACGGCTCCTACGAGCCCGTCGCGGAGATCTGCGCCGCCCTCGACGACTACGAGCAGCGCACCGGCATCCACATCCCCGTGCACGTGGACGGTGCCTCCGGCGGCATGATCGCGCCCTTCCTCGACCCGGACCTGACGTGGGACTTCCGGCTGCCGCGGGTCGCGTCGATCAACACCTCGGGCCACAAGTACGGCCTGGTCTACCCGGGTGTCGGCTGGGCGCTGTGGCGCGACGCGGAGGCGCTGCCGGAGGAACTCGTCTTCCGGGTGAACTACCTCGGCGGCGACATGCCCACCTTCGCGCTGAACTTCTCCCGCCCGGGCGCCCAAGTGGTCGCGCAGTACTACTCGTTCCTGCGGCTGGGCCGCGACGGCTACCGCGCGGTGCAGCAGTCCTGCCGGGACGTCGCCACCAGCACCGCCCGCCGCTTCGAGGCCCTGGACGACTTCCAGCTGATCACCAGGGGCGACCAGCTCCCGGTGTTCGCGGTCACCACCGCGCCGGACGTGACGGCGTACGACGTGTTCGACGTCTCGCGGCGGCTGCGCGAACGCGGCTGGCTGGTCCCGGCGTACACCTACCCGGCGAACCGGCAGGATCTGGCGGTGCTGCGGGTGGTGTGCCGCAACGGCTTCTCCTCGGACCTGGCCGACCTGCTGATGGACGACGTGGCCGCGCTGCTGCCCGAACTGCGGCGCCAGCCCCACCCGTTGAACCGTTCCGAGGCGGTGGCCACCGCGTTCCACCACTGAGACCGAGCGCGCCGGGTCCCCCGCGTTCCCCGCGCCCGCCCCAAGTCCCCCTGGCTCACCTGGAGTTCCCCGAGTTCCCCCGAGTTCCCCCACACGAAAGGGACATCGCCATGAGCGACCACACCTACCGCGTCACCGAGATCGTCGGCACCTCCCCCGAGGGCGTGGACGCCGCCGTCCGCAACGGCATCCGCCGCGCCTCGCGCACCCTGCGCGCACTGGACTGGTTCGAGATCACCCAGGTGCGCGGGCACATCGTCGACGGCGAGATCGAGCACTACCAGGTCGGCCTGAAGGTCGGCTTCCGCCTGGAGGACGCCGAGTAGCCCGGCACCCGTCCCGCACGGCCCCGCCCACGCCGCCCCCGTACCGCGCCTCCGCGCCGTACGGGGGCGGTGCGCGTACCACGCCCGGCCCCCGCCCGCCTAAGCACGCGGCCGCGCCCCCGCGCGGACCGACCCGTACGGCGGCAGCCCGTTCGGCGCATCATCACTGGCCCGGCCCGCAGGACGGGCCAATCCTCGTGTCATGAGCCACTCTCCTTCAGAAGGACCGTCTTCCGGGTCGATACCCCAGGGCTCCACCGGCCGTGACCCGCGCGAGGACACCCGCAGCGCCTGGGCCACCGGTGGCGCCGTCTTCGCCGGGCTGATGCTGATGATCAACGGCGTGCTCGCCGTCCTCGAAGGAATCGTCGGCATCGCCAAGGACTCCGTCTACGTGCGTACCCGCGGTGACTACGTCTACAAGTTCGACGTGACCGCCTGGGGGGTCATCCACCTCGTCCTGGGCGTGATCGCCCTGCTGGTCGGCTACTTCCTGCTGCGCGGTCTGTCGTTCGCCCGCTACATCGGCATCTTCATCGCCGGGCTGAACCTGATCGCGAACTTCATGTTCCTGCCCTACCAGCCGATCTGGGCGATCGTGATGATCGCGATCGACACCTTCGTGATCTGGGCGCTGGCCACCTACCACCCGCGGAACCTGCCGTACGGGAGCGCACTGTGAACCCCAACCCCACCTTCCTCTCCCCCACCCTGCCCCAGCTGCGCCGCTGCACCGTCGCGGTGGACATCGGTGCCGCCCGCACCCGGGTCCACCTGCGCGGCAGCGGCGTCGTCGTGGACGAGCCGAGCGTCGCCGCGGTGGACGTCCGCACCGGCGCGCTGATCGCCGTCGGCAAGAACGCCGAGCTGATGGCCGGCCGCACCCCCGCCCACATCCGGGTGGTCCGCCCGGTCTCCGGCGGCGTCGTCGTGGACGTCGAGATGGCCCAGCGGATGCTGCGGCACGTGCTGGGCGACAAGCTCGGCCGGCGCTGGCTGCGGCTGCGCGGCACCGCCGTGATGCGCGCCGCGGTGTGCATGCCCCACAACAGCGCCCCGGTCGCCCGCCGCGCCGCCGTCGAGACGCTGTACGGGCTCGGCGCGCGCCGGGTGGAGCTGGTGGACACGCTGATCGCCGCCGCGGTCGGCTGCGGCCTGCCCGTGGAGCACCCCGAGGCCACGATGATCGTGGTGTGCGGCGCCGGTACGACGCAGGTCGCGGTGCTGTCCCTCGGCGCGATCGTGGCCGCGGAGACCGTGCCGGTCGGCGGCGAGGCGATCGACCGGTCCGTGGTGGACCACCTGCGCAGCAACCACGCGCTGATGCTGCCGAGCCAGGCGGTGCGGCCGCTGCACCAGGTGCTCGGCGCGGCCGCGGCCGGCGGGCCCACCACCACCGAGGTGTACGGCCGGGACATGGCCAGCGGTCTGGCCCGCTCGGTGCTGGTCGAGACCGAGGTGGTGCGCAACGCGATGCGGACCCCGCTCAACGCGGTGCTCGACGGCATAACCTCGGTGCTGCGCCGCTGCGCCCCCGACCTGGTCTCCGACCTGGCCGAGCGCGGCATCATGCTGGCCGGCGGCAGCGCGCAGATGCCCGGCCTGGACCAGATGCTCCGCGAGGCCACGAACATGCCGGTCCACGTCGCCCCCGGCCCCGACACCGTCGCCGTCCGCGGCCTGGGCGCGATGATCGAGGGCAAGGTCCGACCGATGGTCCTCACCCCCCTGGCCACCTGACTCCGCCGGGCCCTTGCCCGGTTCGGCCCGGGCCCGGCACACTGCGCCGGGCGGACGTGGATCAACGGCGAAGGGCGCGCGGCATGCTGAGGGTCGGTTCCGTGGTGCTGGGCGCCGCCGACGTGGCGCGGGCACAAGCGTTCTGGACGCGGGCGCTGGGCTATGTGCCCCGGGAGGCGCCCGAGGACGACTGGGTCGTGCTGGTGCCCCCCGACGGAACCGGTCCGCAGGTCGCGCTCCAGCGCAGCGCGACCGAGGTCCAGGACCACCCGCGGGTGCACCTGGACCTCTACGCCGGCGACGCCGCCGACCAGGCGGCCGAGGTCGAACGGCTCCTGGCGCTGGGCGCACGGCGGGTGGAGTGGGACAGCTACCCGGACGACGCGGACTTCGTGGTACTCGCCGACCCCGAGGGAAACCGCTTCTGCGTCATCGACACCGCCCGCGGCTGAACCGCCCTCAACTTCCGCCGAGGCGGGCGTGGTCGGCGGCGGTGCGGCCGTCGCGCCAGCCGTCGGGGTCGCGGCCCTTGAGGCGGGTCGCCGTGGTGCGGGGGAAGAGGCGGCGCGTGGTGTCGCGCACCGCGAGGTCGCGGGCGGCGAGGGCGGGCAGCAGGTCGGGGCCGGCGGTGCGGGCGGCGTCGGCGACCTCGGCGCGCGTGGCGGCGGCGAGCCGCTCGCCGATCCGGGCGGCGTAGGAGATCAGGAAGGACTCCCGGAAGTCGCGGGAGCGGGAGGTGCGGCCGCGGTGCAGGGCGCGGTCGGCCTGCACCAGCAGCGAGGTGAAGAGCACCTCGACCGCCTCCAGGTCGGCGCGGTGCCCGACGACGGTGGAGAACCCGTACTCCGCGGACCAGACGGACTCGCAGGCGTTCGCGGCCGCGACCGCGTCCAGCAGCAGCGCCTTCGCGCCCTCGTAGGGGCGGTCCACGCCGATCCGGCGGGTGGTCGGGGCGTCCGGGCCGGTGCCGCCGGCGGCGGCGAGGGCGGCGGTGTCGATGCTGTGCCGGGCCATGAGCTGCTGGGCCTTCGCCGACAGCGCCTCGGCCTCCTCGGGGAAGCCGGTGGACTCGGCCTTCGCGAGCAGCGCGCGGATACGGGCGAGCGCCTTCCCGGTGGTGCCTGCGGCGGCCCCTTCCCCCGGGTGCGGGGGCGGGGGCGGGGTGAGGGCGGTGATCGGGGGGAGGGTGGCGTACAGGCGCAGCAGCTCGACGACGAGGAGGGCGGCCGAGAAGCGGTCGAGGCGCTGGTCGGCCACGTATGCGGCGAGCGCCTTGCGCCCGGGCCGCGCGGCGAGGGCCTCGGCGAGCCGGTGGTGGTCGGTGCCCAGCTCGCGCCCGGCCATCCGTACCAGGTCCGCGTCCTGCCAGCCGCGTGCCACCGCCTGCCGTACGACGTCGGCGTACGCCTCGGCGGCGGCGCCGGTCCACTGCTCCCCCGCCCCGGCGAGCCGGGAGGCCGCGACCTCCGTGTCCGCCGTATCGAGCCAGTCCATGCCCCCATCCTCCCGCACCCCGCGGGGCGGGCTAACGCGGTTCGCCCTGGGCGACCTCGATGGAGCCGTGGAGGTCGTAGGCGGCGTGCAGGGCGCAGCCGGCGGAGAGGGTGAGCGCGGCGGCGAGGAGGGCGGCGAGGGCGCGGGGGGCGCGGGCGCGGCGGGGGGTGAGGAGGGCGGAGACGCGCATGGGCACGGGCCCGGTGGTGGCCGATAGGGCGGCGTGCGGCCGGACGGCGGCGGTGTGCCCGGCAAGGGCCGCGCGGCCGATCGCGAGGGCGGCCACCTTGCGGTCGCCGACGGCGGTGGCGGCGGCCTCGTCGGCGCCGCGCTCCAGGGCGTAGGACAGCGGCGTGCGCAGGACGCGCAGCGCCGGGTGGCAGGCGCAGGCGAGGGCGAGCACGGTGAGGAAGAGGTGGTGGCGTCCGGTGATGTGGGCGCGCTCGTGGGCGAGGAGGACTTCCCGTTCGGCCGGGTCGAGCGCCCGCAGCATCCCGGAGGTGACCACGATCCGCCCGGGCTGCCCGAAGCTGCCGGGCAGGGCGTACGCGTCGGCCCGGGAGTCGCTGAGCACGGTCAGGTCGCCGGCGGCGGAGCCGTAGCGGTCCGCCTCGCGCCGGGCCCGGGCGGGCAGCAGCAGGTGGCGGCGGACCTCCCGGACCAGCGCGACCGCGACGGCGGCGAGCAGCACGGCGGCCACGCAGGCGGCCGGCACGGTCACCTGGTCGCCGACCACGGGCAGCACGAGGTGGCCGAACGCGGCCACCGGCGGCAGCCGCAGCGCGCCCGCCCCGGCGAGCAGGCCGAGCGCGGCGGTACTGCACGCGGCGAGCAGCGCGGCGGAGGAGGCCAGCAGCCAGGCGGTGGCGCGCGGCGGGAGGGCGGCGGCCAGCCGGCGGGCGGCGGGGGCCGCGAGCAGCGGCAGCAGCAGGGGCAGCCAGACGGCGATGTTCACGGCGCCTCCCCGTTGCGTGCGGCGGCCCCGCCGTCCACGGCCCCGCCGTCCACGGCCCCGCCGTCCACGACCCTGCCGTCCACGACCTCGTCCGGGCGGGGACCGGTGGCGCCGGGCGCCGCCCCCTCCGCCCCTTCCGCCTGCGCCAGCAGCTCGCGCAGCACCTTCTCGTCGTCCGGGTCGAGCCCGGAGACGAAGCGGGCCAGTACGGTGCCGCGGTCGTCGCTCGCGGACTTGTCCAGCTCGCTGCGCATCCGGCGGGCGGCCAGCCCCGGGGAGTCCTGGACCGGCAGGTAGGCGTAGCCGCGGCCGGAGCGGGCCCGGCTGACCGAGCCCTTCTCGTGCAGCCTGGCCAGGATCGTGGTGACGGTGGTGCGCGCGAGGGCGGTGCCCAGTTCGCGCTGCACGTCGGCGGGGGTCAGCGGGCGGCCGCCGGCGGCCCAGAGGGCGGCCAGGACGCTCGCCTCCAGCTCGCCCGCGGGGCGGCGGCCCGCGCTCGGCTCCGGCATGGCTCGATCGCCCCTTCCGGCCAGTTCGTCTACAGTGCTGTAGACCGACTACATCACTGTAGTCGGTCGGCGGCGCGGCACGCGCCCCCGGAACCATTATGGGAGGGCCCCACCGCCATGCCCCTGCCCGAGTCCGTCCACCTCGCCCATGGCGCGGTCCCGGCCGCGCACCTCGCCCCGCATCTCGCGGTGGACCTCGCGATGAATCCGCTCAGCGCGAACTCCGTCCTGGCGTCCTTCGGCGCCCTCGGCATCGCCGTGGTGCTCTTCGCCGAAACGGGGCTGCTGGTCGGGTTCTTCCTGCCCGGCGACTCGCTGCTGTTCACCGCCGGGCTGCTGTGCGCGCCGGGCGCCTCCGGCACCGTCCACCTCACGCTGTGGCAGGTGCTCACCGCCGCCCTCGCCGGCGCGCTGCTGGGCGCCCAAACGGGTTACCTGCTCGGGCGCCGCGCCGGGCCCGCGCTCCTCGCCCGCTCCCGGGCCCGCCGCCTGCACGAAGGCGCGGCCCGCGCCACGGAACTCCTCGCCCGCTACGGCCACGCCCGGGCGGTCGTACTGGCCCGCTTCGTGCCCGTCGTGCGCACCGTGCTCAACCCGCTGGCGGGGGCGCTGGCCGTCCCCGTCCGGACCTTCACGCTCTGGCAGGCGGTCGGCGGCGCCGTCTGGACGGTCGGACTCGTGCTGGCCGGATACGCCCTCGGCTCCTCCGTCCCCAACGTCGACCACTACCTGCTGCCGATCGTCGCCGTCGTCGTCATCCTGTCGCTGCTCCCGCTCGCCCTCGAGCTGCGGCGCGGGCGCCGTACGGGCGGCGACCGCGACCGCACACGTACCAACGGCGAGGGCCGCCACGCCGTCACCTCACGGGAGGGCTCATGAACGCCCAGTTCGACGCCGGCTTCTACCGCTGGGTGGTGCGGCTCGCGCAGCACACGCCCGGGCCGCTCGACGACGTCGTCCGCTTCTTCAGCGACTACGGGCTCGGGGTGTTCGCCGTCCTCATGGTCGGCGCGTGGTGGCGGGCGCGGGGCAGCGGTGACCGGCTGCGGATGGCGGGGGTGCTGGCCGTGCCGGTGGCCGTGGTGCTCGCCTACCTCGCGAACGACGCGGTCAAGTCCTTCTTCACCGAGCAACGGCCCTGCCAGACGCTGCACGTCGCGCCGACGGTCGAGGCGTGCCCCGCGCTCGGGGACTGGTCCTTCCCGAGCAACCACTCCGCCATCGCCGCGGCCGCGGCCGTAGCGCTTCTTCTCGTCGACCGGCGGCTCGGGCTGATCGCCGTCCCCTTCGCGCTCCTCCTCGGGGCGTCCCGGGTGTGGATCGGGGTCCACTACCCCCACGACGTCCTTGCGGGGCTCTTCCTCGGGACCCTGCTCTCCCTCGCCCTCCTCCCCCTCCTGCGCAGGCTCCTCCTCCCCCTCCCGGTCCCCACCCTCATCTCCGGCACGTAGGGCTCCTTACGGGTGGGGAGGGCGCCCCATGCGGTACGTCCTGCGGTACGTCCCTACGTGCGGGCGCGTCGTGGCCGGTCGCGCAGTTCCCCGCGCCCCTGAGCACGTGCGGCTGCTCCGCAGCGCACACCGCCCCGCACCGGACCACCGCGAGCACCCCCCGACGGGGGCGCGTGGGACCCAAGCGAAGCACAAAACCACAATCCCCCCGCAGGCAGACGCGCGCCGCAAGGGGCAACCGCCCAGTCCAGGGGCGCGGGGAACTGCGCGCGCCAGGACCCGTCGGCCAGGCGGGATGTGCCGGCCCCGGCCTAGCCGTCCAACGCTCCCATGGATCGGTCGAGAAGCGAGGCCAGTGTTTCGGTTCCGTCGCAGGCCAGGCATGCTTCGGTGGCTGCGTCGAGACAGGCGAGACCGGCACCGACGAGCGCGGCCGCCGCCGGGTCGTGCGGGGCGGCCGGCCGGCCGAGCCGGCGGCGCATCTCCGGGTCCAGCAGTTCGTGCCAGTGCTGCTGCTTCTGCCAGTGCCGGGCCTTGAGCGAGGGCGTCTCACAGATCATCTTGAAGAAGCGCAGGGAGCGGTCGGGGTCGCTCGCGTGTTCTCCGGTCATGACGTCGAACGCATGGCGAAGGGCGGTCCACGGCCGTTCTCCGTCGGGTTGCGCGACGAACGCGGCGGCGACCCGCCGGCCCAGTTCATTGAGGCCGTCGAGCGCGACGTCCTCCTTGGTCTTGAAGTACCGGAAGAACGTCGCACGGGAGAGCCCCGCTTCGGCGGCGATCTGGTCGACGGTGGTGTTGTCGAACCCCTGTTCGTCGAAGAGCCGTGACGCCACGGCGATCACCTGGGACTTCATGACCTCGCGGGCCCGACTCCGCAGCGGCGCCGCGGCCGCGCGACCGCCCGGGTTGGGTGAGGTGTCCATCACACGCGAGTATAGCCGTCGACCCAGCGGATTGAGACTGACTCTCAAGTTGATACTCTGTCTCAGACAATCGGCAGGCCGACCCGCTTTCGGTCTCGCACCATCAAGGAGTAGTGATGGCCACGTCCGCTCAGCACCGCACCGCCTTCGAGGCCCTCCTTGCGTGCGTGGACGGCCGCGCCGGCAAGGACGCCGTCGCTTCGTGCCTCGCCGAGAACGTGGTGCTGAACAGCCCGATCCTCGACGAGCCGGTCACCGGCCGCGACGCCGTCGCCGAAGTTCTGCAGGCCGTCTACGCGCTGGGCGACCTCACCACGGAGGAAGTTCTCAGCGGCGAGGCCCACCAGTCCGCGTTCTTCCGGCTGCAGATCGAGGACACCGTGGTCAACGGGATGGACTACGCCCGTTTCGACCCGGACGGCAAGATCATCGAACTGTCCGTGCTGTGGCGCCCGTTGCCGTCCGCTGTCGAGATGCAGGGGAATATCGCGCATCTCCTCGGCATGCAGCCGTGGGAGCTGCGCACGAAGAGCGAATGACGGTACCGGCAGGCCGACAGACGCCAGCCCGCAGCACGGCGGGGGGCGGGAGGGCGGTCAGGGGGTGTAGGGGGCTTTGAGGCGGGACCAGCGGAGCGCTTCGGTGGGGGTGAGGGTGCCGCGCAGCTCCGCGAGTTTGAGGAGGGCGGCTTCGGCGCCGTGGGCGAGGGTCTGGGCCTCGGCGCGGTAGTGGTCGGTGAGGGCGGCGTCCACCTCGGCGCGGTTCATGGTGGAGGTGATCCGCGCGGCGAGGCGGTTCATGTTGCGGTAGGAGCCCTGGAGGAGGAACGGGGGCTCGGTGCGGGACTCGGCCGAGCGCCCGGCGGAGTCGATGTAGGCGGCGTTGACGGTGAGCAGGGTGTCGCGGACCCGCAGCAGGTGCCGTAGGACGGCGAGGATCTCGTCCCGCTCGTCCGGGGCGTAGGGGTGGACCAGGTCGGCGGGGCGCGCCGTGGGGTCGCCGGCGGCGAGCCGCACCAGCAGGTCGAGGTCCGCCCGGTCCCGCCCGGCCAGGGGCGCGAGCACGGGGTTGGCGGTGAGCGCGTTCTCGACGTAGGAGAAGGCGAACAGCTCCTCGCGCCCGGTGAGCACATCCCCGAGGTTCCACACGTCGGCCCGGTTCGCCAGCATGTCCGGCACCCGGAAGACCGCCCCGGACTCGGTGTAGGGGTTGCCGGCCATGCAGACCGCGAACCGCTTGCCGCGCAGGTCGTACGCCCCGGTGGGCCCCTCGATCCGCCGCTGGGCGTCGCACAGCGGGATGAACTTCTGGAGGAACTCCGCCGAGGCGTGCTGGATGTCGTCGAGGTGGAGCAGCACGTTGGAGCCCATCTCCAGGGCGAGCCGGACCTTCTCCAGCTCGCGCCGGGCGGCGGCATCGGGCGCGCGGTCGGGGTCGAGCGAGGTGGTGCCGCTGCCGAGGGCGGGCCCGAAGACGCTGACGAGCGCCAGCCCGAGGCTGCTCGCGACGTACTCCACCAGGGACGTCTTGCCGTACCCGGGCGGGGACATGAGCATCAGCAGGCCGCCGGCCGGGCCGAACTGCTTGGCGAGGCTGTCGCCGACCAGCGGCAGGTAGACCTCGTCGAGCAGCCGGTTGCGGACGAAGGAGGCGGGCGGGCGCGGCCGGTAGCCGTCGAGGGCGAGCCGTTCGCGTTCGGCGGCGACCACGGCGGTACGGTGGCGCTGGTAGGCGCGGTACGCGGGCACGTCCTCGGCGGTGAACCGCCGTACCCGGGTGAGGAGTTCGTCCAGCCGCAGGGTCATCGTGCCGTCCACCGCCCGGGGGTGGGCGGCGAGCAGCCCGCGGACGGTCACCTCGACGTCGGCGTCCACCTCGTACCGTACGGTGCCGGCGCCGCACAGCAGTCCGGCCGCGGCCTCCACGAGGTCGGGGCCGTCCGCGAACGGGTCCAGCCAGGCGCGGGCGAGCTGCCAGCGCGCGCCCAGGCCCGCGCCCGACTCCCCGCCGAGCGCGTCGAGATCGGCGCCGAACTCCTTGTACGGCACCGCGTCCGGCCCGCCCAGCGCCTCGGCCAGCCGCGCCACGACCGCCCGGGCGCCCGGGCCGAGCACGAACCCTTCCTGGTCGTGGGCGAGTTCGGCGACCAGGTACTCCCCCAGCAGCTGGGCGTCCGTCGCCGACTCCGGTGCCAGGGGCGCGGGCAGGCCGGCGCCGCACAGGAAGTCCCGGGCCCGCGCGCCGACTTCGGCGGCCAGCTCGCCGAGCGCCTGCCCGGCGCCCGCCCCGCCGAAGGCGGCCCTCGCCCGGCTGAGCGAGCGGGCCCGCGCGGTCCAGGCGGCTTGTTCGGCGGGAGGCGCGGCCTGCGTCCAGTACAGCAGCGCGCCCGCGCGGGCGACCGCGGAGTACCGCAACAGTCCCGCGTGCGCGGCGCGTTCGGCCAGCGCGGTGAGCAGCAGTACCGCGTCGTGGTCGTGCACGCCCCGTTCGTACCCCTCCGACGCGCGCTCGGCGACGGCGGAGCGTACGGCGCCGGGGATGTCCGCGGCGGCCGGGGAACCGTCGGCGAGCCGGTCCAGCAGCAGGCCGCCGGCGAGGAACTCCGCGCGGGACAGCTCCGGGGACTCCGAGACCAGCGGCCGGGACCAGAAGGCGCGGGTGGCCGCGAAGGCGGGGTCGGCCACCGGCGCGAGGTAGTCGGTGCCGGTGAGGGTGAAGGCGAGGCCGCCCGCGTGCGGGACGAGCGCGAGGTCCAGCGGCTGGGTGTTGACCGCGAAGCGGTGCCGGCCCAGGCGGATCGCGGCGCCGCCGTCCTCGTACAGGTCGAGGCGGTCGCGCAGGGCGGCCGTGGCGGCCTGGCGGGCGGCGGCGAGCGCCGCGGTGAGCTCCGCGGCCCGGGCCGGGTCGCCTAGGGTGCGCAACTCCGCGGCGATCCGCTGGTGTTCGGCCGCGAGCGGGTCGGAGGCGAAGTAGGTGTGGATCGCGTCGGCGCTGTCCAGGGTCGCCGCGCGGCGCCGGATGCCGTCGAGCAGGCGGGTGGCGCTGGCGGTCAACCGCTGGGCGCGCCGGGCCCGTTCGTCGGCGAGCGCCTGCTTGCGGGCTGCGAAGGTCTCCCGGACCTCCTCGCGGCGCGCGTCGAGCGCGGCGAGGCGCTCCTCGTCGGCGGCGAAGCGCGTGGCCAGGTTCTCGATCTGCACCAGCAGGCGGCCGAGCTGCTCCTCGCACGCCTCGGGGGTGCCCGCCGCGTCGAGCGCGGCGCCGATGCTCTGGGCGAGCAGCGCGCTCTGCGCGGCGAACTCCGCGCCGGTCTCCGCGGCCAGCAACTCCCGTCGGCGGGCGGCGAGTACGGCCCTTGAGTGGTTGACCGCGCCGAGCACGTCGGCGGCGGTGGCCAGGATGCGGGTGCGGACGGTGGCGTCGGTGATCTCCAGGGTGCCGGTGGTCTCGGTGACGGTGGCCAGGCCCGCGGCCTGCTCGTCCAGCGCGTCGGCCAGCGGCTCGGTGCCGGCGGCGGTCCCGGCCGCCGGGATCTGCGCGGCGATGTCCGCGACGCGCTGCCGGTAGCCGTCGAAGGCGGATTCGTCGGCGAAGTGCGCGGCGGCGCGGGACGCCGCTTCGGCCAACTCCGTCGCCAGCAGGGCGTCCAGTGCGTCCAGCCGGGCCGGGTCGGCCTGCCGCATCTCCCGCAGGGTTGCCAACCGGCCCTGGCAGGAGCGCAGTTCGGTGAGTCGGGCGACCCACTCGTCCGCGGACGCGGCGGCCTCACCGCGTACCCGGCGGCCCAGCGCGGTGATCCGCGCCTCGGCCTCGTCGGCGGCCGCGGCGGCCTGCGCGGCGGACTCCCGCACCCGGGCGTACTCGGCGAGCACCTGCCGCGCGGTGTCGCGGAGCACGGTGAGCGGGGCCGCCAGGTCCTGCGCGGCCGGGTCGGCGAGCCAGTGGTGGCGGTCCAGGACGCGTTCGGCGGCGCTGCCCAGCGCCTCGTAGACGGCCGCGGCGGGCTCGGGGGCGAGCGCCGCGCGGGCCACCGACAGCGCGTCGGAGACCGCCCGGACCAGGTCCGGGTTGCCGATCCGGGCCAGCGGGCCGTCGCCGACGGGGCGGGCGGCGGCGCAGGTGTCGGACAGGAACGGGGTGTGCCAGCGCTGGAGGGTGTGCACCCGGCCGGGCTCGCCGCCCTCCGCGGGCCGCAGCGTGATCAGGGTGCCGTCCTCGTACAGCGCGCTGCCCTGGACGTGCAGCGGCGCCGCGGCCTCCTTGCGGATGAGGTTGTACGGCAGCAGCAGCCGGTGGCCGTCGGCGGGCGCGTGGAAGACGTAGAGCACGTCCTCGCCGTTGGCCGAGCGCACCACGCGCTCGAACTCCAGGGCGGCCGGGGCGACTTCGCCGGAAGCGGGCAACGCGCCCGGCTCGGCGGCCGGTTCGGCGCGGCCGGCGAGGTCGGCCAGGTCGAAGGTGCGGGTGCCGCCGGTGGCGAGCACGTAGCCGCCGGGGAAGACCACGCCCTGGTCGTCCGGCAGCCGCAGGCAGACCTGGCCGAGCGCGTCGATCCGCTCGACCTGCTCGGTGCGGGTGTTGACCGCGAAGTGCCGGTCGGCGGACTCCCGGTAGGGGCGCACCCGCAGCAGCACCAGCGGCCCGGTGCCCGCGTACGCGACGTCGGCGTCCGCCAGTGACTGGAGGGCGTCGTCGACCGGCTCCTCGTGCACGGCGCCGCCGGTGCGCAGCGCGAGGACGCCGCCGGTCGTGTCGAGCGTGAGGGTGCCGCCGTCGGGCGCGGCCAGCGCGATGTGCGGGTGGCGGCCGGGGACGTACGCCTCGCGGCCGACCGCGCTCCAGCGCACCGTCTCCGCCGGCTCGGCGGGCTCCTCGCGGGCGGTGCCCTCGTACGCGCAGCGGCCGTCGCGGCCGATCCGCCAGCCCAGCGCCTTGACGTCGGCGGCGCCCGCGCCGGTCCGGAAGACGGCGAGCAGCCGCCCCTCCCAGGCCCGCACCCGCACCACCCGGGTCTGCCGGTAGTAGCGGTACAACTCGTGGAAGTCCCGTACGAAGCCGGGGTCGTCGAGCAGCCCGGCCGGCCCGGCCGCCTCCCCGGCCGCCTCCCCGGCCCCCTCCAGGTCGTCCGCCGGGCGGACCTGGAAGACGTCGGCGACGTCCTCGACCTCGGCCGGGTTCGCCGCGAACAGCAGCCAGGAGCCGACCGGCGCGATGTCGCCGGGCAGCGCCGGACGGGCGGTGCGCATCCGCTCGGCGCCGGCCAGCCGCAGTTCGGCGGAGCCGAAGACCTCCTGCCGGGCCGCGTTCAACGCCTCGGCGCGGCGGGCGAGTTCGTGCGCCGTCCCGGTCAGCCGGGTGCGCAGCACCTGGTAGGCGTCCCCGGCCGGCCCCTCGGTGGAGACCTGCTCGCTCACTTCTTCGCCAGTCCGTTCGCCGAGCCGGTCGCCGCGGCCGGCACCGGCGCGGGCCCACCGGCGGCACCCGCCGCACCCGGAACCCCCGCGGCGCCGCCGGCAGCCGCTCCCACGACCCCCGACAGGACCTCGTCCGCGATCCCCATCGCCCGTGCCTGTTCCAGGAGTTGCCGGAACCCGCCGGCCTGCGGGCCGCCGTCCGCGATCAGCCGGCCGAGCAGCCCGGCCACGCTCATCCCGCCCCACCCCGCGCCCAGCGAGGACAGCACGCGGGTCGCGTCCTGCGTGAACCGCTCCGACCCGTCCAGCCACGGCGCGGCCGCCGTCCGCACCGTCTCGGAGTTGGCGACGAAGGAGTCCACCGAGCGGGCCGCGCTGACCGCGCCGATCAGCCGGTCGAAGAAGACGTCCTCGCCGCCGACGATGCTGATGTCCGCCTTCTCCAGCCCGGTGGCCAGCACCGCCGCCTGCGCTTCGGCGATCTGCCGCTGCGTGTCGAGCCCGGCCAGCCGGACGTCCTTCTCCGCGGCCAGCCGCAGCCGGTACTCCTCGTGGCCGCGCGAGGCGTCGTCGAGTGCGGCCATCGCGGCGGCCTTCTCGGTCAGCCCGGCCGCCTCCGCCTTCAGCTTCTCCCCGATCATCGCGGCCTCCGCGGTGGCCTGCGCCGCCATGCCCTCCGCCTGGGCGAGGGACTTGGCGCGGGCGCCCTCGGCCTCGGCCTTCAGCCGGGCGGTGGTCGCCTCGGCCTCGGCCGCGCCGACCTTGGTGATGGCGGCGGCGCTGCGCTCGCGCACCTCGACCTCGGCCAGTCCCTTGGCCGCGGCCTCCGCGCGCACCCCCTCGGCCAGCCGCATCTTCGCGTCGGCGTCCATCTGCGCGGCCTGCCGGCGGGCCTCGGCGAGCGTCAGGGACTCGCGGGCCTTGTGCTGCGCGGCCTGCTCGGCGGCCTCGGCGGCCTTGATGTCCTTGACCAGCCGCTCCTGCGCCTGCGCCTCCGCGGTGATGATCAGCGCCTGCCGCTCCCGCTCGGCCTCCTGCACCAGCCGCAGCTGCTTGATCGACTCCTCCTGCTCGGCGACGGTGCGGTCCACCGCGATCCGCTCGCGCACCACGTCGGCGACGTCCCGCCGCTCCCCCTCGACCTCGCGCTCCTTCGAGATCCGGGCGAGTTCGGTCTCGCGCTCGCGGGCGATGACCTCCAGCACCCGGTCCTTCTCGATCCGCTCGTTCTCCACCGCGATCACCCGCTCGCGGTTCTTCTGCGCGACGGCGACCTCGCGGGCCTGGTTCTCCCGCTGCACGCCCAACTGCTCCTCGGTGCGCAGGAACGCGCCCTGGGCGCCGAGGCGCTCCTCCTCCTGCACCTTGGCGGTGACCGCCTCCTCCTTCGCCCGCAGCGTCTCGACCTCGCGGCGCTGCTTGATCTCGGCCTCGGACTGGCGGCGTTCGAGCTCCAGGATGGTCTCCCGGGCCTCGACGTTCTGCCGGGTGATCTCCTTCTGCTCGGTGCGCTGGAACTCGTTGGTGCGCACGTGCTCGATCGCGGTCAGCTCGGTGATCTTCCGGATGCCCTGCGCGTCGAGGATGTTGGCCGGGTCGAGCTGAGTGAGCGGGGTCTGCTCCAGGAAGTCGATCGCGCAGTCCTCGAGGTGGTAGCCGTTGAGGTCGGTGCCGATCACCTGGATGATCTGGTCGCGGAAGTGCTCGCGGTGCGTGTAGAGGTCCACGAAGTCCAGCTGCTTGCCGACCGTCTTCAGCGCCTCGGAGAACTTCGCGCTGAACAGCTTCTGCAACGTGTCCTGGTGGCTGGCGCGTTCGGTGCCGATCGCCTGCGCCACCTTGATCACGTCCTCCTTGGTCTTGTTGACCCGGACGAAGAACGTCAGATGGATGTCGGCGCGGATGTTGTCCTGGCAGATCAGGCCCTCGCGCCCGGTGCGCTGCACCTCGATGGTCTTCACCGAGATGTCCATCACCTCGGCGCTGTGCAGCACCGGCAGCACGACGGTGCCGGTGAAGGTCACGTCCACGTGCTTGGACTTGGAGACGATCAGCGCCTGGCCCTGGGAGACCTTGCGGAAGAGCTTGGTGACGGTGACGGCCACGCCCAGGGCGATGAGCAGGAGGACGGCGACGAGCACGCCGATCCCGATGACGGTGGCATCCATGACGGATCAACCTCGATGCGGTGAAGCGGATATGAGTAGGTGCCGTGCGTGCGGGGGCGGTTGGGGGGATTGGGTGGCGCCGAGGTCAGGGCAGCGCGCGGGCGCCCGGTGGCGGCGGTCCGGCCGCGGGGTCCGCGTAGGGCGCGGCCCAGAAGAACTCGCCCTGCGGGTCGTAGTCGTAGAGCAGCGCGGTACGGCCGGCCGACAGCGGGCCGCCGGTGTCGCCGTCGGGGCGGCGGACCTGGACGATCGCGGTGGACCCGTCGGGCGCGGTCACCTCCGCCTGGCCGAACCGGTCGGTGACGGTGCCGGTGCGCACCACGCAGACCAGGCCGACGAAGTCGCCCCGGGAGGGCGGCCGTTCGTGCGGGTAGAGGCGGCGCAGCGGGCGGACCAGCACCCAAGTGCCCAGCCACGCGCCGAACAGGGCGGCGGCGACCAGGGCGAGGTCGGCGGCGGCGCGGCCGGGGCCGTGCAGCCCGGCGCCGTCCAGCGCGGCCGAGCCGGCCAGGCTCAGGAACCAGCCGAGCGCGACGAGCAGGGAGAACACCACGGTGACGGGTACGCCGTCGAGTCCGGCGGCGGCCAGCAGGCCCGAGCCGCCGGGGTGTTCGCCGTGGGAACCGTCGGCGCCCGGGTGGCCGTGCAGGTGAGCGTGCGGGTGGCCGGGCGCGGATACGCCCGGGTGGCCGTCCGCGCCCGCACCGTACGAGCCCCCGCCGTACGAGCCCGCGTCGTGTCCCACGACGCCGTGGCCGCCGGCGGGGGCTGCTCCATGGGAACCCCCGTACTCCATGGAGTGCCCGCCGGCGGCGTCGTGGTGCCCCGGGCCGTGCGAGTCGGCCGCGCCGACCAGCACCAGACCCCAGAAGCCCACCACGACCACCAGCGCCCCCCCGAACAGGACCGTCGGAAAGCCGAGGCACACATCGACGAACTCCCCCATGCCGGATGCGCCTCCCCCTTGCCGTACCGCCTTGCCGGTCGGTCCTGCCGGGACAGATCGTGGCAGTGTCCGGGCGGGTACGGCATTTCCGCATCCCGGCAGAGTTGGCGCCACCGAGATGTCCGGGTCCGCCTGCAACCGAAACGCGGGCGGCCGCCGCAGGCACCGGTCAGGCACCTGCGACGGCCGTCGTACGCGGGGAGGGGCGGGCGTGCCCCGGTCAGGCAGCGGAGATCAGGAAGCTCAGGCGTCGACCTTCGCGGCCTCGATCTCCAGGGCGATGCGGATCTTGTCGCCGACCGCGGCACCGGCCGCGCCGCCGGTCACGCCGAACTCGCCGCGGCTGATCTCGGTGGCGGCCGAGAAGCCGGCGATCGCGCTGCCGTCGAAGCTGGTGCCGAAGCCGTTCAGCTCCAGGGCGAGGGTGACGGGCTTGGTCACGCCGTGCAGGGTCAGGTCGCCGTCGACCTCGAAGACCTCCGCGGACTTGGCGCGGATGCCGGTGGAGGAGAAGGTCAGCTCGGGGAACTGCTCGACGTCGAGGAAGTCCGCGCCGCGCACGTGGGCGTCGCGGCCCTCGTTGTTGGTGCTCACCGACTCCGTCTTGATCACGGCGTTGACGGTGGACTCCAGCGGGTCCTCGGCGGTCACGATGGTGCCCTCGAAGGCCGCGAAGTGGCCGCGGACCTTCGAGACGCCGAGGTGGCGGACGTAGAACGACACGTCCGAGTGCACGGTGTCGATCTTCCAGGTGCCGGCGACGTAACCGTCGATCACTTCGGTCTGCGTGCTCATGGGGAGGGCTCCTCGGAATGGTACGGAGATCAGCAAGTCGTTTCGTTGAGCTTTCACACACACTACCTCGCTGGTATTGAGAGTTCAACCACCCGTATGCTGGGGACATGGACGACGTGCGCTGGCTGACCGACGAGGAGCAGGAGATCTGGCGGGCCTACATGACGTCGAGCGTGGAGTTCAACGCCTACGTCGACCGTCAGCTGCGGCGGGACTCGGGGATGCCCATGGCGTACTACGAGATCCTCGTGCGGCTGTCCGACGCGGACGGGCGGTGCCTGCGGATGAGTGAGCTGGCGGAGGCGTCGCTCTCCTCGCGCAGCCGGCTCTCCCATGCGGTGTCCGCGCTGGAGAAGAACGGGTGGGTGCGGCGGCGGCCCGCCGACGGGGATCGGCGGGGGTGGGTCTGCGAGCTCACGGCCGCGGGGTTCGAGGCGCTTGCCGCTGCCGCGCCCGGGCATGTCACGGCGGTGCGGGAGCATCTGTTCGACGTGCTCACGCCCGAGCAGCTCGATGTCCTGCGCGACATCGGGCGCGCGATCAGTGCGGGGTTGCGCACGGAGTGCGCTGCCGCGCAGGCGGAGGATGCGGCGGGGTGCGGGGAGTAGTTCCTGCCCCTCGGGGTGCGATGTCGTCCGCGGGTGCGTAGTGGCTTGTCGCGCAGTTCCCCGCGCCCCTGGGGGGTGCCCCTCGGGGTGCGATGTTGTCTGTGGGTGCGTGGGTGGCTTGGCGCGACCCTGGGGGGCTGCCCCTGGCGGTAGCCGTCCTCTGCGGGTGGGTGGTGTGCGCTGCGGAGCAGCTGCACATGGGCAGGGGCGCGGGGAACTGCGCGGCACGCCACAGGGGACCGGCACTCCGAGGACGGGCCGCAAGGGGCAGGACCCCGTCGGCGGGGGTCAGAGGGGGCGGGTGGGCCAGTTGAGGAGGCGGGCGCCGAGGGCGGCGGTCTCCAGGGTGTAGCGCTGGAGCGCGTCGTCGGGGTCGAAGCCGGTGAGGGAGGCGATCCGTTCGAGCCGGTAGGACAGGGCGCGGACGCTGAGGTCGAGCCGGCGCGCGGCCTCCGCGTTGACGTAGCCGGCGGCGGCGTACGCGGAGATGGTGTCGACCAGGGGCTGGGCGCCGCCGCGCGCGTGGACGAGCGGCCCGAGCACCGTGCGGACGAGGTCGGACATGGCCGCCCGGTCCCGCATGAGGACGGGGAAGACGAGCAGGTCGGCCGAGTTGAGCACGGCCCCGCCGAGCCCGAGCCGGTCCGCGAGGTCGAGCGCGCTGAGCGCTTCCTCGTACGAGCGGACCACCCCGGCGGCACCGCTGTGCGGGCGGCTGACGGCGACCCGCCCGGAGGAGGCGGCGAGCTTGACGAAGGCGTCGAAGGCGGGCTGCTGCCCGGTGGGGGCGACGCACACGATCCGGCCGTCCTTCGCGGCGACCAGCAGGTCGTGGTCGCCGAAGCGCCCGGCCAGCTCGCGTTCGACGCGGTGCAGCAGCGGGTGCGTCTCGTGGTAGTCCTCGCCGGCGGGCGCCGCGGCGACCCCCACCACATGGCGGTCGGCGAGCCGCAGCCCGAACCCCTCGGCCTGCTCGGCGATGCGCCCGGGGTCCGTACGGCCGTACAGCAGGTCGTCGATGAAGGTGCGGCGGGCCGCCGCGGCACGGCGCACCGCGTGCCGCTGGGCCCGGGCGTGGCCCTCGGCGAGGGCGGCGATCCCGGTCTCCAGCGCGGCGAGCACCGCGCTGCCGACCCGGCGCAGCTCGCCGGCGTCCCGCGCGCCGGCCACCCCCGGCAGCTGCGGCCAGGCCCGCCGGGCCTCGGCGAGGTGGACGGCGGTCAGCTCGCGCAGCCCGAACCCGGAGTCGGCGGCGTGCTCGCCCAGCACCCGGCGGCTCTCGCGCTCGGCGCGGGTGAGGGTGCGGCAGCTGCGGGATATCTCGGCCAGCGTCTCGGGGAATCCCGCGATGAACTCCGGAGGTACGGCACCGGTGCCGGCTCCGCCGTCCGCGCCGCGGCCGGTTCTGCCCGCGCGTTCCCGGCCCCCCGCGTGCCCAGCCCCCGTACCCGCCCCCGACGACACCACAGGCCCCCTCGTTCGCTTCCCGCACCCGGACGTCCTGAACGTACCAAGACTGCCGGGTCCCGGAAGCGGGGGGCCTGTCGATGGGCGCGCGCGGCCGCGGCGCCGATGGGCGGGGTCGGTGGTCGGGGCCGGTGGCCGGCCGCCGGTGCTACTTCACCGAGCCGGTCGCGGGCTCCTGCGTCTGGGCCTGGTTGGCCGTCACCACGTCGCTGGGCGTGATCGCCTCGGGCGCCGGGGTGGTGGAGGCGGTGGGCGCGCCGCCGGCGGAGCCGCCGTCGTCGGTCTTCATCGCCTTCGCCTCGGACTTCAGGATGCGCATCGACTTGCCGAGACCGCGGGCGGCCTCAGGAAGCTTCTTCGAACCGAACAGCACGATGACGACGATCGCCACCACGATCAGGTGCCACGGCTCCAACCCGTTTCGCAACATGGGATGATCCTCGTTTCGTTATGGCCGACTCACAGCTCTCTAGTGTCGCATTGTCACCCGGTCAGCCCTACGGACGGACACCCGGGTACTCAAAGCATGCGCAAAAAGCTCGTGAACGGGAAGACCCAGCCACCCTTTTCCCGCCTTCCGGACACCCGGGTGCGGTGCCGCCACCCCCGCCGTGACCTGCGCGGGAATGCCCGTACGCGGCCGGGCGGCGGGTTTCCGCAATGCTCCCGGTCCGCGTGACAAAAGCCACCGTTGCGGAGGTTTCAGCGCCGCTTCGTGACCGTCAGGAGCACCGCGCTGTCCTCCAGCGCCTCCACGCCGTGCCGGTCGTGCGGCATCACCAGCAGGTCCCCGGCCATCGCCTCCCAGGCGTCCTCCCTGCAGGTGAGCCGGACCCGCCCGCGCAGCACCAGCAGGGTCGCCTCACCCGGGTTCTCGTGGTCGGAGAGCACGGTTTGCGCGGTCAGCGCGATGAGCGTCTGGCGCAGTGCCTGCTCGTGGCCGCCGTAGACGGTCTGCGCGCTGCGTCCGTTGGAGGCGGCCGCGGCCTGGCGGAGGTGTTCGCGCACCTGTGCGTCCAGCGAGAATTTACGCATGGCCCGAGTCTGGCAGCGCGCGGGCCCGCGGCCCGGCAACGCCATGCCCGCACCTGGGTGGGAGCCGCGGCCGGGAAGGGGCGGGCGGTGTGTGGGTCCGGCCGCGACACCGGTTGCCCCCGTACCGCGGAAGGTGGGCTTCCGCACGCACCCGCGGCGGCCGGACCCGACGGCTTCATCATGGGGACGCCCGCCAACCGCCCGCTAACATGCGCCTAACGCTTCGTCCCCACCGGCCCCGTCCGGAAGCGAGCGGCGGGCCGCGGGCGAGTGATCCGGCCTGGGAGGTCCACGGATGCGGTTCGGCCTGCTCGGCACGGTCACGGTCGTCACCGACGACGACCCGGACGGCGACAGACCCGGCGGTATACCCCGCGGGCACCCCGGCGACGTACCCGGCGGGCGCCGCGGCCACATACCCAGGGGGAGCCCCGGCAGCGCTCCCCCGACGATCGGCTCGGCGAAGGTCCGGGCCCTGCTCGCCGCGCTGCTGGCCGCGCCCGGCCGCGCGGTGCCGCTGCACCAGCTGAAGTCCGCGCTGTGGGGCGACGCCCCGCCCGCCACCGCCACCGCGTCCCTCCACAACCACGTCGCCCGGCTGCGCCGGGTACTGCACGAGGACGGCCGCGACGGCTCCCGGCTGCGGGCCGCCCCGTCCGGCTACGTCCTGGACGTCGCCGACGGCGAGTTCGACGTGTGGACCTTCCTCGGCCACCACGCGGCCGCCCGCGGCGCGCACCGCGCCGCCGACTGGACCGCGGTGCTCCACGAGTGCCGGGCCGCACTGGCGCTGTGGCGCGGCGACCCGCTGTCGGACGTACCGCTGCGCTCCGACGCGCTGCGGGCGCTGGCCGCCCATCTGACCGAGGCGCGGCTGCTCACCCTGGAGTGGCGGTTCGACGCGGAGCTGGCGCTCGGCCGGCACCAGGGCCTGGCCGCGGAACTGGCGGGCCTAGCCGCGGCGCACCCGATGCGCGAGACCTTCCACCGCCAGCTCATGCTGGCACTGCACCGCACCCACCGCCAGGCGGAGGCGCTCGCCGTCTACCACCGGCTGCGCCGCACCCTGGTCGAGGAGTTGGGCGTCGAGCCCGACATCGCGCTGCGCACCGCCTACCAGGAGATCCTGACCGCGCCCGCGGACCCGAAGGAGCCTGCGGCCGGCGGCGCGGGCGGTACGGGCGGCGCCGAGGTGACGGCCCACTCAGCCGCGGAAACGGCACCGGGCACGGATACGGCGGCGGCCGGGACGGGGGCCCAGGCGGGGGCCGGGGCCGGGGCTGGGGCAGGGGCAGGGGCAGGGACCGGCACGGGGGCCGGGTCACCGTCGCAACTCCCCGCCGACACCCCCGACTTCACCGGGCGCGCGGCCGAACTCGACGTACTGCTGGCCGCGTTGCGCGGCGGCCCGGAAAGGCGCGGGCCCCGGATCGCAGTGGTCTCCGGCATGGGCGGGGTGGGAAAGACCGCGCTCGCCGTCCGCGCCGCGCACCTGCTGCGGGCGGAGTTCCCCGACGGCCGGCTCTACGCGGACCTGCGCGGCTTCGGCGCCGGTGACGCCCGCGACCCCGCCGACCTGCTGGCCCGCTTCCTCGGCGACCTCGGCGCCGACGGGCAGCCGCTGCCCGCGGACCCGGACGACCGGGCGGTGCTGTGGCGCGACGCGCTGCACGGGCGGCGGGTGCTGCTGATGCTGGACAACGCCGGCGACGCGGCCCAGGTGACGCCGCTGCTGCCGGGCGGCGGCGACGTCGCGGTGGTCATCACCAGCCGGCGCGCCCTGGGCGAACTGCCCGGCGCCACCCGGCTGACGCTGGAGCCGCTGTCCGCGGGCGAGCAGCGGGAGTTGCTGGTCTCGCTGTGCGGCAGCCGGCGGGTGGCGGCCGAACCCGAGGCCGCCGCAGGGGTGCTGGCCGCCTGCGGCGGGCTGCCGCTGGCGCTGCGCATCGCCGGTGCGCGGATGGCGGCCCGCCCGCACTGGCCGCTGAGCGCGCTCGCCGCGCGCCTCGACGGCCCGGACGGCGCCCGGCTGCGTGCCCTGTCCACCGGCGGCCTCGCGGTCCGGGACACCTTCGCGATGAGCTACGTGGCGATGCGGGACAGCCCGACGTCCGCGGACCGGGCGGCGGCGGAGGCGTTCCGGACCCTCGGGCTGTGGCCGGGCGACGGCCTGGACGCACCGGCCGCGGCCGCACTGCTCGGGCTGAGCTCCGCGGACGCGGCCGACGACGTCCTCGAAGCGCTCGTCGACGCCCACCTGCTCCAGGCGCCCCGGCCGGGCCGGTACCGCTTCCACGACCTGGTCGGCGAGTTCGCCGCGGAGTGCGGGCGCGCCGAACTCACCGCCGGGAAGCGCCGGTCCGCGCTGCGCCGCGTCACCGTCTGGTACGCCGCCACCGTCGCGTCCGCGCTGGCCGTACTCGCGCCCGAGGGCCACCCGTTGCCGCCGCTCGACGAGCAACCGCCCCTGCCAGCGGTCGGGTTCGCGGGCGACGAGGACGCGCTGCACTGGTGTGTCCGCGAACTGCCCGCGATCAAGGCGGCGCTGACCGTCGCGGTCGCCAACGGCTGGTCCGACGTGGCCTGGCGCACCGCGGCCGGACTGTTCGGCTACGCGCAGGCGTACTGGTGGAACGGCGAGTGGACCGCCTGCCTGGAGGAGGCGATGGCCTGCGTCACCGCGCGCGGCGACGCGCTCGGGCTGGCCTGGATGCACAGCCGGCTCGGCGTCGCGCACGGCATGGCCGAGCGGTACGGGCCGAGCCTTACGCACCTGCTCGCCGCCCGCAGCCGCTTCGAGGCGTCCGGCGACCTGCACGGCGTCGCCGCGATCCTCACCAACCTCACCGCCCTGTACCGCAGTACGGGCGAGTACGGCCTCGCGCTGGAGCACGGCCGCCGCTCGCTCGCTTTGCACCGCTCGCTGGGGGCGGTCGACCGGGTGGCCACGGTGCTGGGCAACCTCGGCGACACCCACCTGTTCGCCGGCGACCCGGTGGCCGCCGAGGAGTGCTACCGCGAGGCGCTGGCCGCCTGGCGCGCCCGAGGCTCGCTGACCAGCATCTCCCGCACCCTCACCAGCCTCGCCGAGGCCAAGCTCGCGCGGGGCCGCCCGGCCGAGGCGGTCGACGCGCTCACCGAGACCCTGGCGCTGCTCGACCGGCTGGGCGACCGCGCCACCGCGGCGGACGTCCTGGAGGTGCTGGGCCGCGCCCACCTGGCGCGCGGCGACCGCGCGGCGGCCCGCGCCTGCTGGCAGGAGGCGCTGGACCTGGCCCGGGCGCACCGCCTGAGCGCGGAGGAGGCGGCGGTGCTGCGCGGCCTGGCCGCCCTCGACGCCGCAACGACGTAGGCCGTGTCCGCCAAGTCCCGTCTCAGGTACGGGGCTTCGCGGACACGGCCCGGCGCCGGGCGGGCCGGCCGGCCCGCGCGCGCGACTCGCCGGTGCTGCTTACGGGTGGTACTTCTCGGCGATGGTCACCGCGGCCGCCAGCGAGGAGTCCAGGGTGACGCGGACGGTGACGGCACCGGTCTTCGCGGCGGTCTCCAGCTGGTCGATGGTGCACTTCGTGGTGCCGTAACCGTTGCTGTCCATGGTCACGTTGCCGTCGTCGGCGCCGCAGATGGCGGCCGCGCCGAGGATCGTGGTGGCGTTGGAGATCATGAACGCCTGGTCGGTGCCGCCGTTGTCCGGCTTGACGAGCAGCTTGCCGGGCGCGAGGTAGCTCATCTTGCCGACCAGCGTGCTCTGCTGGCCGTCGTCGCTGCCGCCGGAGGAGCTGGAGGAGCCGGAGGAGTCCGAGGACTCGACGGCCGGGCAGGTGCCGGTCTCCTCACCGATGCTGTTGATCTCGGCGTTGGACCGCGGGTCGCCCGCGTAGTTGATCTGGTCGGTGCACTTCACCCCGGACTGCTTGGCGGCGCCGGACTGCGAACCCGAGGACGAGCCCTTGCCGTTGTCGGACGACGTGGAGGCGGCGGGCTGACCGGCCTGCGCGGTGCTCGTGGCGGCCGGGGTGCCGGTGGAGGCGGCGTCGGTGGCGTCCTCGGGTCCGCACGCGGTCAGCGCGAGCCCCGCGACGACGAGTACGGCGGCCGACAGTCCCCAACGAGCAGTCCGGATACGCATGGTGTCCCTCTTTCACTTCGGCGCTTCCCCCACCGGAAGCGGTGGCGGTGCGGGCGGCCCGAGCCCCTCACGAGGTGCCCGCCCTGCTGACAAGATGACCTTGGCACGGCTCATCCGCCCAAGTCAGCGCCTGTTACGTCCCCGTGGCACAACGCCATCGGCGTGACGACAATCGACACAGGAGCATCGCGGGAACCCAGGGAGAGGACCATCCGACGTGTCCGAACAGCAGCCGCCGCCCGGCCCCGGTGCCCGCCCCGACCGCTACAAGTGGGTGGCGCTGTCCAACACCAGCCTCGGGATGTTCATGGCGATGGTCGACGCGTCGATCGTCATCATCTCGATGCCCGCGATCTTCCGCGGCATCCACCTCGACCCCTTCGCGGCGGGCAACATCAGCTACCTGCTGTGGATGATCATGGGCTACCTGCTCGTCACCGCGGTGCTCGTGGTGAGCCTCGGACGGCTCGGCGACATCGTCGGCCGGGTGCGGATCTACAACCTCGGCTTCGTCGTCTTCACCCTCGCCTCCGTCGCGCTCTCCTTCGACCCCGCGCGCGGCACGCACGGCGCGCTGTGGCTGATCGGCTGGCGGATCGTCCAGGCGCTGGGCGGCGCGATGCTGATGGCGAACTCCGCGGCGATCCTCACCGACGCCTTCCCGGCCCGCCAGCGCGGCATGGCCCTGGGCATCAACCAGATCTCCGCGCTGTCCGGGCAGTTCATCGGGCTCGTGCTCGGCGGGCTGCTGTCGGCGTGGGACTGGCGCGCGGTGTTCTGGGTGAACGTCCCCGTCGGGATCTTCGGCAGCATCTGGGCCTACCGCTCGCTGCGCGAGATCTCCACCCGCAACCCGGCCCGCATCGACTGGTGGGGCAACCTCACCTTCGCTGCGGGCTGCGGGCTGGTCCTGGTCTCCATCACCTACGGCATCCAGCCCTACCGCGGCCACACCATGGGCTGGAGCAGCCCCAAGGTGCTCACCGGGCTGATCGGCGGCGGTGTGCTGCTCCTGGCGTTCGCGCTCATCGAGACCAGGGTCGCGCAGCCGATGTTCCACCTCGGGCTCTTCCGCGACCGGCACTTCGCCGCCGGGAACGCCGCGGCGCTGCTCGCCTCCGTCGCCCGCGGCGGCCTCCAGTTCATGCTGATCATCTGGTTGCAGGGCATCTGGCTGCCGCTGCACGGCTACGCCTTCGAGGACGCCCCGCTGTGGGCCGGCATCTTCCTGCTGCCGCTGACCGCCGGATTCCTGCTGGCCGGCCCGGTGTCGGGAACCCTCTCCGACCGGTTCGGGGTGCGCTGGTTCACCACCGGCGGGCTGGTGCTGTTCGGTTCCAGCTTCGTCGGGCTGCTCCTGCTGCCGATCGACTTCCCCTACTGGGCGTTCGCGCTGCTCATCCTGCTCAACGGGATGGGCTCGGGGATGTTCTCCGCGCCCAACACCTCGGCGATCATGTCGAGCGTGCCCGCCTCGCACCGCGGCGCGGCCTCCGGGATGCGCTCCACCTTCCAGAACTCCGGCACCTCGCTGTCGATCGGCGTCTTCTTCTCCCTGCTGATCGTCGGGCTCGCCGACCGGCTGCCGCACACGCTCCAGGCCGGGCTGCGCGCCCAGGGCGTGCCCGCGGACGTCGCCCACCAGGCGGCGACGCTCCCGCCGGTCTCCACGGTCTTCTCCGCGTTCCTCGGGGTGAACCCCGTAGAGACGCTGCTGAAGCCCTCCGGGACACTGGCGGCCCTGCCCGCGAAGAACCGCGACGTGCTCACCGGCAAGGAGTTCTTCCCGCACCTGATCTCCGCGCCCTTCCACCACGGCCTGGTGATCGTCTTCGCGACCGCGGCGGGCATGTCGCTGCTCGCCGCCACCGCCTCCGCCCTGCGGGGCACCCCGGGCGGTGCGCCGGAGTGACCCGTCCATGACCGTCCCGGACCGGCGCGGACCGGCGCGGACCGGCGCGGATCAGGCGGAGGCCAGCGCCGCCGGTCCCGCGCCCCGGCCCTGCCGCCGTACGGCCGCGGCCTGCGCGGCGAGGGTGAGCGTACGGGTCAGCGTCATCGCCACCGCCATCAGCAGCAGCGCGTCGGTGAGCGCGTCGGCGGTGACCCGGTGCGCCAGCATCCAGTGCCCGAGCTGCGCGGAGAACCAGTGCTCCGAGCCGTACGAGAAGGCCGCGCGGGCGCCGATCACCACCACCCACAGCGCCGCGTACGCCCATCCGGTACGGCTGACCGGCCGCCCGGTGCGGGGGCTGCGGTAGACCTGGGTCAGGCCCGCCGCGCACAGCCCGCACGCCGCCCCGACGACCACCGCGACCACCTCCACCCCCAGCCCGTATCCGCGGGTGGCGGGCGACTCGACGAACAGCGGCACGATCGCGGCCGCCATCAGCAGCGGCCGCAGGATACGGAAGGCGCCGACCTTGCGGTGCGGCCCGAGGTCCGCCTCCAGCACGGCGAAGAGGACGGCGGCGTTGATCACCATGGCCTGGGTGAGCGTGGACATGAGCGGATTCCTGTCATCGAGGCCGGACCTGGGCCGGCCGTGGCGTACGCGGCGCCCACAGACTCGCCCCCGCACCGGTACGACCGCGCCGTAGCGCGGGGCGAGATCCGGGGTGACCGGCGCCGCCCGCCCGCCGCGCGGTCACCCCGCGCCCTCACCCCCGGGATCACCCCGCGCCTCACCCCGCGGTGTGACGCCCGCGCCCGCCCCGCTCCGTAACGTCGCCGCCGACGGGCCCGACCGGGCCGCCGACACCCACCGGAGGAGCTTCCCGTGCTCGAGGTACTGGCCGTGATCGCGATCGTGGCCTACGTGATCGGTCGCCAGCTCCTCGGCGAGTCGCTGCGCGGCAAGCGGGTCCTGCTGCTGCCCGCGATCCTCGTGGTCGTCGGCCTGACCCGGCTCGACAGCGGCAGCCACCCTGTGCGCGCGGCCGACATCGCGTGCCTGGTCGTCGGCGGTCTGATCGCGGCGGCGATCGGCGCCGGCCAGGGCGCGATGATGCGGCTGGAGAACCGCGAGGGCGGCCTGTGGGGGCGGATGCCGGTCCGGGGCCTGCTGCTGTGGGCCGCGCTGCTCGCCTCCCGGCTGGTCATGACGCTCCTGGCGAGCGCGCTGGGCGCCCACGTCGCCGCCTCCACCGCGCCGGTCGTCCTGCTGCTGGGCGTCAACCGGCTCGGCCAGGCCGCGATCATCACCCGCCGCGCCCTGACCGCGGGCATCCCCTTCGCCCGCGAGAAGGACGGCTCCGTCTTCCTCGCCGGCCGGCTCTCCGACCTCGGCGCCCGCCTCACCGGCCACGACGACGCCGCCCCGCACCGGCCGCGGGCGCCGTACGAACGGCAGGACGACCGGTACGGCCAGGGGTCCGACCAGGCGTACGACCACGGGTACGGTCACGGCTACGACGAGGGTTACGGCCAGGGGCACGGCCCGGCGTACGGCCCGGGCTACGGCGGCCGGTACGGCGCCCCCGACCACGGCGGCCGGGGCCACCGCGACGACCGCCGGAGCCGGGTCGGCCGCCGGGCCGCACGGCGTTTCCTGTGACGGCCGCACCCGCGACCACCGCCACGACCATGCCCACGACCGGACCCGCCACCGAGCCCGACCCGCAGCCCGACGACCCGCAGCCCTGCTCCCGGGCCGATGCCCGTACTACCGGCCCCGCGCCCGCCGCACAGGGCCGGGTCGGGGTCCGGCCGGGGCCCGGCCACGACCCGGCCGACTATCGTGCCGATGTGCTGACCTCCGCGACCTGGCTGATCCGCGCGAGCGCCTACGTCCTGTTCGGTGTCGACCTGTTCACCCACCACGCCTACGGCCCGGTGGAACACCCCTCCGTCGTGGCCGGCTACCTGCTGTCCGGGGCGCTCACCCTCTGGGCCCTGCTGCTCACCCGTGACGAGCACACTGTGCGGCGCACCGTCGTCCAGTCGCTGGCCGCGTCGATCTCGACCGCGGTGGCGGTCCAGCCGGGCGCGACCACGCTGGTGGGCGTCGCCATGATCGCCGTCATCGACGCGGCCACCGGCATCCGGCACTTCGAGGGCTGGTGCGTCTTCGCCTCGGCGGTGCTCGCCGCCGAGGTGGGCCTGCTCTTCAGCGCCGCCGACCCGAAGGCCGCCCAGGGCATCCCGCTGCTGCTCGCCGTGGGCCTGCTCTCGGGCTTCAACCGCCGCGCCTACCGGGTCCGGGCCGAACAGAACAAGGCGCTGCTCGCCCAGGCCGAACGGCTGCGCGCCGAACAGCGCCGGGTCGCCGTGCTCGACGAGCGCACCCGGATCGCCCGCGAGATCCACGATGTGCTCGCCCACTCGCTCGGCGCCCTCGGCATCCAGATCCAGGCCGCCCGCGCCCTGCTGACCGACCACCAGGACACCGACCGGGCGGTCGAGGTGCTGACCACCGCGCAGCGGATCGCCTCCGACGGGCTGACCGAGACCCGCCGCGCCGTGCACGCGCTGCGCACCGACACCCCGCCGCTCGCCGACGAACTGGCGCGGATGGCCGCCACCCACGAGCAGCGGCACGGGAGTACGGTGACGCTGACCGTGGCCGGCGGCGCGACGGCGCTGCCGCCGGACCAGGCGCTGGCCTTGGTACGCACCGCACAGGAGTCGCTGACCAACGCCGCCAAGCACGCGCCGCACCGGCCCGTGACCGTCGATCTGCGCTATGGGGACCAGGACGTGACGCTGACCCTCACCAACCCGCTCGGCCGCGGCGCCCCGCCCCCGGACGACCCGCCGCGGGACGGTGCCGCACCGGCCGGGCCGGGCGGCACCGGCTTCACCACGGTGGACGGCGGCTACGGCCTGACCGGGATGCGCGAGCGGCTGCTGCTGCTCGACGGCACCCTCACCGCGGGCCCGGTGGACGGCCGCTGGCAGGTCACCGCGCGCGTGCCACGACACGCGCGGGCCACGGCATGACCGGCGCTCCTCCCGCGGCCGGTGGCGCCGCCGGTGCCGCGGCCGGTGAGCCCGCGCTGCGCGTGGTGGTCGCGGACGACCAGGCCGCCGTCCGCGAAGGGCTGGTGCTGATGCTGGACCTGCTGCCGGGCATCGACGTGGTCGGGTCGGCGGCCGACGGGCGGCAGGCGCTGGAGGTGGTCGCCGAGCAGCGGCCGGACGCGATCCTGCTGGACCTGCACATGCCGGTGATGGACGGCATCGAGACCACCCGCCGGCTCACCGCGGACCACCCGGACGTGGCGATCGTGGTGCTCACCACCTACGCCGACGACCGGTCGGTGCTGGAGACGCTGCGGGCCGGCGCGCGCAGCTACCTCACCAAGGACGCGGACCGGCTGCACATCGCGCAGACGCTGCGCAGCGCCACCGCTGGGCTGACGGTGCTGCACCCCCAGGTGCAGGCCACCCTGCTGGCCGCGACCGGCCCGAACGCCGCGCCGGACTCCGGTACGGCGCCCGAGGCGGACCCCGACGGGGAGCCGGCGCGGCGCGGCGCGCTCCCGGACGGGCTGACCCGGCGCGAGGCCGAGATCCTGACGCTGATCGCCCGCGGCCGGAACAACGCCGAGATCGCCCGCGACCTCTTCCTCAGCGGCAACACCGTGAAGACCCACATCAACCGGATCTTCGCCAAGACCGGCTCCCGCGACCGCGCGGCCGCCACCCGCTACGCCCGTCAGCACGGCCTGGACTGACCCCCGCACAGCTCCCCCGCACAAGTGGCCCCGAACAACGGGCCCCGGACACACACGTGGGCGGCCCCTCCGATCGAAAGGGAGGAGTCGCCCGCGCTTTTCTCTCCGGTGCGCTACTGGCTTTTCTTGCCGACCGCTCTTACGAGCGGGCACCGGTCAGGTACGGACCCTTCGCTTCATCAGGCCCATGCCCATGGTGGCCAGACCAAGCAGGCACGCAACACCACCAACTACCGCGTTGTTCCAGATCGTCTTGTGGATATCGGCGTTACCCGACACCACCCACGGGGCGATGATCGTCCACACGCCGATCGCGATCGCGACCCAGCCGAGTCCGTGGGTCCGCTCCAGAACCGAGCCGTACCCCATGGCCAGCACGGCCAGGGCGATGCCCACCACGAGGTTGGTGACCCGCAGGCTGGTGAGGCCCGTGAAGCCCACCACCCAGGGCGAGATGGCCAGATACAGGCCGGTGAGCAGGCACAGGCCCTCGATGACACCGGCCATCGGCTTGTTCCCCACCACCGCGTACTGGTCCCGCAGGGACCTGATGTCCGGGTGGTCCTCCATGGTGGAGCGCGTCGACGGAGACGTCGGCGAATGAGTCGAATCGGTGGCCATCTAAGCCACCTCCCTTTCGCATGTGCAGTCGCTTCTGACGCCGGATGTCCTTCGGTTCTCCATCCCGAAGCTGCCGCATCCTTACTCAGCGTAAAACTCCTGGCGGCTTTGTGGCCACCCGACGCCGTGACGGTTTGCCCGCATTGGCGGTCCTTTGGACTGCCTACCCAGGGGTCCCGGGTCGAACACGCCCCAAATCCGCATCGATCGCAAGTTTTGCGATATTCGCGGCGGCCGCCGCATCCGATACCGGAGTCGCCGCCTCGCCGTCCGCGGGCGCCACCTTCGGCGCGGCGTCCACCAGCACGGCGGCCGCCTCGCGGGCGACGGACGCGGCCGTGGGGTCCCGGTCCAGCTGGGAGCTGAGGGTGGCGCCGTCGTAGAGGAGGTGCAGCTGACGGGCGAGGCCCTGGGGGTCGGCGACCCCCGCCTCCGCGGCGAGTTCGGCGAACAGGCCCCGCATCCAGGCGCGGTACTCGTCCGTCGCCTTCTCCACGGAGCCGCCGCGCGGCGCTTCGGCGCTGGCCGCGGCGAACGCGCAGCCGTTGTACCCCGGGGAGGTGATCAACTCGCCCTGCGCGTCGAACATGCCGAGCAGCCGCTCCCGCGGGGTGCGGAACCGGGTCAGGACCCGGGTGATCCGGTCGACGCTGCGCTCCCGCCGGTAGTCCAGGTAGGCCCGGACCAGGCTCTCCTTGCTGCCGAAGCAGTTGTACAGGGACGCCTTGGCCACCCCGGCGTGCTCGATGACGCGGTCGATGCCGACCGACTGCACGCCTTCCGCGTAGAACAGCTCGTTGGCCGCCAAGAGCAGGCGTTCGCGGGCGGAGGTCCTCGCCGGCCTGGACTCCTTCGCCGGTCCTTCCGGCACGGCCTTCTGCACCATCCCGATCACCTCTCAGACAACCCTGTCTAGTCTATCGCGGCACCGTACCGGAGGAACGGTCCGACGGCCGGGTATTCGGCCCGGCGCGCCGGGTCAGCTCTCGCGGACCGCCTGCGGAGTGCGGCGGCCGAACAGCAGGGCGGCGAGCGCCGCCGCGGCCAGCACGATCACCGCGGCGCCGTACTCCCGGACGGTGTCGAGCAGACCGCCGCCATGGACCACCAGCACACCGGCGATCACCGCGGGCACCCCCATGCCGAGGTAGGAGACCACATACAGCAGCGAGAGCACCCCGGCCCGTTCGTGCGGCTCCACCAGCGGGACGACCAGGCGGATACCGCCCTGGAACCCGGCGCCGAAGCCGAACCCGGCCACCGCGCTGCCCACGAAGAAGCCGGTCACCGCACCGGCGCCGCCCCCGCCCGAGCCTATGGACAGCACGGTCACGGCCACCCCGACGATCAGCGCGATCACGCCGGCCACCATCACGGTGCGGCTCGCGGTCTCCCGCAGCAGCGGCACGGACAGGGCGGCGGCCCCGGCCAGCACGAACAGCCCCAGCCCGCCGTAGACCACCGAGTCGGAGTGCACCAGGCGGCTGGTGATCGCCGGGCCGAGCGAGCCGTAGAAGCCCGCGAGCGACCAGACCGCGAAGAGCACGGGCGCGGCGACGGCGATCGCACTGCGCGCGGAGCGCGGCAGCTTGATCTCCGGCACCATGCTGGACAGCGCGCCGTGCTTGCGGGTCACCGGCTCCCGGAGCGCCGCCACGCCCAGCGCCTGGAGCGCGAAGATGCCGAGCAGCAGGTAGTAGACGAGGTGGGTGGGCGCGGGCAGGAACCGCACCACCAGCCCGGAGGCCAGCGCGCCGACCGCGGTCCCGATCGGGGGCGCGAAGGAGTTGGCGACCGAGCCCTTGATCCGGTCGATGTCGAGCAGACCGGCGCCTATCGCGCCGAGCGCGGCACCCGTCGCGACGCCCTGGACCACCCGGCCCGCCATCAGCACGCCGACCCCGCCCGCGGTGGCGAACACCACCATGGCGACGGCCTGCGCGGCGAGCGCGACGAACAGCACGGGCTTGCGCCCTATGTGGTCGGAGATCTTTCCGAAGATCAGCAGGGACACCAGCACCGCGACCGCGTAGACGCCGAAGACGACGGTGGTGGTGATCGGCGAGAAGCCCCACTCGCCTTGGTACACCGCATAGAGCGGGGTGGGGGCGCTGGAGGCGGCGAGCAGCGAGATGATGATCGACGCGAGCAAAACCAGCGCGGCGGTGGGTCCGAGATGCCGCCCACCGCCGGCCGCCGCACCTGGCGCGGCACCCGGCGCCGCAGGCGTCGGCGCACTCCTCCTCCGGGTGGCTGCCTCACTGGCCGGGGGGACGGACATGGCTTCTCCCTTGTGAATCCCTCGGGGAACTGAACAGACCTGTCTAGTAGCTTGTTCTGAGACTAGACAGACAGGTCTACCCATGTCAAGGCGAGGTTTGTCCGCCGTACGAGTGGTCAGCCGACAGGAAGGCAGCACCGAGCCGCACCCGCGAGGAGGCGCCGTGACCACCGACCGCCGGGCTACCCGCGGCGACCGCCGCCGCGACCGCCTCGCCACCTATCGCCGCAAGCGCGACTTCGCCCGTACGGCCGAGCCACGCGGCGGCGGCACTCCCGCCGGCGGCGGCCCCGCCTACGTCGTTCAGATCCATGACGCGACCCGCACCCACTTCGACTTCCGGCTGGAGGTCGACGGCGTGCTCAAGTCGTGGGCGGTGCCCAAGGGGCCCTCGACCGACCCGCGGGACAAGCGGCTCGCGGTGCCGACGGAGGACCACCCCATGGAGTACCGCGACTTCGAGGGGGTCATCGAGGCGGGCGAGTACGGCGGCGGGACCGTGATCGTCTGGGACACGGGCGGCTACCGCAACGCCAGCACCGACCGGTCCGGCCGCGAGATCCCCTTCGCCGAGGCGCTGGCCCGCGGCCACGCCTCCTTCCGGCTGGTCGGCGGAAAGCTGCGCGGCCGCTGGTCGCTGACCCGCTTCCGGTCCGGCGAGCCCGGCACCGAGGACGACAGCGGGCACGCCAAGGGCGAGGCGTGGCTGCTGGTCAGGGCGGCGGAGGAGGACGTGCGCCGCGCCCGGCGCCGCGGCACCCCCGACCCGCACCTGGCCCGCAGCACGCGGACCGGCCGCACCCTCGCGCAGGTCGCCGAGGCGGGCGGCCCGACCTGGCACTCGGACCGTTGACCCCCGCCGCCAGGGGCGCCGGCCCCGTCCCGTCCGCCGCGGCGGTGCCCGCGCACCTGTTGCGCCCGGCCGACCCGGCGCGGGCCGGGGTGCCGCCCGCGCCGATGCTCGCCACCCCGAGCAACCGCCGTTCGTTCGACGACCGCTGGCTGTTCGAGCGGAAGCTCGACGGGGTGCGGGTGCTGGCCGTAAGGGACGCGGACGGGGTGCGGCTGCTGTCGCGCACCGGGCGGGACCTGGGAGCGACGTACCCCGAGGTGGTGGCGGCGCTGGCGGCGCAGCCCTGCGCGGAGTTCACGGTGGACGGCGAGGTGGTGGCGCTGCGGGCGGGCCGCACGGACTTCGCGCGGCTCCAGCAGCGGATGGGGCTGACCGACCCGCGGGCGGTGCGCGCCAGCCCGGTGGCGGTCCACTACTACGTCTTCGACCTGCCGGCGCTGGCCGGCTGGGACACCACCCGGGTGCCGCAGCGGACCCGGAAGGCGCTGCTGCGGGACGCGTTGGAGTTCGGCGGCCCGCTGCGGTACACCGCGCACCGCAACTACGACGGCGACACCCCGGCGCTGCTCGCGGACGCCTGCGCGCGGGGCTGGGAGGGGCTGATCGCCAAGCGCGCGGACGCCGCGTACCAGCCGCGCCGCTCGCACGACTGGCTGAAGCTGAAGTGCCTGGCCGGGCAGGAGTTCGTGGTGGGCGGCTTCACCGAGCCGTCGGGCTCGCGGATCGGCTTCGGCGCGCTGCTGGTGGGCTACCACGACAACGACAGCGGCGCGGGCGGCGCGCTGCGCTACGCGGGCAAGGTCGGCACCGGCTACCGCGACCGCCTGCTGCGGGAGTTGCGGGCGCGGCTGGAGGCGCTGGCCCGGCCGTCGTCGCCGTTCGCCGACCCGGTGCGCGAGCGGGCTGCGCACTGGGCGGAGCCGGTGCTCGTGGCGCAGGTGGCCTTCACCGAGTGGACCGGGGACGGGATGCTGCGCCATCCCCGCTTCCTGGGGCTGCGGGACGACAAGGACCCGGCGGACGTGGTCCGGGAGGCGCCGGCCGATTGAATGTTCGGGCGCGGGGATGCCGTTGCCGCGGCGGCAGTTACTACAGTGACGGGATGAATGTGGCGATGTGGGGTGAAGCGGCCGGCCAGGGCTGGCCGCAGATCGGGGAGTTGGGGCTCGCGTTCGTCCTGTCGGCGGCGATCGGCCTCGAACGCGAGGTGCGTCAGAAGAGCGCGGGGATGCGGACGCACACGCTCGTCGGGCTCGGTTCGGCGTTGATCATGCTGGTGTCGAAGTACGGTTTCGGCGACGTGCTCGGCGGCCACACCGTGCTGGACCCCTCGCGGGTGGCGGCGCAGATCGTCTCCGGGATCGGCTTCATCGGCGGCGGGCTGATCTTCGTCCGGCAGGACGTGGTGCGCGGGCTGACCACGGCGGCGGTGGTGTGGATGACGGCCGCGATCGGCATGGCGGCGGGCGCGGGGCTGCCGGTGCTGGCGCTGGTGGTGGCCGCCGCGCACTTCGTGATCGTGCTCGGCTTCGCGCCGCTGGCCGCCCGCATCCCCGGTTCGACCCGCTCCCCCGCGTGGCTGCGGCTGGACTACGAGGACGGCCGCGGGGTGCTGCGGACCGCGCTGGAGTCCTGTACGAACATGGGTTTCAACGTCGTCGACCTGTCCGCCGAGCACGACCACGAGCCGGAGCAGCGCGGGACCGTCACGGTGTTCCTGACCGTGCAGGGCCCGCGGCCGGTGGTGGAGCTCGCGTCGGCGCTCGCGGAGCTCAGGGGCGTACACCGGGTGAGTACGACGCAGGACGACGCGATCGAGTAGCTTCCGGACGCCCCTGCTTACTCAGTTGCTTGCCCCCAGCAATTAATATAAGTTGCTGAAGGCAAACAAATACTTATCGGACAACAGGGGGCGAGGGCGACGGATACCGAAACGGACGCGGCCGACCCTTCCGACGTGATACAGGAGAGCGCGGCCGTCGGCGACGAGATGGCGCGGCTGACGCGGCTGATCGGCGCCTGGAAGCAGCGGGCCCGGGACGAGGGCTGGGGCGACCGGGTGCTGCTGGGCCGGCTCGCCGAGGGCGGCCCGCGCCGGGCCACCGACCTGGCCGCCGACACCCTGCTCGACCTGTCCACCGTGAGCCGGCAGATCCGTTCGCTGGTCGAACGGGGCCTGGTCGAGCGGCGCCCCGACCCCGAGGACGGCCGCGGCGCCCTGCTCTCCCCGACCGGGGAGGGGCTCGCCGCCGTGCAGCGCTACCGCGCGCAGCGCGACCAGAAGCTGGCCGAGGCGCTCGCCGCCTGGCCCGCCCGGGACCGCCGGGAACTCGGCCGCCTGCTGGCCCGGTTCAACGACGACTTCGGCGAGCAGTACGTACGGCCCGTGTGCGCGCCGGGCCACGACCGCGTGCCGGCCCCCGCGCAGGGCGCCGGCGCGCCGGGCGGCACCGCCGCCCCCTCCGACCTCAGCACCGCCACCGGGCCCGCATCCCGGGTCAGATCCAGGAGAACGTCACGTGAGCAGTAGCAGCCGGACCTCACCACCGTCAGGGGCGGCCCCGGAGCCGGCGGCGCCCGCGGCCGCCGCCGCGCCGGGCGGGCTGACGCACCGCCAGATCCTGACCATCCTCAGCGGCCTGATGCTGGGCATGTTCCTGGCCGCTCTCGACCAGACCATCGTCAGCACCGCGATCCGGACCATCGCCGACGACCTGCACGGGCTGAACCAGCAGGCGTGGACCACCACCGCCTACCTGATCACCTCGACCATCGCCACGCCGCTGTACGGCAAGCTGTCCGACATACACGGCCGCAAGCCGTACTTCATCGCGGCGATCAGCATCTTCATCGTCGGCTCGGTGCTGTGCACCTTCTCCACCTCGATGATCGAGCTGGCGGTCTTCCGGGCCTTCCAGGGCCTCGGGGCCGGCGGTCTGATGTCGCTGGCGCTGGCGATCATCGGCGACATCGTGCCGCCGCGCGAACGGGCCCGCTACCAGGGGTACATCCTGGCGGTCTTCGCCACCTCCAGCGTGGCCGGCCCGCTGATCGGCGGGTTCCTCGCCGGGCAGAACTCGGTGCTGGGCATCGCCGGCTGGCGCTGGGTCTTCCTGGTCAACGTGCCGATAGGGATCATCGGGCTGTTCGTGGTCGCCCGGGTGCTCAACGTGCCGCACACCCGGCGGGACCACCGGATCGACTGGTGGGGCGCGCTGACCATCGTGGTCGGCCTGGTGCCGCTGCTGCTCATCGCCGAGCAGGGCGAGACGTGGGGCTGGCTGTCGACGCGCGCGCTGCTCTGCTACGTGATCGGCGTCGTCGGCGTGGTGGCCTGGATCTTCGTCGAGCGCGGGATGGGCGACGAGGCGCTGATCCCGATGCGGCTGTTCCGCAACAACGTCTTCAGCCGCACCAGCCTGCTGAGCCTGCTCGTCGGCATGGCGATGTTCGGCGGGCTGCTGATGATCCCGCAGTACCTCCAGATCGTGAAGGGCGCCAGCCCGACCCGGTCGGGCCTGGAGATGCTGCCGCTGATGCTCGGGATGATGGCCGCCTCGATCGGCACCGGCCAGGCCACGTCGCGGACCGGGCGCTACAAGATCTTCCCGGTGATCGGCACCGCGCTGATGGTCGTGGCAATGCTGCTCTTCCACTTCAAGGTGCAGTGGGACACCCCGCTGCCGGAGACCATGGGCTTCATGCTGCTCATGGGCGCCGGGCTCGGCCTGACCATGCAGACGCTGGTGCTGTCGGTGCAGAACGCGGTGCCGCCGCAGGACATGGGCACCGCGACCGCGTCGGCGACGTTCTTCCGGCAGCTCGGCGGCACCGCGGGCACCGCGATCTTCCTGTCCGTGCTGTTCAGCACGGTCGGCGGGAAGATCACCACGGCGCTCGGCAAGGCCAAGTCGCACCCGGACTTCCAGAAGGCGGTCGCCGCGCACCCGGACGCGCTGTCACCGAAGAGCGCGAAGTCGGTGGTCACCGACTCGTCGTTCCTCAAGCACCTCGACCCGGCGCTGGCGGCGCCCTTCAAGCAGGGCTTCGCCGACTCGATGCACCTGGTGTTCATCATCGTCGCCGGGGTCGCGCTGCTGGCGTTCCTGCTGATGCTGACGATCAAGGAGGTCCCGCTGCGCCGGCTGTCCGGCGCGCAGGCGCGGGCCCAGGCCGAGGCGGAAGCGGCGGCGGCCACGGAGCTGTGACCTGACCCCGCCCCGGCGGTCAGTGCAAGGCGGTTTCCCGTACCCCCGGCCGGGGGCTCGGGGAGCCGCCTTTGCGCTGCGGCGAGCGGAGGGACAGCAGCGTGATGAGCGCCGCGATGAGCAGCCCGAGGACACCGCTGACCGGGCCGGTGCCCCAGCCGAGGCCGCCGTGGGCGGTGGAGGCGCCCATCCAGTCGGCGAAGGAGGCGCCGAGCGGGCGGGTCAGCACGTAGGCGGTCCAGAAGGTGGCGACCGGGTCGGCCCGGAAGCCGAACCGGGCCGCGGCGGGCACCGCGATCAGCGCGGCGAACAGCACGCCGGAGGAGAAGTAGCCCAGGTGCAGGCCGCCCGCGGTGAGGTCGCCGACGGCGGTGCCCAGCGCGAACGTGGCCAGCACCGTCGCCCAGTAGTAGGTCTCGCGCCGCCGGGTGCGGATGCTGTGGATCGACAAGGTGCCCTCGCTGCGGTACCAGGCGGTGAGCAGCGCCGCGAGGATCACCGCGAAGGCGGCCGCCGAGACCGCGTAGGGCACGCCCGCCACCACGTGCACGACGTCCGCGGCCATGGTGCCGAAGACGCTCACCATGACGATCGCCGACCAGTACGTCCACGCCGAGTAGCGGGTGGCGCGGAACTGGAGCGCCAGCAGGCCGGCCAGCCCGAACAGCCCGATCGCCCCGGCGCCGACCGGCCCCAGGACGCGGCCGAGGTAGTCCGAGGTGGTCTCGCCCATTCCGGTGGTGAGCACCTTGGTCAGCCAGAACAGCGCGGTGGCCTCGGGTACCTTGGACAGGGCCAGTTCGGCCCCGGCGCCGACGGCCGCCCCCGTCCTGCCCGCGCCGCCACCGCCGCCGTGTCGGGACCGCTTCACGAGGCCGCCGCCTTCCTGGCGCCGCGCGGCGCCGTCCTACCAGCCATGTCTGACTACAGGACTGTAGACGGAAAACGGCGGTGGTGAGTTCCCGGGGTCGGCGTCCGGGGGAAGGCCCGAGGTCAGCGGCCGGGCGGGCGGCGGACCACGACCGTGCGCGCGGCGGTGTCGAACGTGCTGTGGTGGTACGGCCGCCGGGCCAGGACGTGGCCGAGCCGGCTGAGCACGACCACCACGTTGACCCCCGGGACCAGCCAGCCCAGGGTCGCCATGGCGCGGGCCCGCCGTACCGCCTGCCGCCAGGTCGGGCGGGTGTGGCCGTCCCACAGCCGGGCCAGCCGCAGCCCGGTGAGCAGCATGCCGGGGGTGCCGCCGCACAGGGTGGCGAACACCGCGCCGTAGCAGGTCAGCCAGCCGAAGCCGAGCAGCCAGAAGGCGAGCAGGAAGCAGCCCTGGCCATGGCGGTCGACCGCGTACTGGAGCGCGGCGGCGAGCGCGCCGGGCACCGCCAGCGAGGCCGCGGCGATCAGCAGATCGAGCAGGAGCGCGGTGAACCGCCGGGCGGTGGGGGCGAGTTCGACGGTGGTGACGTCACGGCCGCCGTTCGGCGCCCGCCCGGCCAGCCCCGCGCACGCGTACGCCGTACGGGACCGCTCGGGGGGTTCGGCGGTGAGCGGGTGCCGCCTTCGCTGCGCCTCGCGGGCCCGTTCGGCCCGTGCGATCCGGTCCGCGCCGCGCGCGCCCTCCAACGACCCCATCGCTCCCCGCTCTTGACGGCTCGGGCGGACCGCACGCCACCAACGGCACGGCCGCCGGGGCGCTTCCTCGCACGGCCCCCGCCGCGCCCCGCGTCATGATCTTCCCAGGTGCGCGTTCCGCCGCAATCCCCGGGGAACCAAAAGGCCGGGAAAAGCGTCTCGGGCCGCCGCTACGGGCAACACACCTCCCTCCGCGGCGAGTTCTCCCGCACCGCGGCGGACCCGTCACACGTCACGCGTCACACGCCGAGGAAGCGGTACGCGCCGACGAGCGCGGCCTCGCCGCGGGTGAGGGTGCCGGGCACGACGCGGTCGCCGATGCCGCGCTGGAACTCCTGGAAGGCGCTCGCCGTCCGCAGCGGGTCGCCCGCGCCCTCGGTGAGCGCGACGTGGACGAAGGTCACGCCGTCGTCGAGCCGGAAGGTCGCGTACCGCAGACCGCCGGGTTCGCCCGCGGCCAGTTCGGCGTAGACCTTCTCCACCAGCCGCTGGTTCTCCTCGGCGGCCTCGGCCCGTACCTGGTACCTGATGATCGCGATCGTGCTCATGAACGGCCTCCGTCGGGTCTCCCGCGCCGGCCCGGATGCCGGGGCGGTGTGCGTCCTCTCCTTCTTCGACCCCGGCCGCGGGCGCGGTTCACCGGTCGCGGGCCCGGGAAGCCGTCCGCAACCCGACCGCAACCCGAAGAGTCCTCCCGCCGACCGGTGAACGAGGCGGCCCCCGCGAGTCGATACCGCCAGGCCCCCTTTACCGGAAGGACCACTCACCATGAGCATCACCGCGCGGCCGGGACCGCCCGCGCCGCTGGGCTGGGTACTCGCCGCCACGGCGGCGGCCAGCCTGATCGTCGCCCTCGACCAGCTCGTCGTCGCCACCGCCCTCCAGACGATCCGCCATGACCTCGGCGCGTCCATGGCCGGACTGGAGTGGACGGTCAACGCGTTCAGCCTCAGCTTCGCCGCGCTGATGATCCCCGGCGCGGAACTCGGCGACCGGATCGGCCGCAAACGGGCCTATCTGCTCGGCCTGATCGTCTTCGCGCTGGCCTCCGCGGCCTGCGCGCTCGCGCCGAACGTCGGGACCCTGATCGCCGCCCGGGTCGTCCAGGGCGCCGGCGGGGCGCTGATCCTGCCCGCCTCGCTCGCGCTGCTCACCGCGGCGACGCCCGGCCACCGGCGCGGCACCGTGATGGGGATCTACGCCGCCGTCACCGGACTGGCCGTCGTCGGCGGTCCGTTGGTCGGCGGCGCGGTGGCCCAGGGCCTTGCCTGGCAGTGGATCTTCTGGATCAACGTCCCGCTGATCGCGCTCGTCCTGGTCGTCGCGTCGGCCAAGCTGACCGAGGAGAAGGGCGGTTCGACCCGGCCCGACCTGCTGGGCCTGCTGCTGGCCGCGGGGTCGATGTGCGCGATCGTGTGGGGTCTGGTCCGCTCCGGCGCGGCCGGCTGGTCCGGAGCGGAGGTGGTGGGCACCCTGACCGGCGGCGCGGTGCTGCTGGCGGCGTGTATCGGGTGGGAACTGCGGGCGCGCCGGCCGATGCTGCCCATGCGGCTGTTCGGGAACCGCTCGTTCGCGGCCGGCAACCTGTCGGCGCTGCTGCTCACCGCGTCGCTGTTCGCCACCGTCTTCTTCCTCGCCCAGTTCCTCCAGGTAGCCCTGGGCAACTCGCCGCTCGGCGCGGGCGTCCGGTTCCTGCCGTGGACGGTGCCGCTGTTCTTCGTCGCCCCCGTCGCCGGCCGGTTGCAGGACCGGATCGGTGCCCGGGTGCTGATCTCGGCGGGGCTGGCGCTCCAGGGCGCCGGGCTGGTCTGGCTGGCGGTCGCGGCCCACCGGCACGGCCCGTACGGCGAGATGGCCGCGGCCCTGATGGCCTCCGGGGTCGGCACCTCCATGGCGATGCCGGCCCAGCAGACCGCGGTAATGAGCGCGGCGCCGCCCTCGTCGATGGGGAAGGCGGCCGGCACGTTCAACACGGTGCGGCAGGTCGGCGGGGCGCTCGGCATCGCGGTGGCCGCGGCGGTGTTCGCCGCACACGGCAGCGACCGCTCCCCGGCGGACTTCACCGACGGGTTCACCGCGGCGATCGCCACGACGGCGGTCCTCGCCTTCGCCGGCGCGGTGACCGGCCTGTTCGCGCCGGGACGCGCGAAGCGTACGGGTGCGGGTACGGATGCGGATGCGGGTGCGGGTTCCCGTACGGGAGCGGGGCCGGGCGCGGAGACGCACGACGGCGCCGCGGCCAAGTCTGCTGGCGTGGAAGGGGAGTTCGATGTCAGGTGACGCCGACACGCCGACCGGCGGCCCCTTCGCCGAACTGGCCGACCCCTACCGGGGCGAGCTGCTCGCGCACTGCTACCGCATGGTCGGCTCCCTGCACGACGCCGAGGACCTGGTCCAGGAGACGCTGCTGCGGGCCTGGCGCGGCTACCCGAAGTTCAACGGCCGCTCCTCGCTGCGGACCTGGCTGTACCGCATCGCCACCAACACCTGCCTCACGGCGCTCGGCAGCACCCACCGCCGGGTGCTCCCCTCCGGCCTCGGCACCGGGGTGCCCGACGCCGGTCCTGCCGAACTCCCGCACCTGGACCACGTCTCGTGGCTGGAGCCCGCGCCGACGTCCGCGCTCGCCGGGCCGGCGCGGGCGGACGACCCGGCCACGGTCGTGGCACTGCGGGACAGCACCCGGCTCGCGCTGGTCGCCGCCTTCCAGAAGCTCCCGGTGCGGCAGCGCGCCGCCCTGCTGCTGGTCGAGGTGGTCGGCTACACCCCGGCGGAGGCGGCGGAGGCGCTGGGGGTGACCGTCACCGTCGTCCGCAGCCTGCTCCAGCGGGCACGGGCGACCCTGGCCGTCGACGTGCCGGTGCAGGACCGGGTGGTCGCCCCGCCCGACCTGGACTCCGGTCTGCTGCACCGCTACCTGCGGGCGTTCGAGGCCGCGGACGTGGCGGCGCTGGCCGAACTCCTCGTGGCGGACGTGGAGTACGAGATGCCGCCGATCCCCGTCTGGTTCCGCGGCCGCGCGGCCGTGCTCGACCACCATGTCCGCCGGGTGTTCAGCCGGGCCCGCCGGGGCCTGGCGACGTCGGCGAACGGCTACCCGGCGGTCGCGACGTACACCGAGGCGGACGACGGGACGTTCACCGCGCACGCCATCCAGGTGGTCGAGCCGCGCGACGGGCTGGTGGCGCGGATCACCGTGTTCCTCGGGGACGGGCTGTTTCCGGGCTTCGGGCTGCCGTTGACGCTGCCGCCGCGGCGGCCATGACCGGGGCACCGCACGCGCTCGACCTCCTCGTCCGGTCCGCCCGCGTCATGCGGGGCTGCCTGAACGGGGCCCTGCGGGCCGATCCGGCCGGCCCCACCCCGTGTTCCGCCTGGGACCTGGGCACGCTGGTGCTGCACGTCGCGGACTCGGCCGAGGTGCTGGCCGAACTCCTCGGCGACGGCGGCCCCGTGCCCGTCTCCCGGACGGACGTCGGCTGCGTCCGGGCCGGGTCGGCGGTCGAGGAGCTGATCACGGTGGCCGGGCGGGCGCCGCGCGGGCGGCGGGACGTCGAGCTGACCGCGCTGACCGGTGCGTTCGAACTGGCCGTGCACGCCTGGGACATCGGCGCGTCGACCGGTGTGCCGGCGCCGCTGCCCGCGGACCTCGCGAGCACCCTGCTCGCGCTGGCCCCGGTCGTGCTGGGCGATGTCGAACGCGCGGGGCTCTTCGGCGCCGGCCGGCCGCCGTCGCCGGCGCAGTGCACCGACACCGACCGGCTGCTCGCGCTGTTCGGCCGGTGCGGCACGTCCGCCCGCTGACCGCGTCCCCCGCCGGCGGGGGACGCGGTCAGCGGGCGGAATCAGGTCACCAGGCCCTGGCGGTAGGCGTAGACGACGGCCTGGACGCGGTCGCGGAGGTGCAGCTTGGCGAGGATGCGCGAGACGAACGTCTTCACGGTCTCCTGGCTGATGGTGAGGGCCGCGGCGATCTCGCTGTTGGACAGCCCCTCGGCGATCAGCCGCAGCACCTCCGTCTCCCGCGGCGTGAGCGGCGTCTGCGGGGCCGGTCCGTCGGCGGGGCGGATACGGGCGGCGTAGCGGCCGACGAGCTGCCGGGTCACCTCCGGGTCCAGGAGGGCCGCGCCGGAGGCGACCGTCCTGATGCCGCTGAGCAGCCGGGCCGGCGGGGCGTCCTTGAGCAGGAAACCACTGGCACCGGCGCGCAGCGCCTCGTAGACGTACTCGTCGAGGTTGAAGGTGGTCACCACGAGCACCTTGACGGGGTGCGCGACGCCCGCGCCGGCCAGTTGCCGAGTGGCCTCGATGCCGTCGAGCACCGGCATGCGCACGTCCATCAGGACGAGGTCGGGGCGCAGCCGCCCGGCGAGGTCGACGGCGGTCCGGCCGTCGCCGCACTCGCCGACGACCTCCAGGTCGGGCTGGGCGCCGATGATCGTCACCAGGCCGGTGCGGACCAGCATCTGGTCGTCGCAGACCAGCACGCGGATCGGGGCGCTCACGACGGGCTCCCGGCGGGTATCCGCGCGTGGACGACGAAGCGGCCGTCGGGGCCGGGGCCGGCGCTGAACTCGCCGCCCAGGACGCCGACGCGTTCGCGCAGCCCGGCCAGGCCGCGGCCGCTGCCGCCGAGTTCCGCGGCGCGGGCGGCCCCGGCGGCGCGGGCCGCGGTCGGCGCGGTGCCGGGCCCCGGGTCGGTGCCGACCTCCACGGTGATCTCCTTCCCGGCGTGCCGCACGCGGACCGACGTACGGCTGCCGTGGGCGTACTTGAGGGCGTTGGTGAGGGCTTCCTGGACGACGCGGTAGGCGACCAGGTCGGAGCTGCCGGCCGGTTCTGGCGGGGCGCCCTCCTCGGTGAACTCCACCGGCTGGCCGGCCCGTCGGGTCTGCTCGACGAGGGTGGCCAGCCGCCCGACGACCGGGGTGCGGTCGCCGGCCGGCTGGTAGGGGTCCAGCAGGTCCAACAGGTGCCGCAGGTCGGCGGCCGCCAGCCGGCCGGTGTCGGTGACCGCCGACAGGGCCTGGTCGAGCCGGTCCGGGTCAGCGGTCAGATAGCGCGCGGCTTCGGCCTGGACGACCATCGCCGTGACGTGGTGGGTCACCACGTCGTGCAACTCGCGGGCGATGCGGGTGCGTTCGGCGCTGCGGGTGTCCTCGGCGACGCGGCGGCGGCGCTCGGCCTCCGCGGCCCGGTTGGCGCGCAGCCAGGCGCCCGCGCCCCAGGCCAGGGCCAGTGCGAGGTAGAACGCCACGAAGCCGCTGGCGGACTCGCCGTCGGCGATCCGGGCCAGCGCCACCGCCAGCGCCGCGTAGCCGGCGGTGAACGCCGCTGCGACCAGGCGACGTCGGCCTCCCACGCGGTATCCCGCGAGCAGCAGGGCCAGCGGCAGCGCGGTGCCGGCCACCGAGTGGTAGCCGCGCAGCTGGTCGACGCAGAAGCCCGCCGAGACCAGCGCGAGGCAGTGCACGGGCCACCGGCGGCTGAGGACGAGCGGCAGGCACTCCAGGGCGATCGTGACGACCGCCAGGGCGCCGAAGTGGCGGTCGGCCACGCCGCCGAGCTGCGTCCCGTGGCCGTGCGGCTCGGCGAGCAGGGACGCGGCGAGCAGGCCGGGCCCGAGCGGGACGTACCAGGTGGCAGCGCCGACCCGCCGCCACCGCTGCGGCATCGGGACTTGGGTCACCGGGCGACTGTAGCGGCGGCCGGGACGGCGGCGGCGACGCGCCGGCGCGGGGGCAGGACGTGGCCGCGGCGGCGGGCCAGCAGCAGGAAGCCGAGCGTCACCAGCGAGCAGAACACCACGGAGTACAGGCTGCCTTCGGGGCCGAAGGAGCCGCCGGTGACCAGCGCGTGGCCGGACGACGTGGTGGAGTCCAGCAGGCCCTTGCTCGCGCCGTTGCCGGAGGCTTCGGTGCTGAAGACGCCGGACTCGGCGAAGTTCCAGGCGAAGTGCAGGCCGATCGGCACCCACAGCTTGCGGGTCGCTATGTAGGCGGCGCCGAGCATCCCGCCGCCCTCGATCGCGATGGCGACCGCGCCCCACACGGTGGCGTCGGCGTTGGTCAGGTGCTGCGCGCCGAACACCGCGCTGACGGCCACCAGCGCCGTCCAGGTGCCGAAGCGGCCCTCGATGATCCGCAGCAGCACACCGCGGAACATCAGTTCCTCCGTCGCGGCGGCCGCGGCCATGAAGCCGAACAGGCCGACGGCGCCGGTCACGCTGCCGCGGCCGTGCACGTGGTAGTAGCCCATGCCCGCGATGTCGGTGATCACCAGGCCGAACGCCACGGCGCCGATCAGCATGCCGCGGACTAGCCCGCCGGCCGCGCCCTGCCGGGAGACCTCCAGTGACGGCCGGTGCTCGGTCCGCCGCACCACCCAGCCGTAGACGAGCACCGCGAGCACCGCGGTGGCGACGCCGGCGGCGCACCTGGCCGGCCAGGCCCCCTCCACCGCACCGAGGACCTGCCCGCCGGCGAAGGCGACCACCGCCACCGCCCCGAGTTGCCACACCAGCTTCATCGACGCCACCCTCCGATCCCGACCGCGGCGGGTCCACCGCGGTTGACCGGAACGCTACGGAGCGGGCGGGCCGGAATCGTCACCATGAAGTGCGCACTCCCGCGTAGCTCCTGCGGGGGACGGCGGCACCGTCAGCGGCCCGATGGGGGGCCGTATCCCCTTGACGCGGCGGCCCCGGGCGCGCCGGTGGGGCTCCCCGCGGTCGGCGGGGAGCCCCAGGGCGGCCGGGGCCGGATCAGCCGTGGACCTGGCCGAGGAGGAAGCGGGCCAGCACCAGGAGCTGGACCGCGTACTGGGTGAACATGAAGGCCCGGTAGGGCAGTCGGCGCACCGCTCGGGTCGCGCCGTGGCGGGTGGTGGCGACCAGGACGGCCACCGCCGCACCGCCGAGCAGCAGCACCGCCGCCACCGGGACCAGGCTGGTGGCCCGCAGCAGGCTCGCCGTGAGGAAGCCGGCACCGATCAGGACCGCGTTCACCGCGGTCAGTGCCCGGGTGCGCACCTCGCCCCAGACGATGACGGGGGTCCGGCGGCCGCCGAGCGCGTCGCCCGCGACATCCGAGAGGTCCTTCGCCAGCGCCCCCACGCCCGCCATCCACAGCGACATGGCCGCGCCCAGCAGCAGCACCGGCAGGCCCGCGTGCCGGCCCCCCGCGCTCCAGCCGGCCGCGTAGGTGAGCACGCCCAGCCCCAGCACCAGCAGCGCGGTGGTGCTGCCGCGGCGCTTTCCGTGGAAGGGCGGGCCCGAGTAGGCGTAGCCGCACGCCAGGTGCAGCGCCACCAGCGGCAGCAGCACCCGGGCGTCGACCGCGGCCGCGAGCGCCAGCGACAGCACCGACGCGGCGGCGACCAGCGTGGTGGCGACCGGGGCGGGCAGCGCGCCGCGGGCGATCGGCCGGCTGGAGCCGTTGGCCCGGTCCTCGGTCACGTCCATCACGCCGTTGACGACGTAGACGGCCATGGTGGCCAGCGACCAGGCCGCGGCGGCCCACCACAGCCGGCCGTCCGCCGGCCCGCCGGACAGCGCGGCCGCCGCGAAGAAGCGCAGCATGAATACGACCTGGACGGCGGGCCGGGATTCGAGCAGAAAACCGTGCACGTGGTTCGCGAATGCGGCCACGCCGTTTCGCTGCGGGCGAGCCGCTCGAGTCAGTGCGATATCCGTCTGCATGGCTCGGACACTATGCGGGCAACCGGGGCGAATATATTCCTCGTCCGGGACACACGCGGGCGCACTGGAAGGGTTACGGGAAGTTCGCCCAAAGGAGTAGCCCGCACCGGGAACCGCGGTATGTCCGCAGGTCCGGACCAGGTGAGGGCCGGGTGCGGATCGGGTGAAGGACGGGTGAGATCAGGCCGGGAACCCGCTGCCGGACCAGGTGCGTGCCGCTGTGGTGGCAGCGCGCATGTCACTTTCGGGGCATCGGCCCGCCGATTACGGAGCAGCCCCGCCCCGGCGCGCTCCACCGTCGAATAGCGTGGGACCACGCAGGCCGGTGCAGCCCTGCCGGGACGGGCGAACGGCTGCCGGCGCTTCCGGAAAAGGAGATTCCTGTGTCGACATCCCCCCACCCCGTGGCGATAGTGACCGGAGCCGGCCGTGGCGTCGGCGCCGCCGTGGTACGGCGGCTGGCGGCACGGCAGTTCGCGGTGGCGGCAATCGACCTGAAGGAGTCGTGGTGCGTCGGCACCCTCGACGCGATGGTCGAACACCGGGCGTCGGTACGGGCGTTCGGCGCCGACCTCGGCTTCCTGCACGAGGCGGAGGCCGCGGTGCTGCGCGTGGTGGAAGCCCTGGGCCCGCCCAGCGTGGTGGTCAACCTTCCCCAGCACGTGCGGCCCGCGGGGCAGTTGCGCCCGCTGGAGGAGGAGTCGGACTGGGACGGGGTGATCCGGGCCCGGCTGCGCGCACCCCTGCTGCTCAGCCGGGCGGCGCAGCGCCACCTGGTGGACAGCGGCCGGGGCCGGATCGTGAACGTGGTGCCGCCGCCGTCCACGCGGCCGCCGCATGTCACCGAACTGGTCTCCCGGGCCGGGCTGGACGCCATCACCCTGCTGCTCGCCGAGGAGTTGGGTCCCTTCGGGGTGTCGGCGGTCACCGTGGCCCCGGCCGGGCACCGGCCCCGGCGCGAGGGTGGCCGGGCCGGCGAGAAGCAGGTCGACGAGCTGGTCGAGGAGCTGGCCGCCGCCGTGGAGTTCCTGGTGTGCGACGCGGAACCCGACGTCACCGGGCGGCGGTTGGACCCGGCGGACTGCGTCGGCCGGTAGTGGTCGCGGAAGAGGTCACGGAAGAGGTCACGGAAGCGGCCGCCGTAGCTCAGCGGCGGCCTGTGGGCTCGGCCCCTGCTCCGGCGGCCCGCTGCGGGATCAGCGCCAGCGCCGTGGCCCGGTTGACCGCGTCGATCCGGGAGACGGCCTCCAGCTTGGCGAAGATGTTCCGCAGGTGCCGCTTGACGGTGCCCTCGGTGATGCCGAGGCGGCTGGCGATCTGCCGGTTGCTCAGCGCCTCCGCGACCAGCGTGATGACCTCCAACTCCCGTGTGGAAAGCGCCTCCTGGCCGGTCCGGGGGGCCGCGCCCGGGCGCAGGCTGTCCGGGGAGACGGAGATGGTGACGGTGTTCCGGCCGCCCGCGGACTGCCGGATCGCGGAGACCAGGGTGTGCCGTTCGGCGCCCTTGTGCAGATAGCCGCGCACCCCGAGCGAGAGCAGCTTCTGCACCAGCTGCTGCCCGTCGTACATGCTCAGCACGATGATCCGCAGCCCGGGCTGCTGGGCCAGGAGCCGGCGTACCGTCTCCGGCGGGTCGTTCTCGGGCATCTCGATGTCCAGCAGCAGCACGTCGGGCCGGTGCCGGCCGGCCAGGGCCACCGCCTCGGTGCCGCTGCCGGCCTGTGCGACCACCTCGAACCCGGGCTCGGTGTCCAGCAGTTCGCACAGGGCCTCGCGCAGCAGCACATGGTCGTCGGCGACCAGGATGCGGATCGGGTCCTCGCCGACGGGCTCGCTGACAGTGCTCATGGAGTTGCCTGCTCCTCACGGATGGGGACCCAGATGGTGACCCGGGTGCCGAGGCCCGGGGCGGAGTCGATGTGCAGGGTGCCGCCCACCAGGTCGGCCCGTTCCTGGAGGCTGAGCAGCCCGTTGGTCCGGCCGCCGGAGCGCACGGCACCGACGTCGAAGCCGGTGCCGTTGTCGATGACTTCTGCCTGGATCTCGTGCGGGGCGATGTCGATGTGCACCACGATGTTGGGCGCCGCGGCGTGCGTCCAGGCGTTGCGCAGGCACTCGCGGACCATGATGAACAGCTCCTCGGCGACCGGCGCCGGCACCCACTCGTCCAGGCCGCGCACCCACAGCTGCACCGGGGCGCCGGACTCGCCGAGGGAGGCGGCGAACCCTTTCAGCGCGGTCTCCAGCGAGCCCATGACGGCGGGCCGGCGCAGTTCGGTGACGAGTTCCCGGCTGCGGCCGATCGCCTCCAGCAGGGCGTCCTTGGACTGGCGGACGTGCCCGGAGAGCTGCTCGCCGGCGCGCTCGCGCTCGACCTCGTAGAGCTCGATCTTCCGGACCGCGAGGCTCAGCGCGTTGCCGATCTGGTCGTGGATCTCCCGGGCGAGCCGGCGGTGGTCCTGGTCGTGGATCTCCCGCACCCGGTGCAGCAGGAAGGAGTCGTAGCCGATCGAACCGGACTCCAGCCGCAGGCCGACGCCGTTCTGAAGGGCCCGCACGGCCTGGAGCAGCAGCGGCGCGGGGGCGCCCGCCGCGCACTCCTCCAGCGCGGTGAGCGCCAGGTCGGACAGGATCATGCCGGCCCGCACCGAGTGGGTCAGGTGCACGCCCTGCCGGACCCGTTCACTGCCCAGGTCCAGCACCTCGCTGATGTGGGTCTCGGTGACCGTGGCCGTACCCCGGGCGAGTGTTCCCGCGCAGTCGCCGAGGATACGCAGGGCCTGTAACTCGCACTGTTCCCACGCGGCCTGGTCGCACGCGAGCGGACTGTTCACCGCCAGCAGCCGGGCTCGGTAACCCGCCACCAACTCCGGTATCCGGGCAGTGAATTGCTCGGCGATTTCGCCGACCGGGCAGCCCTGGTCGGTCTGTTCGTTGTGCACGCTGCTCCCCCTGCCCGTGTCCGATGAAGGCCGGCGTGCATGCCCCTGTTTCGACGCTGAGCTGCGCCCAGCATAGCCGACCCGCTTCTTGCCAACAGGTGGCCCGGCAACCCGCGGTAAGAGTCCGGCGGGGAAACGCGTCCGCCGCCAATACGGGAAATGCCACCAGCGGGAGATCGGCCGCCCACCGGCGAGGCATCGGGCACTGCGCAGAAGGGAGAAGTCACGTTCCTCTTACGGTCAGCGGGGCCTTCCGCGGCAGGCGGGCGGGGTTAGCGTTCCCCTACCCAAGGGCGTCCGCCGGCGCCGACGGACCGGGCACCACTCACCCTGATGAGGAAACCCCATGTCCACTGAGGCTGTGCCGCCGCCGCTGTCCCGCTACCGCACCGTCGTGGTGGCCGACCCGTTCCCCCTTTCGCGTAACGCTCTGGCCGCGCTGCTGCGGCGGTCGGGCAGCGCGGACGTCGTGGTGGAGGTCGGCGACGCCGGTGCGGCGCTGCGCGGGATACGCGAGCGGCGTACCGACCTGCTCGTCACCAACCCCGACCTGACCGCGCCCGGCGACGGCATCGCGCTGTGCGAGCAGGTGAAGGCGCTCGCCCGGCCGGTGTCGGTGCTGGTCTTCTCCGCGTCCAGCGATCCCGGGCTGATGGCCCGCTGCATGATCGCGGGCGCCGACGGCTTCGTGCACCGGTCCGCGGACGCCGGGCAGTTGCTGCACTCCGTGGAGCTGCTCGCCGCCGGCCGCGGCGCCTGGTACCTCGGCCCGGACCGCGGTGACCGGCCGCCGCAGGCGCTGCTCCAGGCGTACGAGCCGCAGCTCGACGTACGGCTGACCGCCCGCGAGCAGGAGGTGCTGGGCCTGCTGCTGGCGCGCCGCTCCAACGACGAGATCGCCGCCGAACTGCACCTGGCCCGGCAGACGGTCAAGAACCATGTGAGCAACGTGCTGGGCAAGCTGGGCGTGGCGAACCGGCGCGAGCTGCTCGCCATGAGCTGACCGGTCGCCCGCTTGACCGGCCGCCCGCCGGACCGGCCCCGGGTGGGCGGGCCCGCAGGCAGCCGGACCTGCGGTCAGTCCTGCTCCACCGTGGCCAGCAGGTGCGGGGGGAAACGCTCCCCGGCGAACGCGCCGACCGGCAGCAGCTCCTCGATCCGGGCCAGTTGGGCCGCGTCGAGCACGACCTCGGCCGCCGCCGCGTTCACCGCCATGTGGTCCTGGCACTTGGCGCCCGGGATGGGTACGACGTCCTGCGCCCGCAGCCAGGCCAGCGCGAGTTGGGGCAGCGTGCAGCCGAACTCCCCCGCAAGCGCGGCGAGTTTGCCGACCAGTTCGCGGTTGGTCCCGAGGTTCTCCGCGCTGAACCGGGGCAGCCCGCTGCGCATGTCGCCGTCGGTCAGGTCGGCCCGCGAGGTGACCTCGCCGGAGAGCAGACCGCGGCTGAAGGGGCTGTAGGCGACGAACCCGATGCCCAACTCCCGTGCCGTCGGCAGCACCTGGCGCTCCGGGTCGCGGCTGGCCAGGGAGTACTCGCTCTGCACCGCGGTGATCGGGTGGACCGCGTGCCCGCGCTTGACCGTGGCCGCACCGGCCTCGGACAGCCCCAGGTAGCGCACCTTGCCGGCCCGCACCAGCTCCGCCATCGCGCCCACCGACTCCTCCACGGGCACCTGCGGGTCGATCCGGTGCAGGTAGTACAGGTCGACGCGGTCGGTCCGCAGCCGGCGCAGGCTCTCCTCGATGTCCCGCCGGATCTGCTCGGGGCGGCCGTCCACCCGCACCCCGTCGGCGGTGCGCACCAGGCCGCACTTGGTGGCCAGCACCACCCGCTCGCGCCGCCCGCCGGCCAGCGCCTTGCCGACGATCTCCTCGCTGCGCCCGGCGCCGTACATCGCGGCCGTGTCCAGGAAGTCCATGCCCAGGTCCAGGGCGCCGTGGATGGTGCGGATCGACTCGGCCTCGTCCGTGCGGCCGTAGAACTCCGCCATGCCCATGCAGCCGAGTCCGACCGCGGAGACCTCAAGGACGCCGCCGAGCATGGCGCGGGGCAGTCGTCGTGACGACGTGTCGGTCATTTCTCCTCCTCGTGCTTCCGCTGGGGCTCCCATCCTGGCGCCGTACGCGGCGGCGGGCGTGGTGCCGCTGATGCCAGCACATGTGCCACCCCGGCCGGGCGGAATCCGGTACCCCCGGTAGCTGGCGCGCCGGCACCGGGGTACTCCTCCGCCCGGCCTGCGGGATTACCCGAAAGTGGTATCCGGGGGTATCCGAAGCGGAATTCACCCCGGGGCGCCGCGCTCCTAGGGTCGAAACACGATGCGAATTCACCGCACGAGTCTCTTTCCGAGGGGAAGTCGATGAAAGCCACATCGGCACCGGCACGGCACCCGGCCGTCATCCTGGTCACAGTGGTGCTGGCCTGCCTGCTTCTGCCCATCTCGCTGACCGGTGCTTCGGTGGCGATGCCAGGGGTGGCCGCGGATTTCCACAACAGCCTGGCCTCCAACCAGTGGATCGTGAACGGCTACGACCTCACGTTCGCCAGCTTCATGCTCGCCAGCGGCGCGTTCGCCGACAGGTTCGGCCGGCGGCGGGTCTTCCTGGTGGGCAGCGCCGTGTTCGCGTTCTGCTCGCTGCTGTCCGCGCTGGCCGGCGGCATCCTCATGCTCGACCTGGCCCGGGCCGTGGCCGGGATCGGCGCGGGCGCCGTGCTCACCTCCGGCAGCGCGGTGCTGGCCAACACCTTCGACGGCCCGGCCCGGGCCCGGGCGTTCGCCGTCTTCGGCACCACGGTCGGCATCGGGCAGGCGTTCGGCCCGTTCGTGTCCGGGGTGCTGTCCACCACGCTCGGCTGGCGGGCGGTCTTCCTGCTGCCCGCGATCGTCGGGGCCGGCGTGGTGGCGCTGGCCACCCTGCTGCCGGAGTCCCGCGACCCGGAGTCCACCCGGGTGGACTGGGCGGGCACCTTCACCCTCACCGGCGCGCTGGCGACCTTGATCGCGGCGCTGCTGGAGGGGCCGCAGTGGGGCTGGGCGTCGGCGTTCAACCTCGCCGCGTACGTGGTGTGCGTGCTGCTGTTCACCGCGTTCGTGGTGGTCGAGACGCGGCAGCGGCGGCCGATGGCCGACCTGTCGCTGCTGCGGCAGCCGCGGTTCGCCTCGCTGTGCGTGGCGACGGTCGCGATGGTCGCGGGCTTCACGCCGCTGCTGGTCTACCTGCCGAGCTACCTCACCGCCGTCAACGGCCAGACCACCATGCACGCCGGTGTGGACCTGCTGATGCTCACCGTGCCCACCGTCTTCATGCCGCTGGTCGCCGGCGCGCTGCTGCGGTGGATCGCGATCCGGCACCTGGTCACGGTCTCGGTCGGGCTGCCCGCGCTGGGCGTGGCCTGGCTGACGGTACTGCACCCGGGGATCGGCAACTGGGCGGTGCTCGGCCCGTACGCGCTGATCGGGATCGGGGTCGGGATCGCCTTCGGCGTGCAGGACGGCGCCGCGGTCTCCGCGGTGCACCCGGACCGGGCCGGGATGGCCGCCGGGATGTTCAACACGATGCGGCTGGGCGGTGAGGCGGTGGCCATCGCGGTGACCGGCACCCTCCTGGTCACCACCACCCGGATGCGGCTGGGCGGCAGCCTGGACGGCTTCACCGGCACGTACGGGCACCGGCCGGCCGCGCTGGCCGCCGTACTGAACCAGGGGCAGTTGGACGGTCCGGTGCGCAGCGTGCCGCCGTCGGCGCGCGGGGCGTTCCGGCAGGTCGCCGTCGACTCGTACACCGGCGGTCTGCACACGGTGATGTGGGTCATGGCCGGGTTCTGCGCGGCGGCCACGGTGCTCGTCGCGGTCGTCGGGTCCAGGACCCGGGAGCAGGCGGCGGTTCCGGCCGAGGCGGCCGTGCGCATCCCGGAGAAAGCCGAGGCCGCGCAGGCCGCCGCGCTCCCCGAGGCGGCCCGCACCTGACGCCGCAGGGCCCCGGTCGGCCCGCACCCACCGCTCCCCCCAACTCCCGTTCCCCCAGCCCCGGCGCGCCACCCGGCGCTCCCGACCAGGAAGGCGAAGGACCGTGAACCACGACGGCACCCGATTTCGCGGGCGGACCGCGCTCGTCACCGGAGCCAGCCGCGGCATCGGCCGCGCGGTGGCCGAACGGCTGGTCGCCGAGGGCGCCCGGGTGTGCCTGACCGGCCGCCGCGAGGACGCCCTGAAGCAGGCGGTCGAGGAACTGGGCGGCCCCGCCCACGCCTTGGCGGTCAGCGGGCACACCGGCGACCCCGACCACCAGGCCGAGGCCGTGGCCCGCACCCTCGACACGTTCGGGCGGCTGGACGTCCTGGTCAACAACACCGGCGTGAACCCGGTGTTCGGCCCGGTGCTCGACCTGCCGCCGGACGCGCTGCGGAAGGTCTTCGAGGTCAACGTGCTGGCCGCGGTGGGCTGGACGGCCCGGGCCCGGGACGCGTGGATGGGCGCGCACGGCGGCGCCGTGGTGAACATGACCGCGGTCGCCGGGCTGCGGCCCGCCACCGGCATCGGCGCCTACGGTGCCAGCAAGGCCGCGCTCATCCACCTGACCGCGCAGCTCGCCCAGGAGGTCGGGCCGCGGATACGGGTCAACGCCGTCGCCCCCGCCGTGGTCAGGACCCGCTTCGCGGCCAAGCTCTACGAGGACCGCGAGGAGAGCGTCGCGGCCGGCTACGCGCTGGGCCGGCTGGGCGTGCCCGAGGACATCGCCGCCGCGGTGGCCTACCTGGCGTCCTCCGACGCCGACTGGGTCACCGGGCAGACCCTCGCCGTGGACGGCGGCCTGATCAGCACCGGCGGCGGGATCTGACAGCGCGTCACCCCGCTTGCCGGCGGATCGGCAACAGCACAGCACACAGGAGACAGAGCAGGAAACGGAGAGGATGGCCATGTCCCAACCACCCGTCGCGATCGTGGGGGCCGGACCGGTCGGGCTCACCCTCGGCTGCGAACTGCTGCAGCGCGGGGTCCCGGTCCGGCTGCTGGAACGCGTCGACCGGCCGCACCCGCACGCCAAGGCCATCATCGTGTGGCCGCGCGGCCTGGAGGCGCTCGGCCGGGTCGGCGCCGCGGACGAGGTGGCGCGCCTGGGCCACGTCATCCGGGCGCAGAACTACCACTCGGGGCCGCGCCGCCTGGCCCGTACCCGCTTCGACAAGCTGCGCGGCACCCGCTACCCGTACGCGCTGTCCATCCCGCAGGAGCAGACCGAGCAGGTGCTGCGGGAGCGGTTCCGGGCGCTCGGCGGCACGATCGAGTTCGGGGTGCGGCTGGAGGACTTCCGGCAGCACGCCGACGGCGTCGAGCTGGCGCTGAGCACCCCGCAGGGCGCCCGCGGCGCCGAGTGCTCCTGGCTCGTCGGCTGCGACGGCGCGCACAGCACCGTGCGCGACCGGCTCGGTGTGCCCTTCACCGGGGCGTCCTACCCGCAGCAGTTCCTGCTCACCGACGGCGAGTGGCGCACGAGCCTCGCGCACGACGAGGCGCACTACTTCATGACACCCGCCGGGGTGCTGGTCGTGGTCGGCCTGCCGGGCGGGCTGTACCGGGCGTTCGTCAGCGTCGCCCCGGACGCCGAGGTGGCCGACCCGGCCGAGGTGGTGCGCCAGGCCGCCGCCGAGCGCTGCCCGGTGCCGTTCGACCTGGCCGGCGAGGGCCGCACCGGGGTCTTCCGGGTGCACCGGAAGATGGCCGAGCGGTGGCGGGTGGGGCGGGTGCTGCTGGCCGGCGACGCCGCGCACATCCACAGCCCGGCCGGCGGCCAGGGCCTCAACACCGGCCTGGAGGACGTCTCCGCGCTGGCCTGGCGGCTCGCCCCGGTCGTCCTCGGCGCCGCACCCCAGCGGTGCCTGGACGACTGGGAGCGCGAGCGGCTGCACGTGGCGCGCGGTGTGGTGCGCGACACCGACCAGCAGACCCGGCTGTGGATGCTGACCGGCTGGAAGGCCGCGGTGCGCGACACGCTGCTGCGCGGTGCGCAGCACGCCGGGCTGCTGGACCGGGTGGTGGTGCCGCGGCAGGCGCAGCTCACCCTGACCTATCCCGGCGCCGGGCGGCGCTCGGGGCGGATCACCGAGGGCGGGCGGCTGCCCGACCTGCCGCTGCCGCAGGGCGGCTGGCTGCATGACGTGCTCGGCGGCGAGGGCGACACCGTGCTGCTCTTCGGCGGCGGCGCCCCCGCGCCGGCCGCCTCCGCCGGCGGGGCCCCCGCGGTGCGGGCGGTCGAGTCGCCGCGGCTGCGCTCGGCGCTGCGGATACGATCCGGGACGGCCGTACGGGTCCGGCCGGACGCCGTGGTGACCCGCGTCGGCCGGTCCGCCGAGGACCTGCTGGGGGCCGCCGACGGAGCCGGACAGGAAGTGACGTGATGGACCACCCGCGACAGACGGACCTCCAGGAGCAGCAGCGCAGGGAGCTCGCCGGTTTCCTGCGCAGCCGGCGGGAGGCGCTGACCCCGCAGGAGGCCGGGGTGCCGCAGCCGTTCGGCCGGCGCCGCGCCAAGGGGCTGCGGCGGGAGGAGCTGGCCGCGCTCGCCGGGGTCAGCCTCACCTGGTACACGTGGCTGGAGCAGGCCCGCCGGATCAAGGTCTCCCGGCAGGTGCTGGCCAGCCTCGCCCGGGCCCTGAAGCTCGACCCGGTGGAGACCGACTACCTCTTCCGGCTGGCCGGTCAGCTGCCCCAGCCCGGCCCGGAGCAGCATGTGCGGGATGCCCGCGAACTGCCGGGCACCTACCTGGCGCTGCTGCGCCTGCTCGACCCGCTGCCCGCGCTGATCACCAACCAGCGTTTCGACGTGCTGGCGTGGAACGAGGGCCTGTGCGTGCTCTTCCCCTGGTTCGAGACGCTGCCGCCCGAGGAGCGGAACGTCCTGCTGATGACGTTCGACCCGCGCACCCAGGACCTGTACCCGGAGTGGGAAGACCACGCGCTGCACACGGTGGCCCTGTTCCGGGCGCAGGCCGCCGACCGCCTGGTGCAGCCGTCCTTCACCCGGCTGGTCGCCGAACTGGCGGAGCGCAGCGAGCTGTTCCGCACCCTGTGGCAGGGCATGGGCGTGGAGACCGCGCACCCGGACCGGCGGCGCTTCGACCACCCGGTGCTGGGCCGGATCGAGCTGGACTACGTCAAGCTGCACCTGGGCGACATCCAGGCGACGCTGGTGACGCACCTGCCCATCGCCCAGGAACGGGTGCTGGTGCAGCTCGGTGCGATGGTCGACGAGCGGCAGCGCGCCGGCGCCGCGGTCACCACACCGCCGCTTCCACTCCTTCCACACGGGACAGCAGGTTCGAGGTGAGGTCGGCCAGCCGCTGCTGGAAGCCCTTGTCGTAGGCGCGGCTGTGCGCCCGGGCGGTGGAAGTGCCGTTGAAGAACAGCCCGGTACGGCCGCGCTGCCCGGCGCGCACCGCGGTGAGCACCGCGCCCACGCCCTCGTCGACGCTCGTCCAGGGGGTGATCCCCGAGTCGTGGGTCATCGCGGTGTCCATGTAGGTCGCCGGGTGGCAGACGTTGACCTGGATGCCGTCGCGGCCGTACTGCTCGGCGGTGGCGAAGGTGAAGGCGGCCAGCGCGAACTTGCTGCGGGTGTACGCCTCCGAGCCGCTGTAGCCGTGGGTGAACTGCGGGTCGTCCAGCGGCAGCGGGGACTGGCCCACGGAGCCGATGTTGAGCACCTGGGCGCGGCCGGCGGCGCGCAGCGGGGCCCGCAGCATCCGGGTGAGCACCACCGGGGCCAGGTAGTTGACGGCGAGCCGCAGCTCGTAGCCGTCCGCGCTCAGCTCCCGGCGGCGCTGGTCGGCGCCGAAGCCGACGCCGGCGTTGTTGACCACCAGCTCCAGGCTGGGGTGGTCGGCGGCCACCCGCTGGGCCAGCTCGGCGCACTCGCGCAGCGAGGCGAGGTCGGCGAGGTAGGGGTGGGCGCGGTGGCCCGCGGCGCGCAGCTCGGCGACGACGGCGTCGGTGCGGCGCGCGTCGCGGCCGTGCACCAGTACGGTCCAGCCGCGCTCGGCCAGGGCCCACGCGACGGCGGTGCCGAGTCCTGAGGTGGCGCCGGTCACCAGGGCGGGGCCGGCGGGGGGTTCGAAGTGCTCGTCGCTCACGGCGCGCTTCCTTCCGGTCGCTGCGCCTCGCGCAGCTCGATGGCGACCATCACCAGGGGCTGGTCGGAGAGATTGCGGACATAGTGGCGCAGCGGCAGGGCCGACGCGTCGTTGTGCACGACCTGACCACTCATCAGGGTGCCGGTCTTGATCCGGTTGTCGTGCTCGTCGAGCGACTCGACGTACGCACCGGAGAGCACCACGGTGACCCAGGGGTGCCGGTGGGTGTGCAGAGGGCGGCGCTCGCCGGGCGGCACGTGCTCCACCCAGCACTTGACGTGCTCCTCGTCGACGAGGAGGTCGGTGCCCAGGCTCAGCCACGGCTCGTCGCCCGCGGCCGGGGGCGCGACGGCCTCAGACGGCATGGCGCACCTCCTGCGCGGCGGCCCGCACCGGGGTGCGCAGCAGCAGCCGCCGCGGGTTGTCGACCAGCAGGGTGGCGACCGCGGCCTCGTCCATGCCGGGTTCCTGGACGAGCTTGGGCAGCACCCGCTCGAACAGGTGGGTGTAGCTCCAGTCCGGCCACATCTCCTGGCGCTGCGCCAGGGTGACGTAGTCGATGTGCACCGCGTAGTCCTGGGAGACCAGCAGCTGGGCGAGGTGGCCGGCGCGGGCGAGCGCGGCCAGGGTCTCGTTGCGCTGCTCGTCGGGGGCGAACGGGACCATGCCGTACCGGTCGTAGCCGAGCATGCAGCCGGTGTCGGCGAGCGCGCGCAGGTAGCCGAGGTCCGGGGAGTCGCCGGCGTGCGCGATCACCACCCGCTCGGGGTCGACGCCCTCGCGCGCCAGCAGCCGGACCAGGTCGACGCCGTTGCCCTCGAACGGGTTGGAGTGGACCACGACGGGGACGCCGGTGCGGCGGTGCACCTCGGCGACGACCGCCGCCATCCGGTGGTCGTGGGCGGCGAGTTCGGCGTTCTCGCAGGCGAACTTGACCAGCCCGGCGCGCACTCCGGTGTCGCCGATGCCGTCGGTGATGTCCCCGGTCAGCAGCTCGACGAGCGGGTCCTCGGACTCCAGGTCGGTGCCCGGGCCGCGGAACCGCGCGAACAGCGGCACCCCGTCCAGGCTGTACACGCCGGTGGCGAGGACCACGTTGAGCGGGGTCTGCGCCGCCACGCGCAGCACCAGGTCGAGGTCGCGGCCCTGGCCGATGACCGTCATGTCCACCAGGGTGCGCACCCCGGCGTCGTAGGCGCGCTGCAACTGGGCGACGGCGCTGCGCACGCCGCCGGCCGCGTCCCACAGCGCGGGGTAGTTGGTCTGGAACTCCTGGCTGAGCACGAACATGTGCTCGTGCGAGAGCGTCACTCCGAGGCTGTCCGCCGGAACCGGTCCGCGAACGGTGTCGACGGTGGTGCCGGGGGCGCCTTCGGGGCGGGGAAATTCTGTCGTCATCCCGAGCCTCCTTCTCCGGGCCTGATTTCCGGCTTTCGGGTAAAGCCGATGCTTCATCATCGGCACCCCGCCGAGGCGGAGTCGAGGCCGGTGGCTGGTGCTCCGACCACCAGATGGGGGCCCGCCGCGAAGGTGGTGGTGAATCAACCAGTACAAGGAATTGCCTTCCTGGGGGATTCCGGCGGGCGGCAGTCTGAGGGCGCAAGGCCGGCGGGAGACGCGTCCGACGACCGCCGGGCAGCCACGTCACGATGGAGATGAACCATGCCTTCGAATTCCCTCTCCGGTACCCGCGTCGTCGTCATCGGCGGCAGCTCCGGCATCGGCAAGGCCGTCGCCCGCCAGGCCGCCGAGGCCGGCGCCGAGGTCACCATCGCCTCCCGCTCCCAGGACAAGCTGGAGCAGGCGGCGAAGGAGATCGGCGGCCAGGTGCGGACCGCGGTCGTCGACGTCACCGACGAGGAGAGCCTGCGCGCCTTCTTCGCCGGCGTCGACGCCCTGGACCACCTGGTGGTGTGCCCCGGCGACATGGCCACCGGCTCCGTCTACGAGGTCACCGCCGAGGACATCCGGCGCTGCCTCGACACCAAGATCGTCGGCCAGCTGCTCAGCGTCCGGCACGCCGGGCCGAAGCTCGCGGCGACCGGTTCGATCGTGCTGATCTCCGGCGGCGCCGGCTTCAAGGCGTACCCGGGCCTGACCGTCACCGCCGCGGCCAACGCGGGCATCGGCGCCATGGGCCAGTCGATGGCGCTGGAGCTGGCGCCGATCCGGGTGAACGTGGTGGTGGCCGGGTTGATCGACACCCCGCTGTGGTCGGGCCTGCCCGACGAGGCCCGCGAGGGCCTGTTCAAGTCCACCGCGGAGGCCACCCCGGTGGGCCGCGTCGGGCAGCCGGACGACGTCGCATCCGCGGTGCTCCAGGCGCTGGAGAACACCTTCGTCAACGGCTCGCTGATCCACGTCAACGGCGGCGGGCTGCTGTGACCGGCGGCAGCGGGGCCGGGGCCGGTGCGGACGCGCCGGCCCCGGCCCGGCCCGGCCCCGCGCCCGCGGGCCCCACCCCGGGGGCCCCCACGACGGGGGACG